>NZ_JAVLSX010000006.1:0-483213 GCF_031583795.1 Paenibacillus sp. VCA1 | reverse complement strand
TACATACGGTTTTACAATTACGACAGGTTCCAAGCAAAACTAAACAACCTTAGTCCTGTGGAGTACCGAACTAAGGCTGCTTAATGACTTCAGTTTTAATACTGTCTACTTGACGGGGGCAAGATCAGACTACTGGCGCCAGTTTGCAATCTGAGTGGTTTTTTAATGTCCGTCAACTAAATGGGGTCTTTACCACCGCGGCTAAGGGCTTTCTTTTAGTTATTGTTTCTTTTCTTACTGTTAACACGGAAAGAAATGATCACTGTAATAATAAGAAGTAAAAAGACGGTAATATTACTTTGATTAAACGAATTAGTTATTAATGAGTTTATTAAAGCCAAAATAATTGCGGTAACTGTAATACCAGAAAGAACATAATTTGTCTTCTTCTTATCATTTTTGAATGCGAATTTAACGAATGTTACCAAAATAATTGTAGGAATTAAAAGAAAGAGTAATATAGTTGTCAATGCTGTGACCATAAATATCTCCTCCTTTCTTTTAACAGTATACTTCAGCCTTGATTTGTTGTCACTTCAAAGTATGTAATAGGGAGCCAATGGATATTCAAAGTGACACCTTTACCATTATTATGATAACTCATGGAATTAGCAATCATTGTAGCGCCTGCACCCTCAATTGCTGCTACAACAGCACCCAATTGACCAGAAGGAATGAAGGCGGCTATTGCTGCTAGAATTACTGCAACCTGTGCTGTTTGATTCAGAGAGTAAACCATTCGTATTGTTTCCTCGTTATCAAAAGTAATTGCTACTCCCCACCAGTAAGTGTTACTAAATACATACGGTGTTATTACAGAGCTGTTACTTCCGGAAACTTCACTGTTAAGAACAGCATTCAAGTTCAATGAGCTGCCACTTTTGGAAACATCACCATTGAGAGCAACATTCAAGTTTTGAACCCCTGTTGCAAAATGTTCGTAAACATCTTGATCGACAATATTTTGTGCAGCTGGATCAATGTGATAAAGATTATCCTGCCCTTTACTTACGTATGGCGTCATTGCCTCAATAGAGTTTAAAATTTTTGAAGAAAATTCATCTTTCCCCAACACGATTGTCCTTTGATCAGGATTAATTTCTCCTTTTTGAAGTTCGACCGAAAGAGAAGGTGTTGCCTCAGAAGCGAGTGCAACTGGAGCCAGGGATGCGATAGCCAAAGAACTGCAAAGAGCAACTGATAATATTTTTACCTTTTTGTTCATTTTATTACCTCCTTAGGTTAATGTGGATACAATTGTATAATATACTAAATATATACTATAATCAACCATATAATGGTATAAATTTTTATAGCCTTATCGCTATGCATAGCATGCTTAGGAACAAGCGAGCTTCAGTTAATGATTATGGCTTGGAGGGGACGAAAGCTGCAAAGCAGCATAGAGTGTGCAGTTGACTGCATTTTCGGACGTGCCAAAAAGGGTTGAAACATTCAGATGTTGTTTAATCCAGCGAGAAAACAGCAGCGAGATTTGTAAATCTCTTCAATCTATTCTGCTGAAATTGTTTTTAGATTCGTAACAACCCGAATTTAATGTCATGTCCATCGTCAAAGATAACGAGCGATGCTGTTTTGAGAACGAGCATTTCGATCCATAATTGACAGATTATATCCCGGATCAAAGGCGAATTTTCGGTGATTTATTAGAAAGCGGCTTGCGTCCAATATTCCAGTAAAGTGTATACGGTGAAGAATATCCGATTAATTCACTGACTGTAGCCACTTCCTCTCGGGAAAGAACAGATGGAAACATAGACTGGAACATGGTAGACTTTTTCATGAGGTCGCCTCGTTTCGGTGTTTGTAGGGGTACAAACAGCTTTTTCTAGCATTTATTGGATAATCAACAGGCGTGAGTTGCTGTTTTTCTTTTTAGGTCTTGTCCTTTCGGGCAGGGCCTTTTTTACTGTATATCCAATGAATTCCGGGTATCTCCCTAAAATTGGCTTAGAAGTGAAACATATGGTATGCATGGTTTTCAGCGTGCGTGCCTTCTGTGTTCCGAAACGGATGGATATTCCAAACAAAGTAAAAAGCCTGTTCTTGCCGTTAAAATGCGGGATAGTAAACAAATGTATATGAATTATCAATATTTATCTATTTCAAGCGGGACTGAATTTCCCTACAGTAGAGAAAATGAAAGTGCTTTCAAAGGTGGTTTTCCGCCTGAGTTTGCGAAAGGGGGGGGATCCGGCGAGCATCACCCGAAACAGGAAAAAAAGTCTTACCAGATGCAAGTATTTCTGTACTCGAAAAAATCGAAAAAGGAGCTGGCCTTGATGAATTTGAATTGTAAAAAATGGGGTTCCGTCCTGATCGCCGCAGCTTTGTTGACGGCCCCGATGTCCGCGGCGCAGGCAGATCCGGGCGTTCCGGACCAAAGCGCGGCGGAGGCGGGAAATGCCGGACAGCAGGCAGGGAATGATGCGGGAAGCTTGCAAGCCCTATCGGATCAACCGGCCGATGCCGGACAGCCGTTTGTGGATCAAGCCAATCAAGCCCCCGACGCCAACCCGTCGACGGCGCCAACGGACGCGGAGCAGACGAAACTCCGCAATCTCGCGGCAGGGCTTGCGTATGAATGGTCCGAAGCGCCGGACGCATCGCATCCGGACGACGGCTATAAGCTTACGGATGGAAAATATGGCAAGTTGGATATGAATGATCCGGCTTGGGTAGGACATGTGCGCGGAAAAGCACGTGAAGTCGTGTTCGATTTGGGTCAGGAAAAGTCGATCGCCAAGATTTCAGCTCACTTTTTCCAAGATTTCCCTACGAACTCCATCCTCGTGCCGTTAGAGGTCTCGATGTATGTCTCCGACGATAAGGAGAATTGGGGATTGCTTTCTCATAACGCCACCCAGCTGCTCTGGGGGTCAGGGCCGCCTAGACAGGAGACCTTCACATGGGACGGCAGCCGGGACGGAATCAATGGCGGGAAAACGGATGGCAAGCTGGCTTATGCCCGTTACGTTAAAGTCATCTTTACGATGCATCAATCGTTATGGGAGTACATTGATGAAATCGAAATTATGGGTACGGACGGTAAGGTCGACGGGGCAGTAACCGTTCCAACCGAGCAGCCTCATTTTTTGGAGCCGGGCGAAGCGACAGCTGGTATCCGGAATTTGAATCTGCTGTATAACGGACAGTATGCAAATGGTTTAGGTGATTGGAGTAAGGAGCGGATTATTCCTAATATCAGTTATGTCAATAAGGAAGGCGAGCCTACCGATTGGCTTTTTGACGGCATTCTATATCTCGGGCTTGCTTCACCTGCCGGCCGTGATTTCGGCCTTGGGCAAACGAACCTTGGGGATTGGAAATGGTATTTGGATAAAACATTTGCAGCCACGGGGGATATGCAGAATTTGAATGAGGCTACCAAGGAAGTCGGAGCCAAGCTGAACCAGCCTGATCATAAAGAGAAGGTTGTGTTAATGATTCCGAATCCAGGGGGATCTTTAACCGATTTTGGCGACGTTGACGGTACCGGTTCCTTGAACTTTAACGAATCCGTCGTCGGCAGAGCTAAAGCGCTTGAAAACAGGGGAAAAGCGATACAGTGGTGGCTGGATCAGGTCCAGCAAAGATGGCAGGCGGCGAACTACTCCAATCTTGAACTTGTCGGAATGTACTGGCTGCCGGAGCAAATCGATGTAGGTGAATCGGGACCAGACGATGCTCGCATGATGACGGAAAAAGTGCATGCCATGAACTTGAAGGTGTTCTGGATTCCTCATTCTTTAGCTTACAAAATGTATATGTGGAAAGACGTCGGCATGGATGCTGCTGCCTACCAGCCGAACTACTTTTTCGGTGGAATGGATGTTGACCGTCTGGAAGATGCCGCGAATAATGCAAAACGGTACGGGATGGGGAACGAAGTCGAGTTTGATGACGGGATGTTGACGGACGCCGTACTCCGCGAGCGTTTTATCGACTACTTGAACAGCGGCGCCACAACCGGTTTGATGCAAAATGGCTTCAGAGCTTATTACCAAGGAAATAATGCCGTTTACAACTTAGGGGTGAGCAAGGATCCAAGTTTGCGTTTAATGTATGACTGGCTGTATCAATATTTGAACGGAACATACGTTGTCCACGATAGCCCGGCGCCGGAAGCGGAAATCATCATCAACGGACAAACGTTAAATGGCGATTTGGAAATACCGGATACGGAAACCCTGCAGATTACGTGGAAAATCAAAGACGACGATGGAAGCGGATTGGCGAAGGTAACGGCCATGCTCGACGGCAATCCTTACACCCAGGGAACACCGATTAATCTGGCGGGAAAACCGGGTAAACATCAATTGGTCGTCACCGTGGCTGCTGCCAAATCCAAGACGACGACTTACATCATCAGAGCGGTAGCGAACGCCGACACGATGAAAGCTAATGTGAACCGATTCGCCGAACAGAATCAGTTCACGACAGTCGAAGCCCCTCGGTCGCTTAATAATTATCTGGAACTGATGAAACGTAATGAAGGAACAGATGCAGCGCAGTTTGACAAATACTTAAAAGGCTTCAACGTGAAGCTGGATCAATTGTCTGCAGACCATATTATATCGGATACGGCGTACGCTGCGCTGAAAGAAGAAGTTTATAGCCTTATCGGTAATCTGGCGGAAAGTAAACCGGCAACGGCTTCATCCGTAGAAGGCTCCCTAGAGAGATTGGCGCCGGAAAAAGCGGTAGACGGATTCTCTTCGACAAGATGGTCGAGCGGCTATGTTGATGACACCTGGTTCCAGGTCGATCTTGGCGAATCCAAAGAATTCGATACGGTCAGAATCGACTGGGAGAATGCCCGGGCTAAAACGTACAAATTACTTGTTTCCGATGACAATCAGCATTGGACCAGTGTGATCAAGGATAATGACGGAATCATTACGGCACAAGCGGGGAAAGAAACCGTTCATTTTGATCCGGTTAAAGCCAGATACGTCAAATTCCAAGGCGTTCAAAGAAATACGGAATACGGATATTCCTTCTATGAATTTGGCGTATATCATCTTTCGGGAGGCGATGCGGTAACTGCGATCGACGGCACAAGAGCTGTGGCGGATGTCGCTGCGGGGAAATTGACGATCGACGGTCTGGTGATGAATGGCGGCCCATCCAAAGTAAATTTAAAAATCGTCGATTCCAAAGGGAAGGTCCTTTATCAAGGCCAGACGACAAGCACGGAAACAGGACGTTTCCAATTTATAATCAAGCTCGTTGGTAATTTAAAGGGAACTAACGAAGCTTATCTCTCGATGGATGGAATGTCGACACCCGTGAAGATTGCATTTGAATACAACCCAAGGTGACCCGGGGTTCATTTCCCGGGCGAGCGCAAAATTCGATGGCAAGCGGCCGGATTTCAGCGATTTCGACTTGGGATAAGGGCGCCGCATGACAAACTTTGTCAGGCCGGCAACCTTTATTAGCTTCACTCCAAACCAAAAAGCCATGGACGCACGCGTTATTTCCACGCTGTGCATTCCATGGCTTTTGGTTTTGTTCGGGATTGTTTGCAGGAAACGTCTAAGGATGTCATCGGGTAGTGATTTTTTGGGTCCGTTCGTAAAAAATATTTAGATTTATTAGTTAAAAATATATTGAATATTTAATTCTAAAAATATAGAATGGAATAAAACCGAAACGAAAAATAAATAAAACAAACACGAATTGGAACAAAAACGAAAGAGAGGATACTCATGCATGTTTTTGACGCGTCGTTTAAACGGAATACCTATCAAGTCGAGCTGAATGCTTCGCTGCTTTTCGAATACGCGCTTGGCATCGCAGCGATGACCTACCCCAAGCTTCACGATGCCATGGACAAGCCTGCGTCGTATTGGCGGCAGCTTCGGGAGGAGGCGTCCGCCGATCTGAACCGGGAGCTGGACTTTTGCCAAAAACATCAAACGTGGAAAATGCTGCTTCAACTGCTGCATGCCGATTCATTTGCTTCGCCCGGGGATGTTGCCGATCGGGTGTTTCCCATGCGGGATGAAGATTTCAATTATATGGTCCTTCCGTATTTGGGACGCGGCGAGGAAGCGCTCCGGATGCAAGCGGCCCAAGGCGACAAGGAAGCGGTCGATGCGTTGATCGAAGCATGCCGGGTGCATGCTTTCTTTCCGGACATGATCCGGGCGGTCAGCCGATATGGGGCAAGCCGTTTGAAACATCATCTCGCCGATTTGCTTCGGTTATGGGAGAAAGAAATCGGGGAGAAGGACGCTGCGGAGAACAAACGGATTTTGGAACGGGATTTGGCCGAAAAAAAGGCTTGGCTGGAAAAGGGCTCGCCGGAAGAGGTGGTGCTGCGGGCCGCGGGCGTCGAATACAAACCGGAAGCGGGCGTGAGCAAGGTCATGCTCATTCCGCATGTCATTTATCGTCCGTGGACGATCGAGGCCAACATGGAAGACACGCAAATTTATTATTACCCCGTCAGCGACTCCAACCTGAACGGCGACACAGATCCGTACGAACCGCCCGGCAGGCTGGTTCAACTATACAAGGCTTTGGGCGACGACAAGCGGCTGCGGGCATTAAAGCTCATTTCCGAACAGAGCCGGTCCCTGAAGGAGCTTACCGAATTGCTCAACACGGGCAAAACCAACGTGCATCATCATTTGGCGATTTTGCGCAGCGCGGGATTGGTGCGCGTTCAGGGCGGCAGCTACGCATGGAATCCGGGCTCGCTGGACCATCACGCGAAGGAGCTGCGCGGTTTTTTGGGATTGGAGGAATGACATTTGCGTAAAAAGGAGAGCTGAATCGGTGGGCGATACGTTGAACCGCAGCCTCGGCTGGTTATGTTTCGATCAGATGCGCTCGGCTTTTGCGGCTGCAGCGGGCACGTTTGTATTGTCTTGGATGTTGTACGATTTGACCGGCTCGAAAGCCGCGATGGGCGGGCTGTGGCTGCTCAGCTTATCGGGCCAATGGTTGGTGCAGTGGCTCGCCGGTCCTTGGATCGACCGCTGGAAACGTACGGTCGTGATGCGGGCGTCCGAAACGATCCGCGGATCGGCATATGCATTTGTGTGCGCGATGTGGATAGCGGGCCAGAGGGAAGCATATGTATTATTGATCGGGTCGTTCCTCAGCTCCTTGCAGGTTTACGACGCGGCGGCGGGAGCGATCATGCCGAAGCTCGCCGCTCCGGACAAGCTGGTGCGCGTCAATGCGTCCGTCTCGGGCATGGTGCAGCTGATTCGGGTTGTCGCGCTGCCGGCAGCCGGGCTTCTTACCCGCGTGTTGGCGCCGGAAATGCTGCTGTCCTTGCTGGCCCTTTTGTTTTTTGCGTCATGGCTTCCCGCGGCATTCATTGCAGAACTACCCCATACCGATGGGGAAAAACGGACGTGGAAAAGCAGCTTTTTGCAGGGAATTCGGGTCTATCGATCGAATAAGGTGCTATATGAACTGGCAGCTCTCGTTTCGGTTACAAGCTTTGGCGTTTGTGCCACGCAAGCCATGTATTTGCCTTATGTCACGGAGATACTGAGCGGCGGCTCGCTGGAATACGGGGTGTTTACCGCCGCTTTCCCGCTCGGATACGTTTGCGGCAGCATGCTCGTCGGGCGGCTGCGCGAGCCTGGCGCACAATTGGGCGCCGTGATGAGCGCGGCGCTTTTCGCCGGCGGAGTTACGTACATTCTGCTCGGCGTGATGACAAACCTGACGGCGGCGGTCCTCATCGAAGCGGCGGCAGGAGCGGCCATGCCGTTTTGGAACGTGTACAGCAGCATGATTTATTACAGGATGGTTCCGGCATCGCTCCTGGGGCAGGTGCTCTCCACCAAGTCGCTCTTGACCAAGGCCGTAACTCCTTTCGGCGTCATGTACGGAGCTTATTGGGCGTCCGCTTTCGGACTTCCGGAGCTTTTTCTTTCCGTGGGCGTTTTGATTTGCGCCGTTTCCGGCGCGGCAACGATTTGGCACTTGAAAGCGAGGATCCGAAAAAGAACCGGCATACCGGCCTCCAAAGAATAAACTTTGCCGTTCATGACATGATATTCATATGAGACTGGCAATTTGCTGAAAAGAGGTCTGAATATGGATACGAAAAACCAAGAGCACATTCATGACGGCGAAGATTATCGTTACATACCCGCTTTTTCCGTCGCCAGCGGCCAGGGCGTTCAGATCAAAGACGACGTGTACGCATTTACGACGCAGATCGTCAATCTCGCGGCCGTCGGCGTGCCGGGCCAATCGTCGTTTGTGCTGATCGATGCGGGCATGCCGGAATCGGCGGACGACATTTTGGAAATGACGCGGCAGCGTTTCGGGCGGCATTCCCGTCCGGCAGCGATCCTTTTGACCCACGCGCATTTTGACCATGTCGGCGGCCTCGTGGATTTGATTCGGGAGTGGCAGGTTCCCGTTTACGCCCATCCGGAGGAGATTCCGTACTTAACGGGAGAAAAAAGCTACCCGAACCCCGATCCGTCGGTGGAAGGCGGGCTGTTGGCCAAGCTGTCCTTCGTTTTTCCGAATGAACCGCTTAGCCTTGGCTCCTGGGTCCGGCCTCTGCCGGATGACGGTACGGTTCCCGGGCTGGAGGAATTCCGCTGGCTGCACACGCCGGGGCATTCGCCGGGACATGTTTCGTTTTTCAGGGAGCGGGACCGGATGCTGATCGCGGGCGACGCATTTGTGACGGTCCGGCAGGATCAGTTGTACAGCGTGCTCACGCAAAAGATGGAGATCAGCGGACCGCCCCGCTATTTCACGACGGATTGGGCGGCAGCCAAAACGTCGGTCCAAAAGCTGGAAGCGCTGAAGCCGCACGATGCGCTGACAGGGCACGGAAAGCCGGTTTCCGGCCAAGAACTGGCGGAAGGCCTGCATGAGCTTGTCGTCCGCTTTGACGAAGTCGCCGTTCCCGACTACGGGAAATATGTTGATGGACAAGACCGTACGATGCATTAGACGAATCATCATAAGAAGCCCAAGGGAGGCTGCGCCAGCATACAATCCCGACAGGCTTCTTTTTTGTACAGACCATTTATCATTTGAGAAAAAGGAAGGAGGACGCCCATGTCCGCCAAAACATGGATGACCTGTGCTTTGCTGCTTGCCGTCAACGTCCTGCTGGTTTTCCTGGTCGAATTTTTTACGGCGGTCGGCAGCGGTTCCGCTTCTTCGGGGAACGCCAATCCGGGCGGGATGCTGCTTGTTCCGGGTTTCGTTTCCTTATTGCTGCTGATGCTGATGACGTTCGTGGTCGCGGTGCGTTATTTCGATATGCTGCAGGACTACATCGCCAAACCGTCCTATCACCTTCTGGTCCCCGGTTTGTCAGTTGCGGCATTGCTGCTGGCCCTTTTTCTCCAGCTGCGCAAAGTCAAGCATGCGCTGATTTCCCTTCGCGGCGACGACGAGCCTGCCATCCGGTCGCTCGGGCTTGTCAACATGTACACAAACTCGCTTTATTTTAACGCGTACATCGTGTTGTTTTGGCTTTCTTTTGCCGTCTTGGGGGGATGGTGGGTCGTCCAAAAAAGACCAAATTGACTCCGGTTTGCAACGAATCCTTAACATCTTGCCGAGGGCATCGAATTTATAATGAAAGAAAAATTCATCCATCGGGACGTTAAGGAGGTACATATGAAAAAAACGAAACGATCCATGCGGGCGGCCTTCGTCCTGCTTATATTCGCGTTAATGTTGCCGGGATGCGCATTCGGCGGCTCCGGGCAAACGGCCGCTTCAGGGGACAACCCTTCCGCTTTGCAATCTGCGGCGACAGCGACCGGGAACGTTGCAATAACATCCGGAACGCAAGGCGTCCCCGTTGAGGCCAGCCCCAAATCGGTAATGAAAAAGGGCGCTCCCGTTAAAATTGAACCGGGTTCAAGCCTGTATGAAATTCCGGCCATGGATTTTGTGAACGCCGATACGGGTTTTGCCGTGAATCAGGTGTATGCCAAATCGCTGTCGCTCATTTCCACGACGGACGGCGGCGCCCAGTGGGAAGCGACAAAAATGCCTGGAGAGCTTGTCTTGGGACTCGATTTCATCGACCGGCAAACCGGCTGGGTGCTGGTTCAAGACGGGTGCAGCGCCAAGGGAACGACCGTGTGCAAAACCATCCGGCTCATCCGCACGAAAGACGGAGGGAAAACCTGGACGGCATTATGGCAGGCCGCTTCGCAGGAAGACAACAGCCATGGTTTTTTGAATACGCGCAGATTGTCTTTTGACAGCCCGAAAAACGGGGTGATGCTGGCCAACGGCCGCTTATTCGTTACCCGCGACGGCGGCGTTCATTTTGATCAGGTTTCGTTCGGCGTCAAACATTTCATTCCGCTTTATGTAAACTTTCCAAGCGAGCGGATCGGCTACGTCGTGGGCACTGTCGGTGGGGATGCGGGCAAGCTGGCCGTTTTGAAAACGACGGACGGCGCCCGAACCTGGCGGAAACAGCTGGAGCTTACGGGGGAAAATTCGCCGCTGTCGAGCTTGGGCATCGATTTTAAGGACGAACGCATCGGCTGGCTGCTGACGAACGAAGAAGGCATGTTAAGTGGAGAGCTGTACCGAACGACGGACGGCGGCGAACATTGGGCGAAAATGAGCGCGCAGCGCACGGGGCGCCCGACGCCAACCGATATCCGGCTTGCGGACGCCGATACGGGAGTGATGTCGCTTCATCCCGGCGCCGGTCCGATCGAAGGCGGAATTTGGATTACTCATGACGGGGGCAAAAGCTTTGCGAGCGTGGCACCAAATCACGCCGTTGCCGTCAATCAGGTGCAAATGTTAAGCCCCAAGGACATATGGGCTGCCGCGGACGGCGTCAATGAATCGGGCTTCCTGCTTCATTCCGCGGACGGCGGGAAAACATGGAAGCAAACTTATCCGGCGGTGCGGCCGATCGGGGACGTCTCCATGATCGACTCGTCCTTGGGGTATGCCGTAGGAACGCTGCCGGACAACAACGTGGTGCTGCAAACCGTTGACGGCGGAGCAAGCTGGAACATATTAGGCCGAGTCGACGGTTACCTGCGATTGGAAAACGTCAGCTTCATCAATAAAAAGGAAGGTTACGTTGTCGCATTTCGCGAGCATGAGCCGCATCATGTTCTGCTGAAGACATCGGACGAGGGGAAAAGCTGGACGCCTGTTGAAGGACCTTCGCTTCAAGACCTGAGCGGGGTTTCAGATATTTCATTTTTTCGTTTTTATGACCAAAAACAAGGCGTGCTTGTTGCCAGCAGCCAGGAAAAAAACGTCTGGCGCACTTCGGACGGCGGGGAGACCTGGAAGCAAGCAAAACCTTTGGAAGGTAACGGTTCGGGAACGAAGGCATTTTTTATTGCTCCGAAGGAGGGATGGATGGCACAGATGGGAGATCGGGAGCATGGTCCGGTTTTGTTTCGGCTGAACGAACAATCGGTGCGGAAAACGCTTACGCTGCCCAAGAGCTGGTTTCCGGAAGCGATCGCCTTCGCGGATCCACGTCATGGATACATCGTTTTCGGAGAGACGAATGCGTCGGGAAGCATGACTCATCTGCTTGCAACGGCCGACGGCGGGAAAGTGTGGACGGATCATCCGATTCCCAAGTCGTCCGGCGTTAGCGACGCAAGCGGACTCTACTTCGCCGATGCGAAACACGGTTGGCTGCGGTTCTACGGAGGGACGGCGGCCACAGGGGACGGCGGGCTTAGCTGGTCGGTGCTTCAATAAGTTTTGGCTTCTGTAAATATACCACCCTGGATCGATAGGGGGCATGATCTAAACTTTTGCAAGCGAATGGGAAACACTGCGGAAAATTGCAACTATTAACCTAATTTTACAAATACATTCCACATGTTTCCTTGTAAAATACTTCTTACAGGAAGGGGGGAATAAATGTAGCCAACGGATGAGCGTCATGTTTCTACCATTGCACGTCAAATCAAGAATCAGGAAAGGAAGCTGAAACATATGAAAATGCGTACTGTTTCACTAATGATGTCCTTGATCATGATCTTGCAGGTTTTCGGCGTGTCCACGGTTTTTGCAGGGAACGATCAACGTAGCGATAGTTCGGAAAGCCAAGGTTTAATAGCAGAGTATTACACAACCTCGGGAAAAGGACAATTCGATTTCAAAGAGCTGAAGAATACGACGGTTGATGCCAATATTGATTTTGATGATATAAAACCAATTCTAAAAGCGCTTACAGGGCAGGATGAATATAATGCGGTCCGTTGGACGGGGCAGCTGACGGCACCGGTGACCGATGATTACAAGTTCTATATTAAAGCAGACAATGGGTTCCGCCTATGGGTGGATGATCAGCTGGCGATCGACCATTGGGTGAATGATTGGGACATCGAGCAGACGAGCGCCCCCATTCGTTTGGAAGCCGGCAAGAAAGTCAGCTTTAAATTAGAGTTTTTTCAGGACTATGGCGGGGCATACATTCAATTGAAATGGTCCAACTCCACATTGCAAAAGCAAGCGGTGCCTGAGGAGGCATTTTCATTGCCGGTGGGGTATGTAAACCACAGTCCGAAACAAAGCATCATTCTGCAAGACGGCCTGCAAGCCGAGCTGCAGTTCAGCAGCAAGCTGCAAACCGTTCCTAAGGCGGCAGCGAAGCATTTCACATTGACTGCAGGGCGTCGCACTCATATTCCGACAAGCGTCACCTTAAAACCGGATGACCCGTCTGTTCTTCGATTGAAGTGGGATGTTCCCGTTTATAAACCGGATCAGTCGATCATTGTGACCTATGACGGACAAGGCAAAATTAAGAAAGCGGACGGCCAGTCCTTATCCGCATTCGTGGGCACGAAGGTGGCGAATCATTCCGAGTTTTTAATCCAATCCCCTTGGGCGGACAACGTGGACAAAAACAATGTATTGCCTGAATATCCGCGTCCGCAGCTGGTTCGCGACCAGTGGCTCAATCTGAACGGTGAATGGGAGTTTGAGAGCGCAAGCAAGCAAACGACGCTTCCAACGGGTAAGACGTTAAGCGAGAAAATCCTTGTGCCGTTCGCCGTCGAATCGCAATTGTCGGGACTTGAGCGGCATGAAGACAAGATGTGGTACAAACGCCAATTTACCCTGCCGTCCGATTGGGATGGCAAGCAGGTCCAGCTTCACTTCGGCGCGGTAGATTTTGAAGCGACTGTCTATGTGAACGGACAGGAGGTTGGAAAACACCGCGGCGGCTACACCGGGTTTAGCTTCGATATTACGAAGCAGCTTGTGGCCGGTGAGAATGAATTAATCGTCTATGTCAGCGATCCGACGGATGACGGCGGATATACGATTGGCAAACAACGAAACCACCCAGGCGGGATCTGGTACACTTCGGTGTCCGGCATTTGGCAAACGGTGTGGCTGGAACCGGTGGCTCCCGCGTCCATTGATAGATTGGATATGACGCCGGATCTTGCGAGCAATTCGCTTAAATTAAAGGTAACGGGAAGCGCCGGGGTTACCGATGAAGCGGTTGAAGCCATCGTCATGGAGAATGGGAAGGAAGTGGCCCGTGCGACCGGGGCCGTCGGAAAGGAATTGTCCATCCCGATTCCGAATCCGAAACTGTGGTGGCCCGATGATCCGTTTCTGTATGATCTGAAGGTGAACCTGGTGAAAGGGACCGCAAAAGTCGACGAAGTGTCCAGCTATTTCGGTATGCGGGAAGTGAAGCTGGGCAAAGTTGACGGCATCACTCGTCCGCTCATTAACGGCAAGTTTATTTTCCAAATCGGGCCGCTGGATCAAGGTTATTGGCCGGACGGGTTATATACGGCGCCAACCGATGAGGCCATGAAATTCGATATTGAAGCGGTAAAACGGCTCGGCATGAATATGATCCGGAAGCATATGAAAGTGGAGCCGGATCGCTGGTATTATTGGGCCGATAAGCTGGGTGTCGTCGTATGGCAGGACCAGGTGAGCAAATTTGGCGATTCGGCGGACAACCGCGCCCACTTGGAGAAGGAATTCAAAGAAATGATCGACCAGTTCCGCAATCACCCTTCGATCGTCGTCTGGACGGTGTTTAATGAGGGTTGGGGGCAGTATGATACCGAACGGTTAACCAATTGGGCGATGAGCTACGATCCGACACGTCTCATCAATAATGCGAGCGGTTGGACGGATAAAAACGTAGGTCATTTCATCGATGCGCATAATTATCCGTCGCCGATGATGCCGCAGCCAACGGATACACGGGCGGCGGTGCTTGGAGAATACGGGGGACTGGGTCTGCAAGTGCCTGGACATGAATGGAATTCCAGCGTATTCAACTATGAAGAGCAAGAGAGCGTATCGAAACTGACCAATCGTTATATCAGCTTCATAAAGCAGCTGGAAGACCTGAAGGCATCGGGTCTTAGCGCTGCGGTGTATACTCAAATCACCGACGTTGAAATGGAGATCAACGGCTTGCTTTCTTATGACCGTAAGGTGGAGAAAGCGGATTTCAAACGTCTTGCGCAAGCTCATAAAAAATTGATCGGTACGCAAAAGTGACAAAATCCATAATGCGACGCGATGGAATCATGGCTTTTTATGCATGGTTCCTTTTTTTGTCAATTTTGGAGGCTAAGGCTCCACTCAGTACTTTTGCTCCGCAAAAGCGCCTCTTTTTAAGAGGCGTCGGACTTCTTTCCGATACCCTCAGTACTTTTGCTCCGCAAAAGCGCCTCTTTTTAAGAGGCGTCGGACTTCTTTCCGATACCCTCAGTACTTTTGCTCCGCAAAAGCGCCCCTCTTTGAGAGGCGCCCTTACTTCTTTCCGATACCCGATATGCGAAAGACCGAAATGCTTAAAAAAAGACTTATTATTCTAAATACAATCAGACCTCCGACTTTCTAAAATGAGATCGTGAGAATAGAAAGAGGGTGAGCATATGGGTTCGGATATTCTTTTAGCGATGGAAGGAATCAAGAAGGAATTTCCCGGTGTGGCGGCTTTATCGGATGTAGACTTTTACTTGCGGAAAGGGGAGATTCATGCGCTGATGGGAGAAAACGGCGCGGGTAAATCCACCTTAATCAAAGTGCTGACAGGGGTTCATAAAAAGGACGCCGGGACGATCAAACTTCGGGAAAGGGAGATTCATCCCAAATCCCCATTGGAAGCTCAACAGCTCGGAATCAGTACGGTTTATCAAGAGATTAATCTTTGCCCGAACTTGTCCGTTGCGGAAAATATATTTGTCGGCAGGCAGCCCCGCAAATGGGGCATGATTGATTGGAACACGATGAACCGGCTTAGCGAAGAACTGCTCGCAAGGTTTGATTTGCATATGGATGTCAGACAGCCGTTGTCCGCGTATTCGGTTGCCGTGCAGCAGATGGTGGCCATTGCCCGCGCAGTGGATATTTCCAGCGACATTTTGATATTGGACGAACCGACCTCAAGCTTGGATGCGAACGAAGTGAAGCAGTTGTTTGCCGCGATGCGCAGGCTGAAAGAGGAAGGTATGGGCATCCTGTTCGTCACCCACTTCCTCGAGCAGGTCTACGAAGTAACGGATCGCATCACGGTACTCCGAAACGGAACGTTGGTCGGCGAATTTGAGACGGAGGCGCTGCCCAAAACACAGCTCGTTTCCCATATGATCGGCCGGGTATGGGATCCCGAGGAGCTGCCCGGTGAAAAAGCCGATAAACCAAATCAGGCTCACGTATTCCTTCAGGCGAGGGGACTTAGCAAAAAAGGCTCGATCCAGCCGTTTGACCTGACCATTCATAAAGGAGAGGTGCTTGGTCTCGCGGGACTGCTTGGATCAGGCCGGACGGAGGTGGCGCGTTTGATATTCGGGATCGACAGAAGCGACACCGGGGTGCTGGAGCTCGAAGGAGAGAAAATCGCCTTGATGTATCCCCGGAAAGCGATTCTAAGCGGGCTCGGATTTTTGCCGGAGGACCGCAAGGTGGAGGGGATCGTCGGCGAGCTTACTATCCGTGAAAATATCGCCTTGGCCATGCAAGCGAAAAAAGGATTGTTCTCTTTCATTCCGGTCAAAAAGCAAAAAGAGATCGCTCAGGAGTACATCGACATGCTGAACATCAAAACGCCCGGCACGGAGCAAAGGATCGAAAACTTGAGCGGCGGCAATCAGCAAAAGGTGATTCTCGCACGATGGCTGGCGACGAAGCCCAAGCTGCTTATTCTTGATGAGCCGACCCGGGGCATCGATGTGGGCTCGAAATCGGAAATTCGCAAACTGATTTTCCGACTGGCCGCTTCCGGCATTTCTATCTTAATTATTTCCGCTGAACTGGAGGAATTGGTCAGTTGCTGCGACAGGGTTATGGTCCTGCGCGACCGCATTCAAATCGGCGAAGTTACCGGCACAGGGATGAAGGCCAACCGAATTATGAAAATGATCGCGGAAGGGGCTGAAGTGTTTGCGAAATCCGGAAGCGCCGGCGCGTAAGGCGGCACGCCACAAAATCATGTGGCCGCTTTTAGCTCTTGCGATGTTGTACTTGTTCAATTTGATCGTTATGCCCGGCTTTTTCAAAGTCGATATCATCGACGGCCACCTGTACGGCAATCTCGTGGACATACTTAACCGCGGTACGCCGCTTATTATGATGGCGATCGGAATGACGCTTGTGATTGCAACGGAGGGGATCGATATCTCCGTCGGTTCGGTGCTGGCTATCGCCGGCTCCATGGCCATTTTCATGCTGGAAGACAGTCCGCTATGGGTGGCAATTCTGACTGCGCTCGGGATTGGATTGCTGTGCGGTTTGTGGAACGGGATCCTGGTATCGATTCTAGGTATCCAGCCGATGGTGGCGACCCTCATTCTGCTTACGGTCGGCCGCGGGATCGCGCAGCTGATTACCAATGGACAAATTTTATCAACGACAAATGGTCGTTATGAATACATCGGCAAAGGGTATCTGTTTGGCATCCCCTTTGCGGTTTACATCGCTGCCGCTGTGTTCATTCTGGTGTATCTGCTCAAAACAAAAACAGCGTTCGGATTATTTCTGGAATCCACCGGGGCCAATCGAAAATCCAGCGAGTTTGCCGGTGTCAAGCCGCGGGTGATCTTTATGACGGCTTACGCCATTAGCGGATTACTGGCGGCCGCTGCTGGTATCATCTACAGTTCCAATCTGAGCAGTGCGGATGCGAATAACGCCGGCTTATGGTACGAGCTTGACGCCATTCTGGCGGTTGTTATCGGCGGCACTTCCATGCGCGGCGGGCGGTTTTTCCTTGGCGGTACCGTGGTAGGCGCTATTTTTATTCAAAGCCTGACCACGACCATCTATTCCCTTGGCGTTCCGCCGGAATCGATCCTGCTTGTCAAGGCGATCGTCGTCATTTTAGTATGTTTGATCCAATCCGACGTGTTCAGACAGAAGCTTATTTCGGCTAAAAGGAAGGTGACAACGTCGTGAATTCGTTCCGGTTTCGAATCGGCAGCAACCATATCATCATATTGGCGACGCTGCTCCTTCTGGTCATGCTGTATGGAACGGGATCGTTGATGTATAACGGCTTCTTCTCCCTGCAAGTATTTCTAAACTTGTTTATTGATAACGCGTACTTAATCATCATAGCCACAGGCATGGCCTTCGTCATTATTACCGGCGGCATCGATCTGTCGGTAGCCTCGGTCGTCGCTTTGGTCAGCATGATATCCGCAACGCTGCTGAATCAAGGCATGAACGCGTATCTGGTCATGGCGGTTTCGCTTTTGGTTGGGCTAGCGTTTGGCGCAGGTCAAGGATATCTCATCAACAAATTTGGCCTTCATCCGTGGATCGTTACGCTTGCCGGGATGTTTTTGGGCCGTGGGCTCGCATATTTGATCGGGACGGATAGCATCGTCATTTCGAGCGAAATCTATACGCAAATTTCCAGTTATAAAATTCGCTTGTTTGGGGACGGTTTTATTTCGATCAGTGTCGTGATCGCACTGTTATTCGTTCTTACAGCAATATTCGTCGGCCGTTACACCGGTTTTGGCAGGGCTGTTTACGCGCTTGGCGGCAGTGAACGCTCGGCCGTACTGATGGGCCTGCCGGCCGCCGGTACCACGATTGCCGTCTACACGTTAAGCGGCTTTTGCTCCTCGCTTGGCGGCATCGTCTTTACTTTTTATATGCTGTCAGGCAACTCCCTGCATTTGATGGGAATGGAGATGGATGCCATAGCAGCCTGCGTCATCGGCGGCATTTTGCTGACCGGCGGATTCGGTTATTTGGTCGGTCCGACGCTGGGCGTGCTCTGTACCGGCATCATTCAGACGATGATCATTTTTCAGGGAACGCTCAGCTCATGGTGGACGAAAATTGCCGTCGGGTTCCTCCTGTTCCTCTTTATGGCCTTGCAAAGACTGATTGTGATGCAGAAGGAAAAGGCAGCCGGCGGCAAGATCAAGATAGATCGGAAAATTGCAAAGAATGACGCGAAAATGTAAATACACCCCATATTCAAATCGTTATAGTGAAGTTGCATCGGAACTAATCTTAGGGGAGGGGCTAGGAATATGAAAACAAACAGAAGAAGTTTTCTGCTTACCTTGCTTATGGGGGTGATGGTTGTTGCCTTCTTCGCGGGCTGCAGCAGCAACAATCCGGGGAAAGACGCCAACGGGGGGAACACCGCTCCTGCGAACGAGCCTGCGAATGCAGCGCCGGCGGATAAACCTGCGGGAAAAAAGATCGTCGTAGGATTCGCGCAAATCGGTGCGGAGAGCGGCTGGCGTGACGCCGAGACGGCATCCATCAAGGAAACGTTTGAAAACGATTCGAACTTTGAATTGAAATTTTCCGATGCGCAGCAAAAACAGGAAAATCAAATCAAGGCGATCCGTTCCTTTATCGCTCAAAAAGTAGATGCCATCGGGCTTGCACCGGTTGTTGAATCCGGCTGGGAAACGGTGTTAAAGGAAGCTAAAGACGCCGGCATTCCGGTGTTCCTGCTGGACCGGAGCATCACGGCTGGCCATGAAGATCTGTACACCTCCTTTATAGGCTCCGACTTTGTGCTTGAAGGCCAAAACGCGGCCAAATGGATGCTTGAAGAGTTGGGCGCAGACGCGAAAGTGAATATCGTACAGCTAGAAGGCACCGTCGGCGCGAGTGCGGCGAACGATCGCAAAAAAGGCTTTGAAGAGGCGATTGCAGGCCATGCGGGATACAAAATCGTTTACTCTCAAACCGGCGATTTTACCAGAGCCAAGGGCAAGGAAGTGATGGAAGCATATCTGAAAAAAGATAAGAACATTCAAGTCGTATATGCACACAACGACGATATGGCGCTTGGCGCGGTTCAAGCCATCGAAGAAGCCGGCCTGAAGCCGGGTACCGACATCAAAATCATCGGCGTCGACGGCATTAAAGGAGCTTTCGAAGCGATTTCCCAGGGAAAAATGAACGTTACGATCGAGTGTAATCCGCTGCTCGGACCGCAATTAAAGCAAGCGATACTGGATTATAAAGAAGGCAAAGAACTTCCGCGATGGATTAAGTCTGAAGAAGACGTCTATTTCGGACAGAAAGCGATCGATGCCCTGCCAAACCGCAAATACTAGCGTTCTTTTCATGACTGTCCACGAATAATAGCCATGTGAAGCTGCAAAAGAGTGATGGACTCTTTTGCATTTTCACATTTTGCATTATGATAAGGATCAAACCTCTTGATATCTTTCGATAGAATGGGCTGATGCTTTTTGCGTATGGGGTTCATTGCCAATCGAAGCATACGATTCAAACTGCTCCTGTACTTCATCTTTATTATTTCATTATCCATCTTAACCCTAGGCTTTTTGGGCAGTTATCTCTATAAGAAATCGATTGAAGAAGAGACGAACTCCCATACGATCCAGATGATGAATCAAGTCAAAAATCATATCGAAGTCTATTTGAAAGAGATGGATCACATCATCGAATATTTGGCAGCCGAAAAAGCCGTGATTGAATTTATGCGGGCAGGCGAACAAGATTGGGCAACATTGGCTGAAACCGGCGCCGAAGTGCAGCGGAGGGAAGCCATTTTCGAAAGACAACGTCCCGAAATTGCAGGCATTCTGACCGTCAACCGGCGTAGTGCTTCAGCCAGCAATACGTTGGAGCGGATCCAGCGCGATCCGCTGACGGAAGAGCGTTGGTATCAGGCCGCGGTCGGCAATCCGGATACCCTTCACTTATTCAGCCATCCGATCGGACGGAATATCAAACTGAGGCAAAACATAAGCGCGGATCAAGTACTGTCCGTTGCGAAGGCGGTGAAAGACCCGGTAACGGACGAAATCATCGGAGTCGTGATGATCGATATGAAGCTTGAATTCATCCGGAGTATCGTCGAATCGGTGTCTCTTGGAAAAAGCGGATTTATTTTTATTATGGATGAAAAGAACGGGGTCGTCTATTCACCGGTAAACCGGATCGTATATCGAATTACGGGCGAGTGGTTGGGTGGTACGACAGGCAGTCTGGTCAAGCCGATTTTTGGACGGAATTACCAAATCATCTATAACATGTTCCCGGATATCGGCTGGAGAATCGTCGGGGTCATTCCGCTCAACGAATCGCTTAAAGTCGTGTCTGATTTACAAACCGTTACCGTGATCATTGCGATGGTGACTTTGTTTTTTGCTTTTATCGCCTCATGGTTTTTTACCAACTCGATTGTGCGGCCTGTCGGCAAGCTGCGCAGCTTGATGCGAAAAGTTGAAGAAGGGGAATTGAATTTAAGGTTTCCTAGTAGGACGAATGATGAAATTGGACAGCTCGGCAACAGTTTCAACAAAATGGTGGAAGAAATCGAAAATTTGATCCATATGGTGTATACGGAACAAAAGGAAAAGCGTGAAGCAGAATTGAAAGCGCTTCAAGCCCAAATTAAACCCCACTTTCTCTACAATACACTGGATACCATTCAATGGATGGCGCTGGATCGGGACGCCCAGGATATCGTCGAATTGGTCGTTGCGCTAACGAATCTTTTTCGGATTGGCCTTAGCAAAGGAAATGAGATTATACCGCTAACGGATGAGCTGCAGCATGTCGAAAGCTATTTGGTTATTCAGATGGCGAGGTATGAAGATAAACTGGATTATGAGATGCTGGTTTCCGATGAAATCAAACGATACCGCGTGTTGAAAATCATTTTGCAGCCGCTTGTGGAGAACGCGATCTACCACGGCATCAAGACGAAATCAGGCAAGGGGAACATCGTGATCCGCGGCTTTAGGGATGGCAATGCTTTGCGATTGATCGTTGAAGATGACGGGGTAGGCTTGCCGGAAGAGAAGCTGATCCAGTTGAGGGAAGATATGCGAGTTACGCGGCAAACCGGCAGGGAGCGGGGTTATGGACTATTTAACGTGAACGAAAGAATCAAACTGGCGCATGGTCCCGAATACGGAATATCCATACACAGCGTTCTCGGCCAAGGAACGGTCGTTGAAGCAAGGCTGCCATTAGTGAATATTTAGATGGGGGATAGGGTCGTGTGGAAGCTGTTAATCGCCGATGATGAACCGAAAATTCGCAGAGGTTTAAAGAAAGTCCTGCCTTGGGAGGACCTGAACATCCAGGTCGTCGGAGAAGCCGAGGACGGCCGGCAAGCACTCGATTTGATCCATCAGCTGAAACCGGATATTTTGTTTGTCGATATCAATATGCCCTTTTTGAACGGACTGGATTTGTTGGAGAAAATGAAGCAGACGCTGGAGCGCTGCGTAGTGATCGTGATTACCGGCCATGACGAGTTTGCTTACGCCCAGCAAGCTTTAAAGCTGAAGGTTTTCGACTATATTTTAAAGCCGGTCGTAAGGAACCAGCTGGAATCGGTAGCGACCAAGGCGGTGGAAACCTTAGAGAATACAAGGCAATATGAGGAGCGTCACAAATGGGTGGATCATCAGCTGAAATCCAATTCCATCCTGATTCGCGATAAGTTTCTGGTGAAATGGATCGATCATTTGATGGATGAGGATGAGGTGCGCAAGAACCTTGATTTTTTCGGGCTGCAGATCGGACCAAGCATCGGCATCGTGTTGTTGAAGGTGATGAGCCATCTGGATACCGGCGGCACGCACCGCGCTTGGGACCGGGAACTGCTGGAATTCGCCGCAAGAAACGTGGCTGAAGATGTTGTCCGGTATGAGTCCGCAATAGTCTTCAACGATACGAAAGGCCACATCATCGTACTCGTTACGATGGCTGAAGCAGCGGATTGGCCGGCGCTGGGGGAAAAAATTCAACAACGGCTTGAAACGATCCTCGAAAAGGTGGTTTTGCTGGATCAATGTATTGTAGACGATGGAATTGCCGGAGTACCCGCGGCATACCGGAAACTGGCAGACGAGCTGACGACAAAAGGAAGTTTATCTCCGGTCGTTGTGCTGGCAAAAAAGTTCATTGACCGCAATTATCATCAGCCGGACCTGTCCTTGAGCGAAGTGGCGGACGGGGTGCAGGTGAGTCCCGCGTATTTAAGCAAACAGTTGAAGCGGGAGCTGGGGTTGTCCTTTATCGATTATTTGACCAAAGTCCGGATTCAAAAGGCTATTCAGTTCATGAACGATCCTGCGGCAAAAGTATACGAGATCGCCGAAATGGTCGGTTACAGCAGTCAGCATTATTTCAGCAACACCTTTAAAAAAGTGACCGGCACCACTCCGTTGATCTACCGGAAAGGCCAAAGATGATGAGACGTTCTTTGTGGAGCTGCGGCATATTGATGACGGTCGCCTTGCTGTGCATTTTCATTTGGCATTGCATACAGGTTAACGGCAGGGAAGCCGGCAACGACGTTCGATATTTAATCGGCGTTTCCCAACCGAATCTGTCCGAGCCTTGGCGGGTGGTTATGAACGATGAAATCCGCAAGGAGGTGGAGCAGCGGGGCGATGTTCGCGTGATCTTTACGGATGCGGCCCAGAGCAGCAGCCAACAGGCGGAAGATGTGAAGAATCTGCTCGAGTACGGTATCGATCTGCTGATCATTTCGCTTGACGATCCGGTGGCGTTGACGCCGACGATTAGCGATGTATACCGCAAAATTCCCGTCATTGTCATGGGACGGGGCGTAACCGGTTACGATTATACGCTTTATATCGGAACGGATAACGAGATGATCGGTAAAAAAGCGGGCGAATTCGCCCTTGAAACATTAGGTCCGGCCGGCGGGAAAATCATCGAGGTGCAGGGGCTGAAAGGATCGCCAAGCGTTGAAGAGCGCAGCAAAGGCTTTCGCCAAGCTCTAACGGAAAGTCCTAACATTGAAATCACTGCAACATTTAATGCGGATTGGCAGCGCGACATGGCCGAGGACCTGTTGACAGGGTGGTTCGCTGCACATCGCGGGGTCGATATGGTGTTTGCGCATAATGAAGCGATGGCGCTCGGAGCTTATCGCGCCGCACATCATGCAGGCCTGGACCATTTGGATATCATCGGGATCGACGGGGTCAATTCGGAAAACGGCAGCTTCAAGCTAATCTCGGAAAACCGGTTGACGGGTACATTCACAAGCCCTACCGGCGGTAAAGAAGCGGTCCATTATGGCATTGACATTTTGAACAAAGAGAAAGGCATTCCGAAGAAAGTGATTTTACGGAGTCAAAAAATTACCGCCCGGACGGACATGTCGGTAAAAAGATCGGACCCGGCTAAAGATCGAAGCGACCCGGAAAAGCGTGAAACGACGAAACAGGATGAAGGGAAGTCTATCGTGCTTGGCTTTGCCCAGGTCGGTACCGAAAGCAGCTGGAGGCTGGCGAACACGAAATCGGTGATTGCCGCAGCCAAGGAAGCGGGGATCGATCTTCTTTACGATAATGCGGAGCAATCGCAAGAGAGGCAGATTGAGATTATTCGGCGGTTCATTAAACAAAAAGTAGATGTCATCGCTTTTTCGCCGAAGACCGAGACGGGCTGGGAGGAAGTGCTGCAGGAAGCGAAGGAGGCCGGTATTCCGGTCATATTGTCCGACAGGGAAGTGAAGGTAAGCGACGATACGCTTTGGACGGCATATATAGGTTCGGACATGATGGATGAGGGACGAAGAGCGGCGCGTTGGCTGGCCGGCGAACTGACGGGACAGAAGCGATATCGCATCGTTGAGCTGGAGGGCACGGAGAAGTCTGCACCCGCGGTCGGCCGAAAAAAAGGGTTCGAGGAGGTCATCCGTCAGCACGGCAATTTCGAAATTCTGGGGTCGTACAGCGGAGATTACACCTACGAGGACGGCAAGAAGATGATGGAGACCGCATTGCGGCAACACGGCAAGCTGATTGATGTCGTGTACGCTCACAATGACGACATGGCGCTCGGAGCCATACAAGCGATCGAAGAATACGGGCTTCATCCGGGGAAGGACATGGTCATCATTTCAATCGATGCGACACGCCCGGCGTTCCAAGCGATGGTTACGGGCAAATTGAATATGGCCGTCGAATGCAACCCGCTGCTCGGCCCCCAGCTTATGAAAGCAGTCCGGGATCTAATGGACGGCAAGGAACTGCCGATGAAGATCATCACCTCTGAAGGTGTGTTTACTCAGGAAACGGCAAAGCGGGAGCTGCAAAATCGGGAATTTTAAGCCTGATCGGCCAAGTTTGACACTCACCCCAATTGCTAGTTGTCTCTAACAATTGGGGTGTTCTTGGGTGTCTTTTATATTGCTAAATGGTTATATCATGCCTTAGGCATTTCGTTGAAAAATGCGACATCCTCAATCGGCAATCTTGTCGTCGGGTGCCCGGGCTTCGCCGCCTTACCGATGGCGATAAGCATAATAGGAGCATATCTCTCCGGAATATTGAACGCTTCTACAAATTTAGCATGGTCAAAGCCGCCCATCGGAACCGTATCATAGCCTTTGGCGCGGGCGACAAGCATAAGCTGCATGGATACCAATCCACCGTCAATAGATACTTTTTGGCGAACAGTCTCTATAGGCATGCTCGCAAACAACCCTTGATAGCGTTCCACGAACGATTTAGCCGTCTCTTGGGGCATATAACCCGCATCGACCGCCATTCCGTAAATCTTCTCGGCCAATGTATAACCCTTCAAATCTCCGAGTACCGCAATGACGGCCGAAGCCTCGATCACTTGCTGCTGATCGTTGGCGATCGGAAACAGTTTTTGCTTCAGCTCCTGCGAGTCGATGACGAGGAAGCGCCACGGCTGCAGATTGGCGGCTGAAGGAGCGAGCGTCGCTTGCTGCAAGATTTCGTTCATTTCCTCCCGCGAAATCTTGGCTTCGGGATCATAGTAGCGGACGGACCGCCGATCCTGAATAACGTTGAAAAACTGCTGTTGATCCACCGTTTGGGACAATTGTGTAACGGACATGTTTCTCTCCTCCTCATTATTACTGTGCTTAATACAAGCACAGTATATTTCAAAATAATTACTGTGCTTGCAATAAGCACAGTATGTTTTAAAATAAAATGCAGTCGAACTATCAACTGCAACCTATCCGAGTACAGTATATAACGTTCCGACGCACAATGCAATCCGTAATTATTCTTGCATCAAATCGGCTAACGTATGCTGCTTGAGCAGTTCGACAGTCTGCTTCTGAACTTCTGCCATAATCGCTTCGAGCTTTTGCTTGCCCGAGGCGCATTTCTCTTGAACCTCTGGTTCGCAGCAATCCGATTGTACAGCCAAAAAGATGTCCGCCAGCGTAATTTGATCCGGACGGCGTTTCAGATAGTAGCCCCCGTTTCGTCCTTCTCTCGCTTCGACAATACCGGTGTGCATGAGCTGGGCCAATACCCTGCGGAGAAACGTGGCATGCGATTGGACATCGCAGGCAATAGCCGCGCTGGAAAGCGTTCCTTCGCATTTGGCAAGCAAGATCAGGGCATGCACGGCGATGCCGAAACGCGGCGGTCCGATCTGGACGCTCCGGGTAGATATCATAAAAATCCCTCCTGTTTACAGTGTTGCGTCATAAAAAGTGAAAAAAGCAATCTCTTCGACCCTCGCAAAGCAGGGAGATTGCATCTTTTGGATTGCATTGAGCTGTCGCGTACACCCAGTTAATGAGTTTTATTATACCCGTTATGTTGATTCGTTTCAAAACAATCAGGATAGCCGCTCTCGCCGGACCGTGATACAATGAATTGTTGTTATCATCGTTACCGGAAAGGAAGCACCATGAAAAAGAACGCACCGATCCCAACCGCAATTCCTTTAATCATCGGCATTATCGCCGTTTCGTTTTCATCGATCTTCGTCAAATGGTCTTCGGCCCCCGCGTCGATCCAGGGCATGTACCGGCTGCTCATAACGGCCCTGCTGATGCTCCCGTTTATTCGACCGCATTTGACGGAGCTTAAGTCATTAACCCGAAAAAAGATGCTGATGCTGTTTGCTTCGGGATTTTTTCTGGCGCTGCATTTTTTGCTATGGATGGGATCGCTGAAGCTTACGACCGTATCCAGCTCGACGATTATTTTGGCGCTGGAGCCGGTTTTTATCGTCATCGGCGCATTTTTCATATATAAAGAACGTACGTCGCGTGTGGCCATGGCCGGCATGGGCGTGGCGATCATAGGGGCCGTTCTGATCGGCTGGGGGGATATCGGCGTATCCCGGACCAATCTGATCGGCGATTTGCTGTCGGTTTTCGGCACGCTTGCGGTGTCCGTGCATATGCTGATCGGCCAGAAAGTGGTGCAGCAGGTGTCCTCGTACGTGTACAGTTTTACCGTATTCCTGTCGGCAACGGCCGTATTTGCGGTATATAACGCCGTGTGCGGCATTTCCTTTACAGCCTATCCCGGCAAAGACTGGGCGATGTTTGCGCTGTTGGCGGTCGTGCCGACCGTCTTCGGGCATCTGCTGTTCAACTGGCTGCTGCAGTATGTTTCGGCCACGACGATTTCCATGAGCATTTTGGGAGAGCCGGTCGGGTCGAGCCTGCTTGCGTTCATTCTGCTCGGCGAACAAATGACATGGTTCCAGATCGTCGGGGGAATGCTGGCCATTTCCGGCTTGATCGTCTTTTTAAACGCGGACCGTTTCAAATGGAAACCGAAGGGGAAACAGGCGGCCGAACCGTTAAAATCGGCATAGGGTATTGACCGGCCGTGATTGTGATTAACTTAAGCGCCTAAAGCCTGCAAGCGGGCACTTTTACTCGGAACATCGGGGAAGCTCGATGAAAAAAGTGAAGTGCCCGTTTTCGTGTTTAAGGCCGATGCGCCCGCCGTGCAGTTCGGCGATGTTTTTGGCGATGGACAGCCCGAGGCCGGCGCCGGGGGAGGCGCGATATTCGCTGCGCGACGGGTCCGCCTTGTAAAACCGCTCGAACAGCAGTTTTTCCTGTTCTTTTGCGATCGGCTTGCCGAAGTTTTCGACGGCGAAATAAATCTGCCCCAAGTTATCCAAAAGCCGCACCGTGATTTTGCCGGGTTTAAACGAAAACTTCAGCGCGTTCATTAACAGGTTGTCGATGGCGCGGACCATTTTTTCCGTATCGATGGACGCGTACATCGGCCCCGGATCCCGGATCAAACGCACGGAAAGCGCATTTTCCTGCGCGATGGGTTCGAATTCGTTTATGATCTGTTCAAGCAAACCGCCCAAATCGATTTTTTTTAGCGACAGGTTCGCCGTACCGCTCGTTAACCGCGTGTATTCGAACAAGTCGTCGATCAGCTGCTTCAGCTGCTGCGATTTGTTGTACGCATTGTCGACATAGCGTTTATGCTCCTCCAAATCCAAATTCGCGTAATCGTCATGTTTTAAAAGATTCAAATAACCGATGAGGCTGGTCAGCGGGGTGCGCAAATCATGGGAAACGCCCGTGATCAGCTCCATTTTCGATTGTTCGATCCGGCGTTCGAGGTTGATTTTTTCCTGCAGCTGCTCCGCCATGAAATTGATGCTTTTGGCGACCTCCCCCAGCTCATCTTCGCCGGAATCCGGCAGCCGGTAATCGAGATTTCCGCTTGCGATCGTCATGAGGCCGTCGGCCAGCCTCCGCAAATACCGCACGATCGGCCTTGTCAGCATAAAAAAGAAAAACAAAAACGTGACAACCAAAAACGCAAAACTCCCGACCGGCCCGAGCGATATCAAATTGACCGATAAATAGGCAAGGATATACGACAAAGCAATCATCAGTAAAAAGCTGAACAATGCCGCCCAAAACATCCGGACCCGGATATTCTTTTTCCCTGTCAGAAAGGATGCCAGGAAAGAAAAAAACTCTTTACTCAACTTTGTATCCCACTCCCCAGACCGTTTTAATGTACCGGGGTTCCCGCGGATTGTCCTCGATTTTTTCGCGGATATTCCGGATATGGACCATGATGGTGTTGTCGGTTAAAAATTTTTCCTCTTTCCATACGCTTTGATATATTTTTTCCACGTTAAACACATGGCCGCGGTGGGTGGCCATCAGCTCGAGGATCGAAAATTCGATGGGGGTCAGCGATACTTCCTTGCCGCGAACCGTCACGATATGCCGGCTTTTATCGATAATCAGGTCGCCAATCTCAATGACGCTTTCGCCTGTCTGGGATTGGCCGACGCCATCGCCCGCCAGCTTGATTCGGCGCA
The DNA here is from genome assembly GCF_031583795.1 of Paenibacillus sp. VCA1. Taxonomy (NCBI): domain Bacteria; kingdom Bacillati; phylum Bacillota; class Bacilli; order Caryophanales; family Paenibacillaceae; genus Paenibacillus; species Paenibacillus sp. VCA1. Next base: position 454,650 of record NZ_JAVLSX010000006.1, on the reverse strand, counting down.
GCTGCGCCTTCACCCGGGCCATCAGCTCAAGCGGGTTGAACGGCTTTGCGACGTAATCGTCGGCACCCGTCGTAAGCCCCGTAATTTTATCGATATCCTCGCCTTTGGCGGAAAGCATGATGATCGGGATGTTCATCGTTTCGCGGATTTTGAAGCATGCCTTGATCCCGTCCAGGTTGGGCATCATCACGTCCAAGATAATCAAATCCACGACTTCGCGCTTTAGCAGCTCCAAAGCTTCGAGGCCGTCTTCGGCTTCGAAAACGCGAAGGCCTTCGTTTCGCAAAAAGATATGCACGACGTCGCGAATTTCCGGGTCGTCATCGACGACCAGCACAGTATGTGTCAAGACGAACGCTCTCCTTTCGATTTGTGCTGTTTGAACATATAACGAATGGCTAAAACGGCGGCACCCGCGGCAAACGGGATCCAGACCAGTCTCAGACCATAGCGGTAAGCAAGCTCCCCGATCGTCTGCGCATGGTCCCCGACCAGGCGTCCGACCGTGAAAAAAATCGCCGTCCATACGAGCCCCGTCGTAAACGAGAACAAGGCGTATTGCCTGAACTTCATCTGATGAAGCCCGACGACGTAGGGCATGACATGGCGCACGACCGGAAAAAAATAGCTTATGCATAATGCAAACCTGCCGTACTTTCGGACAAGCCTCTCTGATACATCGATATATTTTTTCATGTTTTTCTTCCGGCGCAGCCGGTCGATCACCGCGTTTCCGAAAAAGCGGCCGAGCGCGTAACCTAATGATAACCCGGAGACGACCCCCAAATACGTTAGCGCAAAGGCGGGCAGCACGTGAAGAAAACCGTTTGCCGTCACGGCGCCTCCGGTCATCACAACGACTTCGTCGGGAACCGGCATGCCGACGATGCCGAGCCACAAAGCGAAAAACAGCGCGGCATAACCGAAATGCTGGATAAACGACAGCAGTGTATCAGCATTCATGGGCCGCACGCTCCTTCCCGCTTTCTCTGAACAATCTCCGCCCGATCAAGAAAAAAAGCATTTCCGACAGGAGGATGCCTCCCAAAACGTCCATGATTACGTGCTGCTTAACGAACAGGGTGGAGGCGATGATCGACCAGGAGATCAGCCCTGCCGCCGTCGTCGCCCGTCTGCCCAGTTTGCATTGAAAGGCTGCCTTCAGGACGATATGGCTGGTCAGGACATGGATGCTCGGAAAGCAGTTATACGGCGAGTCCGTCGCATAGACGAAGCCGACAAGCGAGTTCAAAATGCCTCCTTCGCCGATGTCCGGCCGCGGCAGCGTCGTTTGGAACAAATAAAAGATGCAATAACAAACCGCGAGGCCGATGCAGGTCAACGTCAAGGAGCGGTAATACACTTGCCGGTCCTTCTTGAAAAAGACGACGAACATGAAGAAGACGTAAGGGTACCAGATCAGGTACGGAATGATAAACACGGGCATGAAAGGAATCAGCCGGTCCCATTCGGTGACCAACCTTGCGGTATCGGCACCGCCGTGATTCAGCAAACCGTAAAACACGTTCAGGACGGGAATGGCCAGCAGCCAGCAGAGCGGCAAATAGGCGGCGAATTTTCTATTCATACGTATCATATCGCTTGCGGCAAACGTACACAAATGCCGGAGGGATGTTTAAAGGGACATAATGAACATGTTCAATCTCGAACAGACGGGACAGCTGCTTTTTCATCTGCTGCGAATATTGGAAGGCGATAAACAAGCCGCCGGGCTTCAGCGAGGCGACGATTTCGTCCATCAGACGGTCGCGCAGTCCTTGCGGGAAATTGAAAAAAGGCAGCCCGCTCAAAATGCAGTCCAATTGGTCGACGCCCTCGGCCCGCAGCGTTTCCCGAAGGTTGCACGCATCGGCGTAACAGGCGTACCCGGGGTAATCGTTTGTTAAACGGTCGCGCAGAAGCGTATCTTTTTCGAATAATATCACATCGGCACGGTTTGCGTTGTATTCGCCGATATATTTGGTAATTGCGCCTGTGCCTGCGCCGAGCTCGGCGACGTGCCGGACCTCCCGCCAATCGATCGCCTCAAGCATTTTTTTGGCTAGAAAAGCCGAGCTTGGCGTAATGCTGCCGACTTGTTTCGGCGCTTGCGAAAATTTATACAGGAACAGCATTTTTTCCTGGATGGTTTTCATCATACGATTTCTCTCCCTTGCTTTTACATATCCCCATGCTAAAAAAAATTTCTTGGGAACAAGCAAAGGAAAATCTGAATTATTTCTGAAGATCAGCCCGAAAAAAATACGCCGTACCGGAAGACCGGCATCGGCGTACAGATTAAGCGTTTGGTTCGTTTTCTCCCCATTGTTTCTCTTTCCACATGACGGTAATGGCGAGGCCGATGACCATGACGACGGCGGCAAACAGGTAGGGGTAGTGGATGTTTACGTCAAACAAAATGCCTCCGACGGCCGGTCCGGCGATATTGCCGAGGCTTGTATACGTCGAGTTCATGCCTGCGACGAATCCCTGCTCTTTCCCGGCGGCTTTGGACAAAAACGTCGTCAAGGCCGGACGCAGCAGGTCGAAGGCCAGGAAAATGAAGCTCGTGACCACCAAAACCGTCAAAAATCCGGAGATGAAGGTCGAGACCACCGCCAAAACGGCGCCGACGATCAAACACCATTGGATGAGTCTTTTTTCACCGAGAACGTCCACCATTTTTCCAAACATAAATACCTGCACCACGACTCCGAAGATGGAGCTGATCGTAATGATGGCCGCGATGTCTTTCGGCGTGAAGCCGAATTTATGATCGGAAAACAGGCTGAACACCGTTTCGTAAGCCGACAGGCCGAACGCAAGCACAAATACGATGATAAACGCGATAAAGTAGAGCGGGTGCAGCGATTTTTTCAAATCGCCCATAAAGCTGGTTTGCTTGGAGTTCGATGCCATTTCGGCGAGTTCCGCTTTGGTCAGCGGTTCTTTCAAAATAAAGATCGAGAAAACGCACGCTAAAAAGGCGATGGCCGCCGCAAAAAAGAATGGCACGCGAATGCCATACTCGGCGATAAAGCCGCCGATGCCGGGGCCGATAATAAAGCCGGTGCTAATGGCTGCGGAAATGTATCCCATCGCCTTCGGGCGTTCCTCGACGGTCGTAATGTCCGCCACGTACGCGGTCGCGCTTGGCATGATAAAGGCGGCGCTGAACCCGCCCAGAACCCTTGCCAGATAAAGCACCCAGACGTTTGTGCCCAGCCCGAAAATCAATTCGGATACTCCGAATAGGAACAGCCCTATGACGATGATTTTTTTACGGCCGTAGCGGTCGACCCAGCGCCCTGCAAGCGGGGACATCACAAGCTGGGACACGGCGAAGACGGCGACAAGGGCACCCATCGTTTTTCCCGATAAATGCATCATGTCCATAAAGGACGGCATGACGGGGATGATCAGGCCAACCCCCAGAAACGCAATGAAAACATTGCTCAGCAGAATCAGCAGGACCGCTTTTTGCTCTTTGATTGGTTTTTTCATATCTCAACACTCTTTCCGTAAAAATCAAGGATGCGAAATGCCTCTCCAAAATACGCTCCAGCAGGCTTGCAATTTATCTTCCAGCCGCCCTTCGTCATTATCGTAGACCAGGCTGATCAACATGGAATCGACGATTCCGAGGAAGGCAAGCGTGGGCGTTTTGGCCGTTTCTCCGTAAATGGTCTTTGCTTCGATCCAATCCTCGAATTTTTTTTCTAGTTTTTCCTGAATTTCTGTTTCAATGTCGACGACTTCCTTTTCGATGGCTTTCGCAAGATGCGCGGGCGGGAAGAAGGACATGCGCAGCCAAAACTTCAGCTGCTCGTTTTTTTGGAACAAATCGATGACGAGCCGCAAAAATCCGTACAAATCCCGTTCCGGATGGAACGCGTCGATTCGCTCCATATATTCCAGCTTCGACGTCAGCTCCGCTTCTTTTGCATCCCGCAGCACGTGCAGAAAAAGATCGTCCTTTCCTTTAAAGTGGGCGTAAAGGGACTGCTTTTTCATGCCGACTTCTTCGGCGATTTGGGAAAGGGAGGCTCCTTCAAAGCCATGAATCGTAAAATACTTCAAAGCCGCTTCTTTGATTTCATCGACTTTCACATCATAGCACCTCCAGCTAACGAACGTTCGTCAGTTATCTTAACAGATGATGCCAGGAGAAGCAAGGGCATAATTTTTTTAATAGTAATTATTACGAACAACTTGCCAGCGAGAAAAATGTATGTTTTAATGTTAAACGTAATAATTACGAATAAATGAGAGCTGGTTCGTTCGTACAAACATGTGCGTAAGCAGTAGAGATTTTTTTTTGCCTGTTTTTAAATCGTAATTATTACTATTAAATCAAAACAAGGAGGATACATATGATCCTTTGCTCATTACGCGATATCGTGTTTGGATACGAAAATGAACCTGTGATCCGGAATGTATCCGTGGATATTCATGACGGAGAATTCATTGCCGTCACCGGCCCGAACGGGGCGGCCAAAACGACGCTGTTAAAGCTGATGCTCGGGCTGCTGAAACCATGGAGCGGCACGGTACGATTTTCGGCTGAACTTGGCCAAAGCCGGGTGGCGTACGTTCCGCAGCAGGCCGCGTCCTTTAATGCCGGTTTTCCCAGCAAGGTCATCGAATTGGTCCGATCGGGATGTTTCCCGGAGCTGGGATTGTTCCGCCGTTTCCGGAAGGAGCAGCATGAACGAGTCGAAGAGGCGCTGAAAGCGGCAGGCCTGTGGGAGCTGAGAAACCGGAAAATCGGGGAGTTGTCCGGAGGGCAGAAGCAAAAGGCGTGTGTTGCGAGAGCGATCGTTCAGCAGCCGGATTTGCTCGTTTTGGATGAGCCCGTAACCGGAATGGATTCCGCGAGCCGGGTACGATTTTACGAGTGGATGCGACAGCTGGCCAAAGAAGAAGGCAGGACGGTTATTATGGTGACTCATGGCCTGGACGAAGCCCGAGATTACCTGGATCGCGTGATTTATCTGGAAGGGAAGGAAGAAAGCGATGTTTCAATATGAATTTATGCAGCGGGCGTTTTTGGCCGCCGGACTCATTTCGCTCATCGCGCCGGTACTTGGCGTGTATCTCGTGCTCCGAAGGCAGTCCCTCATGTCCGATACGCTTTCGCATGTTTCGATGGCAGGAGTTGCGCTTGGCACCGTTCTTCATTTCAGTCCGATATTATGCGGATTCCTGTTTGCCGTGTTGGGCGGCATCGTCATCGAGCAGCTGCGGCGGACGTACCGCTCTTACAGCGAATTGCCCGTGGCGATCATCATGACCTCGGGTCTTGCGCTGGCGATGGTGCTGATGAGCCTGAAGACGAGCCTGAACCAAAGCATAACCTCATATCTGTTCGGTTCCATCGTGGCGGTAAGCCGGACGCAGCTGATCATCATCGCGGCCGTAACGCTGGCCGGGCTCCTGTTTTTTGTTTTGCTGCGCAGACCGCTTTACAGCCTGACGTTCGAGGAAGATACGGCTGCAGTCAGCGGGGTTCGGGTCAAGCTGCTTTCATTCGCTTTCGCGGTCGTCACGGGCATGATCGTCGCGGCGGCGATGCCGATCGTCGGCGTGCTCCTCGTGTCATCCATGATCGTTTTGCCCTCGGCGTTTGCCCTCCGTTTTGCAGGAGGTTTCACGTCGGCTGCGATTCTTGCGGTCGCCACCGGCATGATCGGCGTGTTCAGCGGCTTGTCCGTTTCGTATTACACGGATACCCCGCCCGGGGGAACCATCGCGCTGATTCTCGTTGCCATCCTGTTGGTCGGCATCACGGTCAAGCGCGTCGTCAAGCTGGGGGCCAAACGGCGTTTCGCCAAAACGGGAACCAGGCGCACAGCAGCAAACCCATCATACGAATCAAACCCATCAAACGTTACGGAAGGAGCTTTAAAATAATGAAGAAACAATGGATTCCGATTGTATCCGCAGTTACGATCGCGGCGTTGGCCTTTCTAATTTCCGGCTGCGGCCAAAAGGAGGAGGTTTCGACGCCGGCCGGAGCGGAACCGGCAACGACGCAAAATCAAAAGCTGAAAATCGAAGCGAGCTTTTATCCGATGTACGAATTCGCCAGCCAGGTTGCCGGCGATTTGGCGGACGTTCATCTGCTGATCCCGGCGGATACGGAGCCTCATGATTGGGAACCTACTCCGAAAGACATCGAAAATATCGAGAAGGCGGATGTGCTTGTCTATAACGGCGCCGGCCTGGAAGGATGGGTCGATCAAATTTTGGGCAGTTCGGACAATAAAAACCTGAGCGTCGTCGAAGCAAGCAAGGGTTTGGATTTGATCGAAGGCAAGGAAGAACACGAGCATGGAGATGATGCGCATTCGGAGCATGCGGACGGCGAAGAACAGGTTACGACGGAAGATCATGCTGCGGAAGCCGATCATTCCCACGAGCATGAGCACGATCATGATCACGATCACGGAGGATTGGATCCGCATGTATGGCTTTCGCCGCAGTTAGCCGTCAAGGAAGTCCGGAATATCGAAGCTGCCTTGATCGCAAAAGCTCCTGAACATAAAGAGCAATTCACGAAAAACGCGGACGCCTACGTCGCCAAGCTGGAACAGCTGGATGCGGATTACAAGAAGGAGCTGCAAAACGCAAAACGGAAAGATTTCATTACCCAGCATGCCGCTTTCGGATATTTGGCCAAGACTTACGGTCTAACGCAGGTGCCGATTGCCGGGCTGTCGCCGGAGCAGGAACCGTCGGCCTCCGCGATGGCGGAAGTCGTGAAATTCGCAAAGGAGCATCAGGTCAAAACGATTTTCTTCGAGACGCTTGTTTCTTCCCAGGTTGCCGATACGATCGCCAAGGAGCTTGGCGCCCAAACGGCCGTTTTGAACCCGCTCGAAGGTTTGACCGCGGACGAGCAAGCGCAGCACAAGGATTATATTTCCGTCATGCGCGCGAATTTGGAGGCGCTGAAAAAAGCGCTGAATGAATAGGGACGAAAGGGGAAACGCCAAATGACTCGAAACATCGTGCCGGTTACCGTATTGAGCGGGTATCTCGGTTCAGGCAAAACGACGGTGCTGAACCATGTCCTGAACAACCGTGAAGGATTGAAAGTAGCCGTCATCGTAAACGACATGAGCGAAATCAACGTGGACGCAGCGCTTGTGCAATCCGGATCCAGCTTGTCCCGCACGGAAGAGAAGCTGGTCGAGATGACCAACGGCTGCATCTGCTGCACCTTGCGCGACGATTTGCTGCAGGAAGTGCAAAAGCTGGCGGAGGAAGGGCGGTTCGATTATATTTTGATCGAATCGACGGGCATTTCCGAACCGATTCCCGTTGCCCAAACTTTCAGCTATGCGGACGAAACCTCCGGCATCAACCTGGCCGAGCATGCCCGCCTGGACTGCTTGGTAACGGTGGTGGACGCGCACCGATTCTGGAAGGATTTTGCGTCAGGCGAGTCCCTGCTTGACCGGGCGGAGGCTTCGGGTGAAAACGACGACCGGGATGTCGTCGACCTGCTGATTGACCAAATCGAAACCTGCGACGTGCTGCTGCTGAACAAATGCGATTTGGTGGGCGAAGAGGAGCTCGGCCGGCTGGAAGGATTGCTCCGCAAGCTGCAGCCTTCGGCCAAACTGATCCGGACCGTAAACGGCCGGGTAAGCCCGTCCGAAATCATGAATACAGGATTGTTCGACTTCGAAAAAGCGAGCATGTCCGCCGGATGGATCCAGGAGCTGGAAAAGGATCATCATACCCCGGAAACGGAGGAATACGGAATCGGCTCGTTCGTTTACCGCAAACGCGTCCCGTTCCATCCGGAACGGCTGGCGGCTATGATGGCGGACTGGCCTGCCGAGGTGGTCCGGGCCAAAGGACTGGTCTGGCTGGCGGTCAAGGACGATGTCGCCGCATCCTTCAGCCAGGCGGGACCGTCGATTCAGTTCGGCCCTGCGGGTTATTGGCTGGCGGCGATGCCTGAAGCCGAGCAGCGCGACATTTTGGCGGCCGAACCCGACCTCAAAAACAAATGGGATCCGACCTGGGGCGACCGGATGAACGAAATCGTTCTGATCGGAATCGATCTGGATCGCGAAGCAATCGAACGGCAGCTGGATGCCTGCCTGCTCACGCCGGAGGAAATGCGCCTCGACTGGTCGCGGTTCCGCAATCCGCTGCCATGGGCGGCCATTTAAGCCAAAAAGCGAACCGGCTCAGCTTTGCCCGACAACCATGGGATGGGTGTTCCAACATCCGGGCAGACTAGGGGAAAACAGCCATGGAGGTTGGAGCATGAAGGCCGTAACGTACCAAGGACGAAAAAAGGTGGAGGTAAAGGAGATCCGCGATCCCGGACTTGAAAAAAAGGACGACATTCTTGTCCGGGTAACGACGACCGCGATATGCGGCTCGGATCTTCACGTGTATCACGGTTTAATTCCCGGCATGTACGACAATTATGTCATCGGCCATGAGCCGATGGGCATCGTGGAAGAAGTGGGCCCGGACGTGACGCGCGTCAAAAAAGGCGACCGGGTCATCATTCCGTTTAACGTCGCATGCGGACAATGCTACTACTGCCAAAACCAGATGGAAAGCCAATGCGACAATGCCAACGACGCAAAGGATACGGGCGGGTATTTCGGTTATTCGGAAACTTACGGCGGTTATGCCGGCGGGCAGGCCGAGCTGATGCGGGTTCCATTCGGGAATTTCATTCCCTTTGTCGTGCCGAAGGACGCCGAGCTGGAGGATGAGCAAATTCTTTTCCTGTCCGACATTTTGCCGACGGCCTTTTGGGGCGTCGATCATGCCGGCGTGAAGCCGGGGGACACGGTCATCGTGCTCGGATGCGGACCGGTCGGGCTGCTTGCCCAAAGATTCGCCTGGCAAAAAGGGGCGAAACGCGTCATCGCCGTCGACCAGGTCGACTATCGGCTGGAACACGCCAAAAAACATAACAACGTCGAAACGTACAATTTCGGAGCGGTCGACGACTTGGACAAGCAGCTGATCGAACTGACTAAAGGCGGCGCCGACGTCGTCATCGACTGCGTAGGACTTGATGCGAAGCGCACGCCGATGGAAAAGGTCGAGACAGCCTTGAAGCTTCAAGGCGGTTCGCTGGGGGCGTTCGACATGGCGGCCAACATCGTCCGCAAGTTCGGCACGATTTCGGTCGTCGGCGTATACGGATTAAAATACAACCTGTTCCCGTTTGGCCATTTGTTCGAACGGAACATTACGGTCAAAATGGGGCAAGCCCCCGTCATACACTATATGCCGGATCTTTTTGAAATGATCAAATCCGGGGAAGTGGACGCCACCGACATCATTACGCACCGGCTTCCCATGTCGGAAGCGGAGCATGCATACCGCATTTTCGATAACAAGGAAGACAACTGCATTAAAGTGGTGCTGAAACCTTAGCGAGGTTGAGAAGTATAAACGGATTCCCGTGAAAATACGGCGGATCCGTTTTTCTTCTTATATATCCATTCCGGGTCCCCGCAAAATAACTGAAACCGGCCCCAAAGTCATTACGGAATACAATATGTATAGGAGTGAAAATCAAAGTTTCCGTTTCCGTTCGAAGACGAGCTGCCCGAACACGGGCAGCCGCGATGAAGCTTTAGCGCTTGGCGAACCATATCGTCCAAGGATCCTTCTCGACAATCGGGCCGGATCCTTTTATTTTTCCATCAATATACGTTATCAGCTCTTCCAACTCTGCATCCGAAAGTTCATGCAAAATCGAACGTCCGGTGCGCCGCCGCAAATCCTCGAACAATGCCTCGGGACGATCATACACCCTACGTGTCTCCCACCATGTCAGCTCATGAACCTCCCGAAATCCGCTAGTACGAAGCGCATCGGTTACTTTTTTTGAATCATGCCTCCGCGCAACCTCCGTTTCAACAAGCCGGGGAAATTTTTCAAATATAAACCCGCGAATATGGGTGACCGATCCGGGGGATACGCTGTCCTCGGGCGTCCGATCCTGCACGATCAGCGTGCCGCCGGTTTTCAAAATTCTTCGGGCTTCGCGAAAACATGCAGGCAAATCGTTCAGGTGATGGATCAGCGCCCGTTCCAGCACGACATCGACATGCTCCGAAGGCAGCGTCGTCTCGGTTGCAGTGCCTTGAATCCACTCCACTTCATGCGTTTCGCCTACATTTTGTTTCGCCCCCCGGAGCATTTCCGCCGAAAAATCGACGCCGATGACATGCTCGGCTCCAAGGGCAAGCAACGCTTTCGTATAGATTCCTCCGCCGCAGCCAATATCCGCCGCCCATTTTCCTTTTAGCGCCACTTGCTTGGAAATCAGCTCCAGCCAAGAGGCATCCGCGACGCGGGTCGTATAAGAAGTTTGGTTTCTTGGATCATGAAAATCCATCGGCATAACAGAAACTCCTCCTTTTAGTTTCATATAATGAAACCATGTTTTATAAAATGGGATGATTCATGTGTATTATAAAACATTCGAGGCAGATTGGCTACATTTTCTAAGAAATTAGCGGACGTTATAAATTCTTTAGAATTGCCCTCTACTATAAATTCCAGGAGGGGAATTAATAATGAGAGTACTGGAAATCGAACATGTAACCAAAAAAACAGGACGGCGGACGCTTATAAGCGACATGTCCTTTGAAATTATGCAGGGGGATGTTTGCGGTTTCGTCGGCCCGAACGGCGCCGGCAAAACAACGCTCATCCGCATGATTACGGGGCTGGTCAAACCGGGCGAAGGCACCATCCGCATCGAAGGTTTCGACGTGCAGCGGGACCGGATGAAGGCGCTTGGCCAGGTGGGAGCCATCGTGGAATCGCCGATCTTTTTCCCATATATGTCCGGCAGGGACAACTTGCTGAATCTCGTGAAACTGCATGCAGGCATCCCGAAAGAAAACCGCGCCGCACGCGTCGACGAGGTTCTGGCCACCGTCGGGCTGGACGGGCGCGGACGCGATAAAGTCAAAACCTATTCCCTGGGCATGAAGCAGCGCCTCGGCATTGCCCAAGCGCTGCTGGGAAACCCGAAGCTCATCATCTTGGACGAACCGGCCAACGGGCTGGACCCGATGGGGATTCGCGAGCTGCGCAACCTGATTCTGAAGCTGAACCAAACGTACGGCATCACCTTTTTCGTATCGAGCCACCTGCTTGACGAACTGCAGCGGATCTGCAACCGCTTCGTCATCATCAAGGAAGGCCGGCTCGTATGGCAGGGCACGCAGGAAGCGTGGCTGCAGATGGCCGGAACGAGCAGCCTGGAAGACCATTTCGTGGAGATGATGACCACATGAGGGCATTATTTCACAGCGAATGGGAACGTTTGTGGAAACGTAAAATCGCCTGGCTGTTCCTGATCGCCATTCCGCTGATCATTGTCCTGACGGCTAAATATTACATCGGCCATAACGCGTCCGTTCCGCTTGGAAGTCCCGAGCACACGACGGCGCAAAACTTTCCGGTCATGGCCATGATCGAGCAGCTGATCGTCGTGTTTAACGTCGTGGCGCTTGTGCTTTTGACCGTTTCCTTTACGGAGGAATACCGTTCGGGCCAGCTGCGGCTCGTCATGCTGAGGGCATACGGCGGCTCGCAAATATTTTGGGCCAAATGGCTGGCTTTTGCGTCCATGATGGCTTTGTTTTTTATCGTTTATTTGGTTTCGGCGGCAATCGCCGGTTACGTTTTTTTCGAATCTTCGCCGCAGCAGACGTTGTTTTATTACGATCATACCGTTTCAAGCAAATACATGATCGGTTATACGCTCAGCTATTACGGGATGGCTTATGCCTCGATCGTTGGAACGGCAGCCGTCTTTATCGCGATCGGCGTCGTCTCCCGTTCGTCGACCGCGGCCATTGGCTTCGGCATGGGATTTTTGCTTTGTTCCCTCGGATATCCGCTCATCTATGACATGTTCAACCGCGTCACGGGGTTCGGCTGGCCAGCCATGCTGAAATACGTCTCGCTGACGGAAATCCAATTTAGCGGGATCGCGATCATGCTATCAGACAGCGCGGCGGTAAGGGGATGGCATGCCGGACTGTGGATGGTGCTTATACTTGCGGGATATATCGCGGTGTTTACGGCAGCCGCCCGTCTCATCTTCACCAAATCGGATCGCTTCATATAAGGAGGAAATGGATCATGATGCAGCTTTTGCAAAGCGACTGGCAGCGGATATGGAAACGGAAAAAAACTTTTGTCAGTTTGTTGATTTTTGTTGCGATCGTGCTGCTCGACTGCCTGTTTTTGGGCGTGCAGTCGTTCGGCGCGTTCGATAACGTATCGTCGGTGCCTTTGACCGCACAAAATTTTTCGCTTTTTTTGCTTAAGGAAGTCTCATTTTTTCTGGTGCTGATTATCGGCCCGATCCTGATGATCGACAGCTTTAACGGCGAATATCACGGAGGGCAGCTGCGTCTGGTGCTGATCCGCCCGATATCGATCCTGCGGCTGTTTGCGGCAAAATGGATCAATCTGGCCGTCATCATGCTGCTGTTTGTGGCCGTAACCTTTGCCGTTGGGGAAGGTTTCGGGCATCTGCTCAAACCAAGCGTCGACTCCGTCGTGTACCTGAATCCGGAACAGGCTTACGGCCCTGCCGGCGCATTCATATACAACCTGGAATCCTACGGATTGTTTCTGCTGATTCTGCTCGCGCAATTAAGCGTGACCGCGGCCCTTTGCACCCTGCTTCCGAGCCCGATCATTTGTTATCTCGGCTGGATCGGAGTGGCTGTCGGCGGCCTGTACGTTTCGGACACGCTCGGATTTTTGCTGATGGGAATGAGCACCGTCTTCCAATGGATGGCCGGCCGGTACGTTCATGCCTTTCTTTTGCCGGTATTCGGTTGTATATTCCTAGGTTTTGCCGTTACAATGTTGTGGTGGAATCGAAGAAACTGGGTGAAATAGCCCGGAAGCAGGGAGATTATTTTACATGCAGGACAAAATACTGATCGTCGACGACGAGGCCCAAATCGTGTCGCTGATGGAGCAGGCCATGACGGCGGAGGGATATCGGGTGCTGACCGCTTCAAACGGAACCGAAGCGATGAATCGGCTCGGCGAGGCGCCGGATCTGATCATTCTTGACGTGATGATGCCGGGCATAAACGGTTTTGAGCTTTGCCAGATGATCCGCGACGAGGTGGATTGCCCGATCCTGTTCGTCAGCGCGAAGCAGACGGAAGCGGACCGGATTCAAGGGTTGTCCATCGGCGGGGACGATTATATTACGAAGCCGTTCAGCCTGCGGGAGCTTAAAGCGAGAGTGGCCGCCCATCTGCGCGGCAGCAGGAGAATGCGGGAAAGCTCCGCGGAACGGTCCCTGCTCCGGTATGGACGGCTGCGCATCGATTTGAAAGGCCGGGAAGTGCATGTCAACGAATCCGTCGTGCCGATGACGGCCAAAGAGTTCGACATCGTCGAGCTGCTGGCGCTGCATCCCGGACAGGTCTTTTCCAAGGAACAAATTTATGACCGGATCTGGGGGCTCGAAGCGAGCGGAGACGCGAGCACCGTGACGGAGCACATCAAAAAGATCCGCGCCAAGCTGGGCGCAAGGGATCCTTTGAACAGCTATATTTCCACGCTTTGGGGGGTCGGCTACAAATGGGAAAGATCGGATTCGTAGAACGTATGCCCATCAAGCGGCAGCTGATTCTCACCTTCATATGGATCATGGTTTTCAGCGTGGCGTGCACGGTCATTACGCTTGTTTTCGGCGTGGGCTGGATCGTTTCGAACAAATGGATACGCCCTGCGAACAGTTATGAAAACAAAATCCCTTCTCTCGTTGCATACGTCAAATCGCAAGGAGACGCGATCCTCGATCCGATAAGCCGGCCGGAGCTGGAAAAACGGATTCCGGGCGACGGAATTCAATACCAGGCGGTCGATCTTTCCGGGAAACCGCTCTATGGAACGATGCAGGAACGCAAGTTTCCAACGAAGCAAGCGATGATCGAGAACCTGAATACGACCAAATCGGCCGGAACGACGAAATCATTTGGCGGAATGTTTATCCGGAGCGTGCCCGTCATGTCGGCGGCAGGGGATTTAAAAGGGGCTATGCTGTTCCGCTATAAGCTGGAAGCGACCACCGCCGCGTCGGGTTCCAACTGGATCAACCTCGCCATCGTCCTTTATTTCGTCGTCTCGCCGTTTTTATACGTCGCTTTGTTCACGTCTCTGTTTGCTGCGAGGTTCGGAAAACGGATTGCCAGACCCGTACATAATCTCATTGAAGCCTCCAAACGCATCCGCGATCAGGACCTTGATTTTACGATTAGTTATAAGGCGGACAATGAGCTGGGCAAGCTGACCGAATCGTTTGAAAACATGCGCAGCGCCCTCAAGGACGCCTTGCTGAGGGAGTGGAAGCTGGAGCAGGAACGCAGGGACATGATGGACGCGATCGCCCACGATTTCCGCACGCCGATGACGGTTATCCAAGGCAACGTAGAGCTGCTCGCGGATACGCCCGATATGCCCCGGAGCCAAGCCGAAGGCCATCTGAAAGTCATCGAAGACAACATCCGCAAGGTGAACCGCTTGATTCAAGACGTACAGATCGCTTCCGAAAAAGATCTGGAATATTTTCCGCTTCGGGGAGCGCATGTCTCTTTACGGCAATTCGTGCAGGACAAGGAGCGTGAGATCGGTTTCATGTGCAGTTCCCGGCGGGTACGGTTCAGCATTGAATACGAGGATCTCGTGCCGAATGCCGAAGAGGCCGTATTTATGGACGTGCAGCGGATCAGTCAAGTGCTGGACAACCTGATCGCCAACAGCTTTCGATATTTGCCGGCAGAAGAAGGCTGGCTTGGCGTTCGGATCGTGAGGATCGCATCCGCGCTGCAATTCGAAATATGCGACAACGGCCCCGGCTTCAACGATAAGGACATCCCTCATGTATTCAAAAAGTTTTACCGGGGGGACAAAGGGCAAACCGGCCTGGGGCTTTATAGCGCCAAAGCCATCGTCGAGAAGCACGGAGGCAGCATTCGCGCATTAAACCGTCAGGAGGGCGGAGCTTGCGTAGCCTTTACGATCCTGACGGACGCCCCGCCGTCAAATGATGAGGAACATTAAACCGAATTTTGGCGTGGGCGGGATCCGGGTATAGGCGATCCCGGACCTTGATTTGAAGGATCCGGGCGATCCCGGCCTGACGAACGGCGAAAAAATGGCTCCAAAAAAGGGAAACATGAAAAGGGGAAAACAACGAATCAAAAACGGAGGGTATCTCAGACGGGCCAAACGCCGCGCAGGATACCCTTTTTCTATGCCTTAACGCCTCAAGTCGGTATTTTTAGCGCCGCTCCGGCTTATGGAACAATCCCAGCGTAGTTTCAAACCATTGGCTAAAGGTGCCTTGGTCCCGTTTAGCCGTATAAGCCATTTGTCTTTCCTGCTCTCTTCGGATCTTTACGGGATTTTTGCGGTCGGCCTGGTCATATTCGAGCAGTTTTTGATACGTGTAATATTCGAGCATGGTTGCTTCCTCCACTTCATTTGATCTGCTTTCATTATGCGCTGTTCAAAAGGGGCAAAAAAGTGTATACTTACCGAAATGATTTTCCCCTTTTATGATGGCATTGCGTTTGGGAGGGAAGGTTCCATGCTGATCAAAGAACAGTATTTAATGCTCCACAGCCGGTTTTCGAACGGAAAAGAAAGCGGTGTCCCGATCGAAGTGACGCTTGAGGATTTGTCCGAAGCGTTGTATTGCACCGTGAGGAACGCAAAGCTGATCTTGCGAAAGCTTGTCGACGAGGGGTGGGTCGACTGGCTCCCGGGCCGGGGCCGTGGCAATTATTCGCGTATCACGTTTCAAGAGGGAAAAGAAGATTTTTTGTTGAATCTGGCGATCGAACTCGCCCAAGATGGCGATTACCGGCACGCTTTCGAAAAAATAGGCTCCTATAGTGGCGGAACGCAAGCCAAGGAGAGATTCCTCGATTGGCTGAACGGTCATTTCGGCTATAAAAAAGAAGAAGGCGCCGAAGGCTCCCCTGCGACGGACACTTTGATTTTTCCCGTCCTGTATCCGCCGCGGACGCTCGATCCCGCGATCGCAAGCTTTGCGTTCGATTCGCATCTGCAAAGACAAATTTTCGACAGGCTTCTGACCTACGATGAGCGGCTCTGCCGAATCGTGCCCGGCGTCGCCCACCACTGGAGCCATAACGAGGCGGCGACCGAATGGACGTTTTATTTGCGCAAAGGCATTCGTTTCCATCACGGCCAGGAGATGACATCCGCCGACGTGTTGTTTTCCCTGAACCGCTTGCGCCGCAACACGGAAAACGAATGGCTGCTTCGCGAAGTCGAGCGGATCGATGCGCTGGGGCCGCGCGTTGTGCGGATTCGGCTCCGCAAACCGAACCGCATCTTCGACCGGTTCATGTGCTCGGTCGGGGTTTCGATCCTGCCTGCCGATTTCGCCGGTCAGGAGGAAGAAAACTTCTGGAACTTGCCGCTCGGCTCCGGTCCGTTTCGCGTCGTCTCCTTTTCCAAACATCGCATCGAGCTCGCCGCGCATTCCCATTATTATCAGGGCCGCCCGTATTTGGACGGCGTCGATATCGTCATCATGCCTGCGGACTGCAACCCGGAATCGGTCGGTTTTACCTCGGTATTGCATATGATGGACCGGTATAGACAGGAAGATCGGGGGGGAGCGGTTCCCGACCTTAGACAAGGCTGCACGATGTTGTGCTGGAACGTGAAGCGGGAAGGCCCGCAGCAGTCGGAAGCCTTCCGCAGGGCCGTAAAGATGATATTGCATCCCGGCGAGATGATCGCGGAGCTGGGAGGCCCCCGCATCCTTCCCGCTTTCGGATTCCGCCCGGGTGAGAGCCGGGGCCGCGTCATCGACCCGATCCGGCCCGAACGCGTTAAGGCAGCTTTGAAGGAATCGTGTTATGAAGGAAGGCCGGTCCGTCTCGCGGTTTATGACAAATACAAGGATGACGCGGCATGGATTCGGAAACGTTTGTCGGAGTGGGGGATCCGGGTCGAAATCGAGAACCACAAAAATTGGAAGGAAGCCGACTGCACCCTATCCAGCATCGTGCTGGCCGAAGATGAGGTATGCGAAATCGAGACGTATGAGAACGGGATCAACGGATTGCGGCTGTACCTGGATGAAGAGCGCATGGACTGGATCAAATCGCGGATCGACGACGCCTTGGAGGCGGAGAGCGGAGAAGCGAGACGAATGACGTTCCGGGAAATCGAGGAATATTTGCGCGACGAAGCCTCGGTTATTTTTCTCCATCACCGGCAGCTTGACGCCTTCCTGCATCCGTTCGTGCGCGGGATGAGCCTCAATCCGCTTGGATGGGTGGATTTCAAGGATATTTGGCTGGAAAAACATGATTAGCAATAAATAAGGGAGCTCCTGTCGATACGGGAGTTCCCTTATTTTTTCGAGATCTAGTCTTAACCACGCTCCTATATTTCAGATGTCTATTTCAATGCTCCCCATTTCGATCCTTGTTAAATGACATTGTGTAAAATACTTCACAAATTAGACGAACGGGTGTATAATTTGATCGTAATCGATTACACAACATAACGAGGCATCATATAGAGAGGAAGATGGACATGGGACGTTTGGCAGGTAAAGTAGCGGTGATTACAGGAGCAGGCAACGGAATGGGCGCAGCCGAAGCGAAATTGTTTGCCCGGGAGGGCGCCAAAGTGGTCGCTACCGACATCAACGAAACGGCATTGAATGAAATTGTAAACGAAATCAAGAGCGGCGGCGGGGAAGTGCTCGGCTTCAAACATAACGTCGCTTCGGAAGAAGAATGGAAACACATTATCGAAGAAACCGTAAAACAATTCGGCAAAGTCGACGTGCTTGTCAACAACGCCGGCGTATCTTCCACGATGACCATCGCCAACCTGGAAATGGACAAGTGGAACAAAGTGATGGATATCAACCTGAACGGCTGCATGCTGGGCATGAAATACGCCATCCCTGAAATGAAAAAGAACGGCTCCGGCTCCGTCATCAACATTTCCTCGATCGGCGGCCTTGTCGGCATGGCCGGCTCCAGCGCATACACGGCGGCGAAAGGCGCTCTGCGTTCGATTTCGAAAGCCGCGGCCGTCGAATATGCGAAAGAGAGCATCCGGGTCAACTCGGTGCATCCGGGGATCATCGTGACGCCGATGACGGCAGGCACGTTCGGGGAAGCGGAGCCATACTACAAAACGTTTACGCAGCTCCCTTACTTCGGCAACCCGGAAGACGTCGCTTACGGCGTGCTTTTCCTGGCATCGGACGAATCCCGTTTCATGACCGGGGCGGAGCTTGTCATCGACGGCGGTTGGACGGCCCTGTAAACGGCAGGCAGCGGCCAAAAAAATAATAACCCTGACGGATTACGGTCCGTCGGGGTTATTTTTCATTTGATTCAATTTTTCAAAAGGGCGGACCCGGTAAGGGCCTAAAATGGAAAGATTCATTAACATTTCGGCCATTTCCTCTTCGCTGTAAGGCATTTGATTTTCGACCCACCATATAATGAGTTCCAGGAAAGCCGATTCGACATATTTGATGACGACTTCCCTGCGCGCAGACAAGTTGGAATCGTCCGGTTCGGTCATATTGATGCCCGCGGAAATAAAGTTGTGAAGAACGTCCAGCAGACCTGCAGTAAACGCCGCAATCCGGTTTTGGACAAGCAAAGCTTGGTACTGGCGAAAATTTTGGCTGACATGCTTGAACATCCGGATGAAAATCGGGTGGGGTTTGCCGCTGTGAAAATCGAATTGCATCGGATCCTCGGTCGAACTGCGGATCGATTCGCTTAACTCGGCGAGCAGATCGGCAATGCATTGGTTCGCGAGATCCTGTTTATCGTTATAATGCAGATAAAACGTTGCCCGTTTGACGGTCGCCCGGTCGGCAATATCCTGCACGGTGACTTGTTCATAATTATGTTCCTCCAGAAGGTCGAACAGCGCGTTTTTGAGCAGCCTTTGCGTCCGTACGACCCTCGGGTCGAGTCGTTGCTGTTGTGCTGAAGCCATGCCTTCATTCCTCCAAAAATCCTGCTGAATAAAATGGACCCCATAAAGACGGCAAGTCCATTTTACGTTGTAATTCTATCCATCATATAACAGAAAGGAGAAGGATTCAATCGGGCAAAGGGCTGAAGATAAGCGGCACTGGCGCTAAAACTTGAAAATCTGGATCGTTTTCTGCAGCTGGAACACGGCTTGTCTCATCGCTTCGGTTTCCTCCACGACAGCTTCGATGGATTTCATCTGTTCGTTCATCGAAGCGGACACCTGCTCGGTTCCCGCCGAAGATTGCTCGGTAATGGCCGAAATGTTCTGGATCGCGGCGGAAATTTTCTGCGCGCTTTCGAGCATGACATCGCTTTCCCTGGAGAATGCGTTGATCTGCTCGTTTATGTATTGGACGCTTTCCACGATGTTCGTAAAAATTTGCTCCGCTTCGCGGATCATTTCATTTTGCATCCGTACGACTTCCTCGTTCACTTGAATGTTCTCGATCGCTTCGCGGATGCCTTGCTCGATGCTTCTGACGAGCCCGAACACTTCCTGGGTCGATGACGTGGATTCCTCGGCCAGCTTGCGGACCTCATGCGCAACGACGGCAAAACCGCGTCCATGCTCGCCGGCTCTGGCGGCTTCGATCGATGCGTTCAAGGATAGCAGATTCGTTTGCTCGGCCAATTCGGAGATGGTTTTGGTGATTTTATGAATGCCGTACGCGTTTTTGGAAAGCGCGTCGATCGTTTTGGCGACGTTTTCGGTCGCTTCGATGTTTTTGCGCATGCCTTCCGCCTGCTTTTCGACCGACTGGCGTCCTTTTTCCACGAAGCCGAACGTCAGGTCGGACTGCTTTTTCATCTCTTTGGTGGATTTGGCATAGTTGCCGACCTTCAATTCAATGTCCTGGATCGATTCGGTCATGCCGGCGACATCGGCCGATATTTCGTTTGCGCCGATCGCCAGCTCGTTGGAAGCCGATGCGACGGAGGCCATCACGTTTTTCAGCTCCTGGTTTTTGTCGGCGATGCCGCGGCTTGCATCGATGACCCGGCGGGTAATGCCGGATACTTCGTTCAAAATTTTCTTCAGCTTGTCGATCATGCTGTTGAACGAACGGCTGACATCCCCCATGGAGCCGGTTTCGTCGACGCGGTTCGTAAAGTCGCCTTTGGCGATCGCGGCCGTTACGTTGGCGATGTTTTCGAACGAGGAGGTAAGCGTTTTCTCCACATAACGGGCAAGGGGAAATGTAAGCGCAGCCAAAACGACGACGAATACGACCCCGATGATCAGCTTGCCGATCAGAATGAAGATGACGAGCGCCGGCAGGGCGAACAGAGCGGCGACCATGTAGCACCCGGCAATAACCCGCTGGGAAAGCGGCAGATTTTTTAACCACGACATAGGAAAATAGACCCCCTTAGTATGTACTAATTCTACCATATTATAGCACCGACCCGGTTCTATGGTCTATAAATGTTTACAAAATGAGCCAAAACCGATGATTATTTTGACATAATTCGATATTTTCGCAGCGAAGAGAGCAAAAAAACAAAGCTGCCGCAAGCGCGCCAGCTTTTTCCGCCATTTTCGTTTATGCGATCCAATAACGCCGCCGCCCGATTCGCGAGACGATGCCGCTTTCCTGCATCCAGTTTTGCTCAAGCGCCTCGGGGTTTACTTCCGAGCCCCCTGCCTCGTATTGGGACAGGTAAAGAAAATCGGGGGAAATCACTTGGTCGGTCAGATAGGCGGACACGGTGCTTCCCGGCTTCCGGTGTCTGTTAAGCTTCGCGATGATCGCCTGGGATGAAACGATCCCGATGCCATGGCCGTAATAAAGGTCCTCTTCAAGCTTGACGGTGTTTTCGCCTTGCCATTCGATTTGCCGCGGATTGACGTCCGGATTTTTGAAATACAGCACGTCGCCCGGAAACGACTGGGATACGCCCTGTTTTTCGATAAGGCGCAGATCGCTGTCGTAATGCCAATCGTACAGCAGCAGGTCCGCGAACATCCGATTAAAATCCCTTTCGTGAATACAATCCAGCAGGCCTTTGTACAGGACGATCACGATGGCCGTCGCACATTCGAACCCGTACCGCGGACCGTTGACGAAAATGTCCCGGATGCCCTCGGCCGGCGTGACGTCGGGTCTTAGCTCAAACCCTCCTTGACGGTTCAGATTCCAATACCGCTCGTTGCAATGGGAGTGCTCAAAGTCTTCGAACTGCACGCCGCTTCGCTTCAGCCCTTTGGCCGCTTCGACGATGGCCGTTCTGAGCCGCAGCTCAAACCGCAAATGACCAAGCGAAACGTAACGGAATACCGTAGCGCTGTTGCGCTTCGCATGAACGATTTTTTGCCATAACGGGGGCCAACTCCCGGTTTCCAGCACCGCTTCTTCGTTGCCGATTCGAATCACTGCCTTATCCCGCTCCTTTCGTTATCCTAAGTAGAGCATATGACGCATACAAGCCAGGAAATGTCAAATGAACAGATTTTTAGACGGAAAAACGCCGGATCTTCGGGTTCGTATTGCGATCCTACAGGTTCTCATATACACTTTTGGGAGAGTCATCGCATGGATTCTACGAAAATATCTGACATGGAAACAGAGGACTGGAGTAACCGAGATGAAGAAATTCAAAAAGTTTTACGTCGAGCTGACGAGCCGCTGCAATTTGGCCTGCACGTTTTGCCCGCCAACGCACCGAGCCACTCAATATATTACGCTTGAACAATTTCAGCATACGCTGGATGAAATCAAGCCGTATACGGATTATATTTATTTTCACGTCAAAGGGGAGCCGCTGCTTCATCCCCACATCGACCAGCTGCTCGATGCCGCCCACGAAAAAGGGTTCAAGGTGAACATCACGTCGAACGGAACGCTGCTGCATAAGGCGGGGCACAAGCTGATGAACAAACCGGCGCTGCGCCAGATCAACTTTTCGCTGCACAGCTTCGACGGGCATATCGGTTCCAAGGACAAAGACGCATACATCGCCAAAGTGCTGAATTTCGTGAAGGAAGCGACGGCAAGCTCGAACCTGATCGTGTCGCTTCGATTGTGGAACCTGGATATGGACAACGCCACGAACCTGGAGAAGCAGCGCAACCGCGAAATGCTGGAATATATCGAAAACGAATTTGGCTTGGATTATAAAATCGAGGAAAAGGTCGAGCCGGGCAAAGGCATCAAAATCGCCGACCGGATTTACATCAACATGGACCATGAGTTCGAATGGCCGGATTTGAACGCGGAAGAGGATTTTGGTCCGGGATTCTGCCACGGATTGCGGAACCAGGCGGGCGTGCTCGCGGACGGCACCGTCATCCCGTGCTGTTTGGACGGGGAAGGGGTCATCAATCTGGGCAATATCTACAAAACGCCTTTTAAAGACATCATCGAAGGCGAACGCGCAACGAACATCGTCGACGGCTTTTCCCGCCGCAAAGTGGTGGAGGAGCTTTGCCGGAAATGCGGGTACCGCAAGCGGTTTAACTATAAGGCGAATGGGTTTGCGGAGGAAGCTCTGTGAATTGTAAATAATGATGTATCATTCTGGAGTAAAAAGGGTGCTTGGATACGATTCCCGGTATCGGCCGAGAAATGCTGAGCAAATCTTGGCGGAAATCGGCACCGACCCGAAGAATTAATATCCATCTGTGTTCATGGGCAGGGATTTCTCCAGGTAACCATGAATGTGCCGGAAACGAAAGTCCGGCCGAACACGAAAAGGCAACAAAAAACGGCGTGATGCTCTTGTCGAGGCAACACAATCGGTCGTGAGAACCCGAACACGCACCTTTCCGCACCGTATCATCGGATTGCCGCTCGGAGCGGAGCCGATCGCGCGACGGTTGCCGTCGGTTATACCATTCTCACGACCCTTTATCATTTTTTCACTGCGGGAACAAGATAAGTTGAACTGGGAGCCGATTTTTCTGGAATGAATACGTAACCCGCCTTGTCAGACTCAAATCTCTCTCTAATACATGTTCTGATCCTGCAATCGAATCAGTACTTTGCCAAAACGTCCTTCCTCCCGAATGACGATTTTGCCGGACGGATAGGCTTGCTCTAGATAGTCGGCAATAATATTCCGATTCCGCTCGTCAACAGGCAGACGGTGATGGCCAAGCCAAGTCATTGCTTCCTTCAACGCCGCTTCTTTGGAGATTTCCGTCGTTTTCCCTTCGCGCGTGATCAACGATTCGTATGCATAATCTTTAAGATACAGCAGATGCAATAAATATCCCATTTCTGTAAGTTTCGATTGGTAGGGTTGACCGGTGACGAGCGGCCAAACCTCCTTCACCAGGCTGTGCTCCGTATGAAGTACCGGCATGCTGATATAACAGAACTTTCGAGCGCACTGGAGCACCTTCTCCACGCTCTCCCAATTGTGCACGACCGGACTCATCGAGACAAAGACGAGATCGAAGGCCTGGTTCCAGCCCTTGGCCGCTACGTCAATATCTTCAAACGGTACGGGTACGATCTTCACCTGATCTTCGGCGAAGTTCGAGATGTTTTCTTCCAGCAATTCGATCAGCGGCGGAGAAGTTTCTACAGCGGTTACGCGGGCCCCTCGCTCCGCGAACGGAACCGTGAACACGCCCGATGCGGCGCCAATATCCAAAATGGAGCTGTTTTCGAATTGAACGCCTTGTCCTTCAAGCCAGTTCATGATTCGTTTGGTTCGTTTTTTCCCCTCTTCGCTAAACGATTGTTCGTTGAAGGTCGCGGCCTTATGATCAAAAGATCGGGTAGGATCGATTCCATTCCTTTTCATCCTGTCGATTTTCAAATCGGACTCGTCTTTCCACGCTTTTTCCCATAGGGCTGCATTAAAAAAATCGTCCATGAGTATTCCCCACGCTTTCCTTATGGTTTATGAATTCCCCAAACTGATTCATCCAGCCGCCTGTTCTTGCTCCGACGACTTCCCTTTACGGATAAAGAGACCGAGCACGAGCGCAACGAGCGCGATGATGACGCCGAACCAGAATGCGTTGTTGATGCCGGCTGCAAGCCCTTTGGCGATTTCCGCCGGAGCCTGCGGATCGCTTGAATTGCTCAAATACTGCTTCTGCCCGCTCGACATAATACTGATGTACAGGGCAGTGCCGATTGCGCCGGACACCTGCTGCAATGTATTTAAGATCGCTGTCCCATGCGGGTGCAGATGGCTTGGCAACTGGTTAAGTCCAGCCGTCTGTGCAGGCATCATGACTAGCGCGATGCCAATCATCAGCGCAATGTGAACGGCCACGAGAAAGCCGGAGCTCGTCGTTTCGTCGAAGCGGGTAAATTGCCATAATGAGATGACGGAGATGGCCAATCCCGGGACGATCAGAACGCGCGGCCCAAACTTGTCAAACAGCTTGCCGGAGATCGGGGCCATGAACCCATTGATAATCCCGCCAGGAAGAAGGATCAAACCGGACTTGAATGCCGTTACCAGAAGTACGCCTTGCATAAACATCGGAAGCATGATGGCCGATGAGAAGAAGGTCATCATAAGCACAAGCAGCAGCACCGCGACAAGCGCAAAGGTCGGATATTGAAATGCGCGTAAATCCATGACAGGCTGCTTCAATATTAGCTGCCTCCAGATGAATAGCAACAGCGCCGCACCGCCCGCTACGATCGTCCAGATGACTTCCGGCTGCGACCAGCCGTGATCCCCGGCACTGCTGAACCCATAGACGATTCCGCCAAAGCCGATCGTCGACAATACTATGGATAAGAAGTCCACTCGCGGCTTCGTAACTTCCCACACATTTTTCAAAACAACGGCTCCTATAATAATGGAGAGCAGCGCAAACGGCAGGACAAGGTAAAACAGCCAGCGCCATGAAAGCCCGTCAACGATTAAACCCGATATAGTCGGACCGATCGCCGGTGCGAACATGACGACAAGCCCTAACATCCCCATTGCGCCTCCACGCTTTTCCGGCGGATAAATGGTCATGATGACGTTCATGACAAGCGGCAGTAGCATGCCGGTTCCGATCGCTTGGATAATCCGCCCGACAAGCAGCACCCCGAATTCCGGCGACAACGCCGAGGTGACCGTTCCCGCGAAGAACAGGCCCATCGCCGACAGAAATATTTGCCGTGTCGTGAACCATTGCTGCAGGATTGCAGTTACAGGTACAAGCACACCAACGACGAGCATGTAGGCGGTGGAAAGCCACTGGACCGTTGCCGCAGATACGCCAAACGATTTCATCAATTCGGGAAGGGCGTTGCCCATTAGCGTCTCATTCAAAGCGGCGACGAACATGCCGATAATCAGGGCAAACATGATCGGTCCGCGCTTAATATTCGTTATCGTGCTCATTTTTTCTCCTCCAGCTCCCTGTATTCAGCTCATTGTGGATGACCGCAATGGTTACATCCAAAAGTTGCTTTTCCATCCTTCAAACACCACCATGCACGACCTACAATATCCATAATTAAAGCGCAAGAAGCGTATCACTTCTTGTTTTCCCTATGGGTACAACGCTTGAAAGCTTCATCCAGTACCGACTGGATCGTGTGTTCCCGCAAATATTGGTACAGATGCTGTTCCGCGCCGTACATAACTTTCTCAACCAAGCATACTTTTTTTTCCGGATGTTTCAGTTCCTGCTGTGCAGCCCTCTCTTCCGCTAACAACCGATGCTGCCGCGAACTCGAATTGGAACATTCGAATAACTTCTGTCTTCCTTCAATCACTTAAATCACGTCAAGAAACGTAATCTGATCCGCCGGCCGTGCGAGCTCGTAACCACCGTTCACCCCTGGGACAGCACGCACGATTCCATCCTGCCTCAGCTTGGACATGATTTTGGATAAATAGCTTTCGGATACGCCGAGTGTCCCGGATAATTCCTTGATCCCGATGTTGTTGCAACGCTCCGAGTTTCCCAGATGAATTAAGGCGTGTAGGGCATAATCTGTACTTTTGGAGAACTGCAAGTTTCCCCCTCCCTTCACAGAATTATCATTAATATAGATCTTCGATATCCATAATAAATGATTCAACTCTAATTTGCAATGAAATTCTTGATCCGAAATTCGCTTCTATCGGCGGCTGCATCTCCTTAGGTTGAAAAAATGAAAAATAGTATGGGTTATCCATGAATTTTCCGCCATACAATCCATATTTGATCCGTAAAGTGATGTGTTTCAGCGGACACTAAGATAGAGGAGTAATTCCATAGTTCATTAGAATTTCAGTCTCCCCGAGTGTACTATAAGGGGCATGCACTTCACACGTAATTACAAATAAAAAACATGATTATGACAATCCCTGTCACTATTAGTGAGTATAGTTGAAATAAGCCGACCGATTGTTTTAATCAAGCAGTCGGGGGAAGTTACTCAAGAAAGGGATGAATCCATGATGTATGTACCGGTTGCGGATTTGATCGCGGAATGGAAAAAGGAAGCTGCATTAACCCAAAACATTTTGGACGCATTGACCGATGGATCCTTGCGGCAGCAAGTGTATCCTGAAGGCCGCACATTAGGAAGGATCGCGTGGCATTTTGTAACGAATGTCCCGGATTACCTGAATGAATTTGGTCTTGCGACCGAGCGGGTGCCTGATTCGGATGTAATACCCTCTGCAAAGGAAATCGCCGAGACTTTTAAAAAAATAAGCCGCGATGCGGCCAAAGCGATTGAAGAACAATGGACGGACGACGATTTGAAGATCATCCGAAATGCTTTTGGAAGACAGGAATCGAATGCGTCCATTTTCATGGGATTGATTAAGCATATCGTCCATCATCGAGGCCAGGTCACCGTGCTTATGCGGCAAGCAGGATTAAATATCCCTGCGGTATATGGCCCGTCCAAGGAAGGTTGGATGCAAATGGGGGTCAAACCGCCGGTTTAAAAGCAGCCAGAAAAAACCTTGGCTGTCGTGTTTTGTAGTTAGGATAAGACGAAGAATTTAACATAATCGGGTGGTTTAAGAGCCGCCTCCCAGAAAGCCCAATAGAACAGCGGCGTCAACACCGCCGGTTCATTGGGCTTTTTTGGGGCTGAAAGGATGGGGCACACGGTTTTTTCAGCCCCGGAATGTTCCTCATAGAATCATCGGTTTTATTAGGAACTGGGTTTCTTTTTCAGCCATTCCTCGAACTGATCCGGCGTTCTAACATGATCGTCCAGCACGGCGGTGTAAATATCGAAGCTTTTTACCTCGTTTCCGTATTCTTCACGGGAGGCCCACATATGTTTGATCGCCAGGATGGATTCCCGCAGCTCGGGGGTGAGCCGATCCGGCATCGTTTTGATATGCGCAAGATCGGGCTGCTTGTCCGGTTCATCCACGAACCACAAATCCAATTTCCAATCCTTCCCGCTTTGGGCCCGGTATTTTAACCCGATGTAAAAACCGTCAGGATAGTTGATATCCGTATTCCAGACACCGGTATCGTTCAGGAAGCGAAGCTCTCTGACGCCTTGCCTGATCATCAGTTTCGAAGCGATTTCTGCCACCTGATCCGCGTCGAGTTTAGGGCTTACGACGGTAATGTCCAGATCCCTCCATGCCATTAAACCGAGCGCTGCGCTGCCGACCCGGACAGGGTTTCCCGCCAAAGACAGCATGTCGTTCAAGCCCAGCTCTTCCGCTACCGCATTGGCTTCAGCTTGCAATTGATCCTGAAGCCTCAATAAATCATTTTCGTACACTTTTTTTCACGCTCCGTTTCATGAAGAAGAATAGACTGTATCAGTTAACATGTTATCCGAAATGCCACGGCGAATAAAGCGGCCGGACTTCAACAGCTTTATCCTATAATCCCTGTAATGAACTGCTTATCTATGCCGGTGCGCTTAACAATAACCGCTCCTTCCTATTCCCCATTGGCAGGCAGGTTAGCTGAATTATATTTACTTTCATGCTATGATTATGAATAAGTCAAGATTCAGAGGAGGGAAATCTATGCATTACATCACTGCATGTTTGAAGATTATTAGTGATAAGGACTTAAATGAAATAATGAAGGAGTTCAAAAAGCTTGAGGAAGAAACAAATAAAGAAGAAGGATGCATTAAATTCCATGCGTATCCTCTTGAGCCGTCTGAACGGAAAATAATGCTTTGGGAAATTTGGGGAAACGAAGAAGCTGTTAAAGTCCACTTTACCAAAACACACACGAAAAATGTTCAAAAACAAAATCTAACGGAAGTGGAATGGTTAATTAAAAGTAACGTGTAAAAAGGAGCAGCAATCTCGGAATGTAGAGGAAAATCAACTACATTTGCCCATGCAATTTTTCCCTATAATATAAAATGTATAATCTTTACGCCGAGCAATATCAATCGGGAAGCAATGGCTAAATTGCTCTTTTTTTAGGCTTTAGCCAGTTGAGCTCGCGAAGCGTGCGAAACAAAAATCCACCCGCTATGCGGGTGGAGGGAACAAGGGTTTGACCACCAAGACCATGCCGATAGAATTGAGATGTTCAGGCGGGGTTGAAAGGAATGGTCACAGATGGCAAACAAGAACTATAGTCTAGCTCACACAAAGTGGATGTGCAAATACACCATTGTAGTTATTCAACAAGTGTTGCGAAATATCGTTAGCCTAAACCTGTTAGAAGACAACATTATATGCGCATATGAAGACGTCTAAATGGCGGCTTTTTATATTTTAACGAGATATGGCCATGATGACTTACAAAGTGGATACATCAATCACAAATCGATAACGCACATCGCTGCGGAGGACCCGCTCATAGGCTTCGGTTACTTGATCGGCACCGATCACCTCGATTTTAGGGGCAATGCCGTGCTCCGCCGAGAAATCAAGCATCTCTTGAGTTTCCCGAATCCCGCCTACAAGTGACCCGGCTATGCTGCGACGACCCATAAGTAAGGAAAACACATTATATTGATCGGGTTTACCTGGAGCGCCGACATTGACAAGTGTACCGTCTACGCGAAGAAGCGATAAATACGCATCGACATCAAGATTCGCAGACACGGTGTTTAAGATGAGGTCAAAACGGCCGGCCAACGCTTTAAATGTTTCCGTATCGCTTGTTGCAAAGTAATGATCCGCTCCAAAGCTCAGGGCTTCGCTTTTTTTATCGATAGAGCGGCTCAAGACCGTAACCTCGGCGCCCAGGGCGTGCGCATATTGGATCGCCAGATGTCCGAGCCCTCCAACCCCCAAAATGGCAACCTTTTTACCGGGGCCGACATTCCAATGCTTCAAAGGGGAATAAGTAGTAATGCCTGCACAAAGCAGAGGGCTAGCCACATCCAGCTCCAGATTGTCCGGTACGCGAACCACGAATCTTTCCGTAACCACGATTTTTTGGCTGTATCCCCCGTATGTTGGGTTCCCATCGTAGTCCAATGAATTATAGGTCTGCACCACGCCTTTCGTGCAATACTGTTCCTCACCCTTGAGGCAATATTCGCACTCTCCGCAAGAGTCTACGAAGCAACCTACGCCAACGCGATCGCCAACTCCAAATTTTGTAACATCGGGGCCCACTGCACTCACGATTCCGGCGATTTCATGGCCGGGAACCATCGGGAATATTCCGTCACCCCATTCACCGTATACACTGTGGATATCGGAATGGCAAATCCCGCTAAACTTAATTTCGATTAAAACATCGTCCGACCGCAATTCCCTCCGCTCGATCATGGTCTTTTCGAAAGATGCTCCTGCGCTATAAGCACTTAGTACGCGTGTTTTACACATCATTTTATACTCCTTTGAAAAAGAAATTGGATTGCGATTACAGTATAGTTGTTAAAGTTAACTTTAAGTCAAGCGTATTTTTCTTTGACGATTTATGTATAATCATATTAGCGTTGAAAAGTACTTTGTTATTATTAAGCTTGAATTTTGTTCTCTATGATACAGCCAATAGCTTGGAGGAAGTTGTGATTGTATTGAATTATGTTAAAGTTTACTTTAATAAAAGTGAAGGAGTTCATCATCATGATAAGTATAAAAGAAGTGGCTGAGATGACAGGTGTATCGGCTCCGACCCTTCGGTACTATGAAAGCGAGGGTTTGCTTCCTTATGTAAAACGTGATGAAAATGGAAAACGTCGATATGATCATGAAGACGTGGAATGGGTGCATTTTATTACCGCACTTCGAGCAACAGGCATGCCGATTGTTCAGATCCAGAAATATGTGCGTTTGTTCAAAGAAGGCGACAACACCATGTCGGAGCGCAAAGCGATGATGCTCAATCATAAAAAAGAAATCGAGAAGAAAATAAAAGACCTTTACTATAATATGGATAAAATAAATTATAAGTTGGCATTATACGATGTTCTCGAAGCTCAAATGAATAATGCATCGATAAAAATATAACAAAAGCAACAGGAACCTACTTGCTGTCTATGCTTTGTCCTGTCTTCCGTCTTAGCGGGGGCAGCTGGGCGGAGCTCCTCTTATCATTGTGTTGAAAATATCCATTTTTCGCATCCCACAGCCCAAGCACCAAAAATACTCTTGACCCTGTACCTAAGTACAGAGGGTAAGATGAACTGTGAAGGGGGAACGGTGTATGGCGCATTTAACGATCGGGGAACTGGCGAACCAGGCTGGCGTCCATCTGGAAACGGTGAGATATTATGAACGGCGTGGATTAATCCCGGAGCCGCCGCGTACGAAAGCAGGGTATCGGATGTACAGCGAAGCAGACGTGGATCATATCCGTTGGATTCGGCAGGCCCAGGCGATTGGTTTCACGTTAGAGGAGATTCGCTATTTGCTCATGCTGCGCACCGGTGCAATATGGCCGGAAAAAGAGATGCGAGCCTACGCCCGAGACAAAATAACGGAAATCGAAAAAAAGATCAACCAGTTGGTGGAAATGAAATCGCTGCTGGAATCTGCGGTTAGCCAAACCAACGATTGCCTTGAGTCATGCCCCGTCCTCTGTTTTATAAACGAAGGAGGAGAATCCGATGAGCAAAAAAGTTGAAGTATACTCAGACGGAAGCGAACCTGGCAATGCCGTGGTGGAGCTGGTTCGAAAGCATGCATGCCCCAAATGCGAAATTGTCGTGCGCAATGTGGAGAAGGGGAACCTGTTGACCATGACTGTCTGGTTGGACGGCAAAAAAGTTGATCTCGATAAAGTGACGAATAAAAGAATTAAACCCCATAAAGCGGATGGGCTAGAAGTAAAGTTTTAACCCAAAAATAGCACATGCCAAACGAAACTTAACAGGAAATTGCCATCGATTTTAAGATAAAATGAGTAAAAGGCTAGAGGGTCGATTTAAGAGGAAAAGGAGCCTCACGAATTTCGTGACGCTCCTTTGTTATAAGTTATCAGTCTGCCAAAAGATACGTATTCAAAAAGTCGTTCCTAAACTTGCCCTCCGGATCGCAGCGCAGAAGAAGCTTCCGGAAATCAGGCAGCCGCTCGTAACGGGCCCGCACATCGGCCGGCGGCATGGTGAACAGCTTGGCCCAATGCGGACGGGCGGCAAAGTGGGAAAGGCTCTCTTCGATCAGCGGCAACACTTGCCGCACCGCTTGCCAGTCCGGCTTCCAGGTAAAATGGATCGCGACCGAATCCTGCTTGTAGCAGGGACTCATCCACAATTCGTCTTTTGCAATCATGCGCACTTCGGAAATATAGAGGAGAGGGGAAATATGCTCCCGCAACCGATCGATTGCGCATAAAGCTTCGTAGGCGAACGGCCGGGGCACGAAATACTCGCTTTGCAGCTCCTCTCCGGCGCTTGGGGTGAATTCCATCCTGAAATGGGGTAACCGCTCGAACCAAGGTCCGGGGACGCCCATTTGTTCGCTGCAGTTTTCCGCCGGAAAACCGGCTACGGGATGCACTCTCCCCGAGGCTCTGACCGCCCCGAAAAACTCGGGCCCCATTCCATCTGCGGTGCCGTCCGTTGCACGATGCTTCAGCCAGACTTGGTTGAAGGAGGATGCCTTCCAATCCGTGAACAGGCTGACGCTGTAAGCAGCGGAGGCGATTTCGCCGAAGTGTTCTTCCAGCTTCCCCAAAGGCAGATTTTCGTAAACGTACTGACTCATTTCAAATGCCGGTATGACATCAAGCGTGATTTTGGTGACGATTCCCAGGGCGCCCAAACCGACAGCGGCTGCATTCACCCCCACGTCCTGGTCCCGGGAGAATCGCATGACGGCTCCGTCCGCTCCGACGATCTCCATCGAATGGACCGCGGAGGACAGATTGGCGCTGCTCACGCCGGAGCCGTGCGTTGCGGTTGCGCATGCGCCGGCGACCGTAATATGCGGCAGCGATGCCAGATTGTGAAGCGCATAACCTTGTTCGTGCAGAAAGCGGCACAAATCCCCGTAGCGAATACCGCCTTCCACCGTTACCCGGTGATTTTCGCGGTCCAGCGCAATGACCCGGTTCAGTTTTTCCAGCGAAAGCTGGGCTTCCGGACTGTCCGCGATGCCGTTAAATGAATGCCGCGTGCCCAGCACCTTAATGCGGCGGCTTTTGGCCGCGAGTTCGCTCACTTGCTCCATGGTTTCAGGGACATAAAGTTTTGAAGCGCTGTATTCGTAATTGCCTGCCCAGTTCCGATTTCGATCCATTATGCTCGCTCCCCCTTGATTTCAATATCCATGACCCCATGATAGCAGGGGGCTTGACACGGACTCAACCCTATTTCATGCAATACAGCGGACAGCCGGTTTTCATACATCACAAAAGGCCGATTCACATGCCTGTGAAAGGGCCTTTTGATTGCTGCGCATCATTTTTTTAGTCGAGGGTTTTGCAAAAATCCAAGGAGCGACTTTCAATGAGCAATATAGAGCGAAACGGTTTAATTCGTCTATATATTGTACGCGGGAGCGGCCGGAATCGAATTTTGCAAAAACCTGAGATATAAGCGTCGCGGGTGTCCGTAACATTTTAAGCTCCGGAAATTCGCGGCATCGGCATCGGTTCCTTTCCAAGCTCAGCCCATGCATATTTAAGCAAAAGTTCGGTTTTCAGCGTTGCGTGCGCCGGGTCGTCCCATAAGTTATTCAGTTCACCGGGGTCTTCATGCAGATCGAAGATTTCTCCATAGATTTGATTGTAATAGACCGTAATTTTATAACGCTCATCGACGTAGGTCTTCTGATGAATGGTGGTCGGTTCATGCCTGAATTCGCAGATGGCGTGGTTGCGCGCCTGCGCGGCTTCGCCGAGCCATACCTTCTTCTGGTCGACGCCCGTCATGGCATAAGGAACGGGAAGATCGCACAGGGACAAGAAGGTTGGAGCCAAATCCACCAAAGATTGAATGGCGCCGCTGCGTTTGCCGGCGGGCACTCGTCCGGGATACCGGACGATAAACGGCAGTTTGATCAGGTCCTCGTAATGAAAACCGCCCTTGGCCTGCAAACCGTGCTGCCCGAAAAAATGGCCGTGATCCGTCGTAAAGACGACAATCGTGTTGTCGGCGATACCCAGTTCGTCCAGCTTATCGAGAATACGCCCGATGTACTTATCCATCATGCTGATCATGCCGTAATAGACGGCGACCAGCTTTTTCTTGTCAAAGTCCGTCAGCCGCGGCCTGCTGCCGTATTCATAATAATGATGCGACCGGTAACCGTGGATGCCGAACCCCGTTTCCTGCAGATCGGAAAAGTCGGGATGTTCTTCCTGCGTTTTTGCAAAATGCGGCGGATTGCGGTCGTGTTCGCCCGGCACCATTTCCGGAATCGTAAGCTCATCAGGGGTGTACATCGTATCCCACGGCTCGGGTACGAGGTATTCGGGATGCGGGTCGAAGAAGCTGGACCAGAGGAAAAAGCTCTCGTCATTTTGGTGATACTGCTCCAGCAAAGCGTTTGTCCTTTCGGCAATCCAGGTGTTGTAATGGTATTCTTCGGGAATCGGCCAACGATACGTTTGATCCCGGTCCATGGTACCGGTGGGCGGCAGGAAGTAGTCCCGCCAGTTATGGCAGCCTTTCTCCTCCATCCACAGCGCATAATGCTGCCCGATATGGGCTTCGTTCGTGTGATTCCGGGCCAGTTCCACATCGTCGAATCCGTAAAATCCATCCTTGTAATTTTTCCAAAATTCCAGATCCTGCAGGATGGGATAGGCTTCGAGCGATGGGAATTCCTCCGTGGAGGCCAGAGGCTGAAAATGGGCTTTGCCGATCAATCCGGTTCGATAGCCGGCCTGCTTGAAATCTTCGCCCACCGTATGCCGATCTTCCAGCAATTTGGTTCCAAGCGTCCACGCGCCGTGCTGGCTCGGGTACATCCCGGTAATGATCGAAGCCCGGCTTGGCGTACACGTCGGGTTGGGGCAATACGCCCGATCGAATGTCGTTCCTTCCCGGACGAGCCGGTTCAGATTCGGGGTGCGTATTTCCGGATTAAACGCGCCAATCGTGTTCCAATGCTGCTGGTCGCTGGTGATTAACAAAATGTTAGGTTTTTTCATCCGTCATCCTCCTTGACCAAATTATATTAAACGGGGTGCGCGAACGGAATGGCGTATTGTATGATATATTTATCATTTTGTCAGTTGACGAAAAAAAATAAAACGGAGGGTGCGGACGAATGCTGCAAGAATATGATCATGAATTTGCGGAATTTTTTTATTACACGCCGACCGAAAACGATAACCTCAGTCCCTTTTGGCTCGTGAGAGCGGGTCAAAACACGGCGAAGCCGGGATATCGGATCGGGCCGCGCAGGATTGAATGCTACAGTATTCATTTTGTCAGGGCGGGAAGCCTGATGGTTGAATATAAGGGGCAATCGCGCAGGCTTCAGACGGGGGATGCGTTTTGTCTGTATCCGAACCGGACTTATATTTATTACAAACCGGAAGACGAACCGTCCCTGCAGTTAACGTGGCTGGCCATGGATGGACCGGAGTTGGAAAAGATGCTGCATCTGGCCGGCTTTGACCCGGACGATCCTTGCTCCAGAGGCCGATGGACCCCGGCGCTCGAGCACGTGATCGGACGGCTTTTTGAGGAGTGGAGAAAAGGGAAGACGGATGGGATTGCCGCCTCCCTATGTTTGAAAGGGCTGATGTACCAAGTGTTATCCCTTTTAATCTCAAGCGCCGGATTGACGGATGCGCACCCAAGCCCGGCAGCGACCCCAAAAAGCAAAGCTTCCCTTTGGACCGAATATATCGAATGGCACGCGGCCGAGGGCATCACCGTTCAGCAGGTGGCCGAATATGCCGGACTGAACCGGACCTATTTTTCCACGCAGTTTACAAGGTCCGTGGGCATGACGCC
Source organism: Paenibacillus sp. VCA1 (assembly GCF_031583795.1). Classification (NCBI taxonomy): domain Bacteria; kingdom Bacillati; phylum Bacillota; class Bacilli; order Caryophanales; family Paenibacillaceae; genus Paenibacillus; species Paenibacillus sp. VCA1. Next base: position 419,330 of record NZ_JAVLSX010000006.1, on the reverse strand, counting down.
GGCCGAATACATTGCCATGGTCAAAATGGACAAGGCCAAGCAAATGCTGCTCGGAACGTCGGCGGCCGTGACGGAGATCGCTTATTCCCTCGGCTATCCGACGCTGTTTGCTTTTACCCGGGCCTTCAAAAACTATTGTTCGATGTCCCCGTCGCAGTACCGGAAGCAAAATCAAGATTAATCGGCCTAAACAAGAACTATTTGCCTTTCAAGCTGGATGCGCCGGAAAACGGCGGCCGGCTTTTTCGGCATGGCTCCCGCATGGGGATTTTCGTTCCTATTCATTTGTCAATTTGTCAGGCTATCTCGACAAGTTTAATTTTGCCTTTATATAATATGTATACGTTTTCCTGGTTTGAAAATAGAGCCGAGCATTAGGCTGGTTGTCATTTTGTTGCGGAAAATACGAAAGCCTTCCACCTGTTCCATCCGGATCCATAAAAAAACAGAGAGCTCCGCCGCCGGTTTTGGGAAGCGTTTGCAAGCCGGATTGTTCGTCCATCGAAGGAATCAGGCAGGTTCAATACATCGTTTTGAGGAGAGATATGCTATGAAACTTACGACGCTTCGAAGGTGGTTTTGGCCGCAAACGAGTTTTCAGGGGAAAATATTCATGGCCTTCGGCCTGGTCACCTTTTTGTCCATCGTCTCCGTCACCGGCATCGTGTACGTCAATATGCGCGAAACCATCAAGGACAACGCGGTCACCTCGGTCTCGGACAGCATCCGGCAGGCGGATGAATCCCTCAACGTCATGCTGGAGGAGATCGACAGGCTGAACACCGTGGTCGTGACCAATAAAAGCACGGTGATCGATACGATTTTGAGCCCAAACGAGGAGCCTAGTTATGAATGGTTTCAGGAGCAGAAGCGGATTACGGAATTTCTGTCGGGTCTGACCAAGTATAAGCCCTATATTTCCCGGATGGCTGTCGTGGGTTTGAACGGGAAGGTGTTTTTCACCGGCGGTCCTTGGATGGACCGGAGCGTCCTGGGGACCCCGATGCTGAACTATATGCTGCTCAACGGATCGCGCCATGCGTACTTTAAGCCGGAAGGAACGGCGGATGCCATCACCGTCGGGCGCGAGATTCGCTATAACAGCGAAACCGTCGGTATTGTCATGGTCGATTTGGACTACGAATTTATAAAAAAAACCTATGGCGTAAAGCCGACCGCGGACAGCATGCTGTATGTACTGGATGAACAGAACGGGTATGTCTATCAATCGGAATCTTCACCATCCTCCTATGCGCCTCCTCTGGATACGATTGTCGAGATCAAACGGGACATTGCCGGCCATGACACAGTGGTTGAGCAAAAGATCAATGGAAGATCCTACATCGTCGTCAGCCGTCTTTCCGAGTATACAGGCTGGAGCACACTGGCACTGATTCCGCTGGACTCGCTGCTCAGCGAATCCACGCGAATCCGGAATTTGATGGCCGAGGTGTCGATCATCGTCTTTATCGTCATCCTGATCGCTTCGCATCAGGTTTCTTCCCGAAGCACTTTAAACATCCGCCGGCTGAAATCGATGATGATGCAGGTCAAGGACGGAAATTTGTCTTTTCCCAAAACGGAAATCAACTCCAAGGACGAAGTCGGCGAGTTGTATCGCGTTTTTATCAGCATGGTAGATGAATTGAAACGTCTCATGGAAGGCATCCGAACGAGCGAGAAAAAGAAACGCGAGGCCGAGCTCACCGCCCTGCAGGCGCAAATTCGCCCCCATTTTCTCTATAATTCGCTCAACACGATCAAGTATTTGGCCAAGCTGAACGGAGTGCCCAATATCGAAGAGGTGTCCGGTTCGCTCATCGAGCTGATGCGCGGCTTGCTGGGGAATTCCAACGAATTTCTGACGCTGCGCGAAGAACTGGACTATGTGTACAGTTATATTTCGATCGTGAAATACAAATATTTGGAGCCGATCGAGGTGCACACGCAAATTGAAGACGACGCTTTGCTGGAGTGCGGGGTGCTGAAACTGGTGCTGCAGCCTCTCGTCGAAAATGCGATCATACACGGCATCGGTCCTTCCGGGGAAGGGGGATATGTCCTGATTCGCGTTTATGTGGAGCATCATGATCTGCGGATCGAAGTTACGGACAACGGCCGGGGCATGACGCAGGAACAGATGGACGCCCTGCTGGGAGACATGGGTAAAGAGGACGCCCCGTCCCGCTTCAGCGGAATGGGGGTACGCAACGCGCACGAGCGGATCGTCCGGATGTTCGGCGAAACGTACGGTCTGAGCTTATACAGCGAGCCGGGATTGTATACGAAGGTAGAAATCCGCTTTCCGAAAATGCAACATGCAGAACAATCTGAACAAGAGGTGGTCTAACCATGTTTAAAGTGCTCCTGATCGACGATGAGCCGTTGATCGGCAATGTGATAAGGACGTTATTCAACTGGAAGGAGCATGGGTTCGAGTTCGTCGGCGAAGCATACAGCGGGACGGCGGCTTTGACGATGATCGAAGAGTCGCCGCCGCACATCGCGATCATCGACGTGAATATGCCGGAGATGAACGGCGTGGAACTTCACGGGATCATTCGCGAGCGGTATCCGGCCATCAAGACGATCATGCTCAGCAGCTACGACGACTACGATTACGTGCGCGAATGCTTGCGAAGCGGGGCCGTCGACTATTTGCTCAAGCACCGGCTGGATGAACCGCTGCTGCGAAACGTGTTGAACAAGGCCGTTCAGGACCTGCAGCAGGAGAGCAGGGCGCAGGAAGGCAGGCTGGCAAGCCGCAAAATGGAAGAATCGATGAAGCCGGTATTCATTAGAAGCTACATCGCCGACCTGGTAAGGGGGAAGGAGGATGCCGGAACGCTTGACGCGGCCTCCGGGATGGAAAATTTGTATCCTGACGCCGTCAGTTACACGGCAGCGGCGCTGCAGATCATTCCCTTCCTGCTGCTGACGGAGTCATTCAGCGATAGGCAGACGAACCGGCTGGTGCAGCAGGCGGTCGATGTGATGCAGCAAAGCCTTGGAGATATTCATGAACGGACTGCCGCTTATGTAGAGAACGGAAGGGTGGTTGTCGTGTTTGCGTTCAAGGACCGCAGCGAGCATACCGGCGCGAGCGAGGCACACCGCTGGATGGGGAAGGTTCAGCATGCGCTTGAGCTGATGCTGAACCTGAAATCCGCTTATGCTCTTGGGCATCCTTGCACAAGCCTGTCGCAGCTTGGAGCCAGCTACAGATCGGCCGAGAAGGCGCTCGATGCTTCTCCTGCCGGCGAGCCGGATGCCATGGCCGCAGATGCTGATCGGACGAACCCGTCCGCAGGGGGCAGAACGATCGCACCGCAGCTGCGTGTTGCCCTCACCATCGAAGAACAGAAGCAGCTGCTTCTTGCCATGGAAAGTTTGGACCAAGAGAGGCTTCGCCGCCTCATCGCCTCGGTGTGCGGTTCGGTCCGCCATCAGCCGCTCCATTCCCCTGCGGTGCAATTGATCGTCAGCGAGCTTCTGCACACCGGCGATAAAGCTATAAAAAAATCGATTCCCTCGTCTGCGCCCGAAGCCGCCCGGGATGGACTCCCGCCGCGCGGTGATTTGGGGCGGATCGGCAGCATGGCTGAACTGGAGCAATGGCTGCAGTCCTACTTCGCCGCCTTGCTGAACTTGCTCAAACAGCAGCGTACTGCAGGCAGCTATTCCCGGCATGTGTCGCAGGCGATCCATTTCATTTTGGAGCGGTATCAAGGTTATGTCACCCTGGAGATGGCGGCGGGCGCAATCGGGCTCAATCCTTCCTATTTAAGCCGATTATTCAAAGAGGAGACCGGGTACACCTTCTCCGAATATGTGAACCGGGTCCGAATCGATGCCGGGAAGAAGCTTCTGGAGAGCGGGCAATATTCGGTGAAACAAATCAGCAGCCAAGTAGGTTTTACGACGTACAACTATTTTTTCAAAGTATTCAAAGAATTTACAGGTATGACGCCGCATGCCTATTTGAGCAGCCTCCGGCCGGAGATCATGTGACAAAACCGTAAAAATTGTGGAGTAAATAGTCATATTATTAGAATTTGCGGTCATGACGGATGAACTATAATACTGACAGACACCACGGGAAACGCTTACAACAACGGTTCAGAACTACATAAAACGGAGGTCATTCATTCATGTCCAAACACTGGGGAAGAGGCGCGCTGAGCACAGCGCTCATCTCGGCATTATTACTTGCGGGATGCGGTTCCAATAGCGAAAAAGGAGCCGAATCCAAAAACGCGGAGGGTTCATCCGAAACAACGGTCAACGCATCCGGGTTTCCGCTGACCAAAGATCCTATTACTCTGAAGATGTTCACCCGGATTGCTCCCGCCAACGGCCCGTTCAAGGACATGCCTGTTTTCCAGGATTACGAGAAAATGAGCAACGTCCATGTCGAATTCACCGAAGCGCCGACGGACGGCTTTCAGGAAAAGAAAAATCTCCTGTTTGCGTCCAACGAGCTGCCTGACGCTTTTTACCGGTCGGGAATTACGCAGCTGGAAGCAACCCGCTACGGAACGGGCGGCCAATTGATTCCGTTGGAAGATTTGATCGACAAATATGCGCCCAACCTCAAGGGTCTGATGGAGAAATATCCGGAGATCCGCTCGGGCATCACGACGCCGGAGGGCCATATTTATGCGATCCCGGGCATTGTTACTCTCGACGCCGCCCGCACGGACAAAAAATGGATCAACCAGGCGTGGCTTAAGAAGCTGAACCTGGACGTGCCGGAGACGACAGACGACCTGTACAACGTATTGGTCGCCTTCCGCGACAAGGATCCGAACGGGAACGGCAAAAAAGACGAGCTGCCGATGACTGCGCGTCCGCCGGTGCCGGGTCAGGGGCTGCCGATCGTCAATATGATGAGCGGTTCGTTCGGCCTCGATCAACAGCTGGGTTATAACATCAATCTCGTCAACGACAAGGTCGAAATCTGGATGGGCAACGATCGGAACAAAGAGATGCTACAGTATCTGAACAAGCTTTATACTGAAAAGCTGCTCGATCCCGACATGTTCTCGCAGAAGGAAGCCGACTACCTTGCGAAGCAGTCTTCGGGCAACACCGGCTTATTCTTTGACCAGACGAACAACGTGTTCATGCCGATAAAGGATCAATATACGGGCATCGCGCCGTTCAAAGGTCCGCACGGCGATCAGATGCAAAGCCAGGGCGCGCCTGTCGCCCGGGACTTCGGAGCTTTTGCCATCACCTCCGCGAACAAGAACCCGGAAGTCACGATGCGCTGGATCGATTACTTCTACAGCGACGAAGGCTCGACGATGCTGCGTTTCGGCAGGGAAGGCGAGAACTACGAAATGAAAGACGGCATTCCTTATTATACGGAAGCTTTCCTCGCGACGGGCAACCAAGCCAAAATCACGCCGTATGCAGGCGGCGGAGCGCCGCATCTGATCAGCGATAAGGTTGCTTCCTTCATCAATCCTCCGCAGGTTCAGGAAGCGCAGGACAAGCTGACTCCGTTCATGCCGAAGGTTCGTTACGCATCGCCGATGTTCGATGAGAAAACGGCTCAGGAAGTCAACGTCCTGCGTAATGACATCGACAAATATTACGAAGAGCAGAGCGCGAAGTTCATCGCCGGAGCACTCAGCTTCGATAAGTGGGATGAATTCCAATCCACGCTTAAAAAGATGAAAATCGACAAGCTTCAGGAACTGTATCAGCAAGCCTACGACAAGATGGCAAAATAATGGACATCATACGATTTTCCGCATTCGTTAGGAGTAGATGCTTATGAAGAGCGCTCAAGTCCACGCAAATGCTGCGCCGTCCCGGAACATTCCGGGACGGCGGGGCCGTGTATGGAAGCAGATGGCAAAACGGTGGGACCTGTATCTTATGCTGCTGCTGCCCATCGCCTGGTATTTGATTTTTCATTACGGGCCGATGTACGGACTGCAAATTGCCTTTAAAAATTTTAATCCGGCCAAGGGGATCATCGGCAGCAGCTGGGTCGGTTTCGACCACATTCTACGCTTTTTTGATTCGTTTTATTTCTGGAGGCTGCTGTGGAACACGTTATCGATCAATCTGTTCTCGCTGCTCATCGCATTCCCTATTTCCATCTTGCTTGCACTGATCGTCAACGAAATTCGCAGCAAGACGTTCAGCAAAGTACTGCAAAACATTACATTTATTCCGCATTTTATTTCCGTCGTTGTCATCGTCGGCATTCTGAACGTTTTCCTCTCGCCTACCACGGGGCCGATCAATTCGCTGATCGAAGCTCTTGGCGGGTCGCCGATCCGTTTTCTGGAGGAAGCCGGTTGGTTCAAGACCATTTTCATCGGCTCGAACATATGGCAGAACATGGGCTGGCAATCCATCATCTATATCGCAGCACTCAGCGGGGTGAATCCGCAGCTGTATGAAGCGGCTAAGATAGACGGCGCTTCCAGACTGCGGCGCGTATGGCATATTTCCTTGCCGGGCATCGTGCCCGTTATCGTTATTATGCTCATTCTGGATATTGGACATTTCATGGACATCGGTTTCGAGAAAATCCTGCTCATGCAAAATAATTTGAATATCGAATCAAGCGACGTCATATCCACGTTCGTGTATACAACCGGTATTCTCAAAGGCGAATACAGCTATACGGCGGCAATCGGATTGTTTAATTCGGTTATCAATCTAATCCTGCTGCTGCTTGTCAACCGGTTCGCACGCAAAGTATCGGAAACCAGCTTATGGTAAAGGGGGAAAATGAGCATGTCTAATCAAGCTTCCATAAGCCGATCGTCGGAAAAGATATTCGATGCCGTTATATATACCATTGCTGCACTCATCATTTTGATTGTGTTATATCCGCTCATTTTCGTGGTCAGCGCTTCGTTCAGCGATCCGGCGAAAGTATTGAGCGGGGAAGTATGGCTGCTGCCTAAAAACATAACCTTGGATGCTTACACAAACATTCTGCATAACGGGAAAATATGGACCGGATACACCAACACGATCATATATACGGTGGTTGGTACGGCCGTCAATATCATCATGACCGTGTTAGCGGCGTATCCACTGTCAAGACCGGATCTTCCCGGCCGCAAGCTGCTCATGGTGATCATTACGCTTACGATGTTTTTCGGAGGAGGGCTTATTCCTACGTATCTGCTCGTCAAAAATTTGGGACTGCTCGATACGATGTGGGCTTTGATCATTCCCGGTGCGATCGCAACATATAATCTGATCGTGATGCGGACGTACTTTCAAACCAGCATACCATGGGAACTGCAGGAAGCCGCTCATATCGACGGCTGCTCCAACTGGCGGCTGCTGCTAAACATTATTTTGCCTTTGTCCAAGCCAATCCTGGCTGTTATGGTTTTGTTTTATGCCGTCGGACACTGGAACTCTTATTTTAATGCTTTGATCTACATGCGTAATGAAGCACGTTATCCGCTTCAACTGATTCTGAGAGAAATATTGTTGATCAGCCAAACCGACGCCATTGACGGTAACGTCGGACTGGAAAGTAAAGTATTGCTTGCCGAGAGTATCAAGTACGCGGTCATCATGATCTCCAGCCTGCCCATTTTGATCATGTATCCTTTTGTGCAGCGGCATTTCGTCAAAGGCGTCATGATCGGCTCCATCAAAGGGTAAAGACCTTGTCAGACACCTTGATCTACATCGATTCTTTCATAACATCATGCTAATGGAGGTATATTGTGCAAACGAATGCGACGATTACAATCGACTGCAACAGGCCTAAAGAGCATACGGTCAATCCCTATCTTTTCGGGCATTTCGTCGAAGATATCCGCGACCATATGGAAGCGATGCTGGCTTTTCCTTTAAGAGACATGGATTTCGAGAGCGAAAAGGCCGGAGAGATCGCCGTTTCCGGAAGCTGGCTTCCTTATACGAACGGCAGAAACACGCAATATGCGCTGGAGGCGCCGGCCCAAAGGCATTCGGGCCGCGCACAGCGCATCCGGATTTTAAGCGACGACGAGGCTTATGCGGGCATTGCGCAAAGAGCCGCGCTGAAGGGACCGATGGCTTACACAGTCAAGATCGTTGCCCGTGCATCCGTTGAGCTCCGCTATCTGATCGTGGACGCGGTGGATCGGCGGACGGAGGAACTTCTCGGGCGTGTGCAAATAGAACTGGAAAGCCATAACTGGCAGGAATACGAAGCAAGCTTGACGGTTTCACGGAATTGTTCCGACGCGGAGATTCGCGTTTATGTTCCGGAAGATCATCCCCGCTGGATCGATCACGTATCAACAGGCATGCTTTGGCTCGATCACGTGTCTTTGCTTCCTGAAGACAGCATGGGCATGGTGAAACGCGAAGTGATGGATATGACCAGGCCTCTGAATGCGGGAATGATGAGGCTCGCGGGAAATTACATCAGTGCCTACCACTGGGAACACGGCGTAGGTCCTGTTTTGGAGCGGCCCGTGATGTACAACGAAGCTTGGGGAGGATGGACCAGCAAGTACTTTGGTACGGACGAGTTTATCCGATTTTGCCGGGAGCTGCAGGTGGAACCGTTAATCTGCGTCAACGACGGATCCGGTTCGCCGGAGGAAGCCGCTAATTGGGTGGAATATTGCAACGGTAGCATCGACACGCCGATGGGAGCCTTGCGGGCGGCGAACGGTCATCCGGAGCCGTATAAAGTTCAGTATTGGGAGATCGGCAACGAAGTGTGGGGGCAGTGGCAAGTGGGCACTTGTTCCGCTGACCAGTTCGCCGAGCGATGCAAGACATTTGCACTAGCGATGAAAGCCGTTGACCCTTCGATTGCGATTTTGGCTTGCGGACACACCGATCCGGAATGGAACAAGCCGGTGCTCGAAGTAGCAGGCGAATACATCGAATATTTGACGATGCATTTATACCACGGCTTCGGACGTTTCGGAATGAACCGGGATACGCCGGCGGAGGAGCGATACAAAGCCATCGCGACATTCCCGGAATGGACCCGCAAAGATATCGGGCAAGCGGTGGAGCTTATTCGCGCAAATCCGAAGACCCGCCATGTGAAGCTCGCCATTACGGAATACAACACCATGTATTATCCGAACACGAACCGGAAAGGTCTGCCGGACGAACATACACTGGGGGCAGCTGTCGCGAATGCCGCTAATCTGAACGAAATGCTTCGTTCAAGCGACATGGTGCACATCGGCAGCTTCTCCGATCTGGTGAACGGCTGGCTCGGCGGATGTATACGCGTGGGCGACTACTACGCCGATCAAAACAGCGGCAAGATCTCCGGCTGGAGCGGACTGCCTCTCACGGTGTACGGAACGCCGACGTATGAAGTGTTAAAGCTATACGCCAATCGGGGAATCCGGCGGATCCTGCCCGTGGATACGGAGTGCGGCACCTTTTCCGTGCAGTCGCCGAAACAGACACCGGTGGGACTTGATGAACTTCCCGATTTGGACGTTGTGGCCTGTACGAACGAAGACGAAAGCGCCATCACCTTGTTTATCGTGAACCGTAGCCTGCATGAGGTGAAGGCCAAACTTGCGCTCCAATCCTTTGATTTTTCCGGGGAGACCGTCCTGCATGAGATTACGGGGGATTCTTTTGAAGACATCAATTCCGTATTCGAGCCGGATCGAATCGTTTGTACGACCCGAAGCGTCTCCGCTTCCGAATGGAAGGACGGATATCCTTTACGGAAAACTTCAATTTATGCAGTCGAGATCAAGTCAGCGCAGAAAGCAGGAGGAAAGAAATGACGACCAAAGCGTATATCAAGGATTATCCCAGACCCCAATTCGTACGCAAGGATTGGACGAACCTGAACGGAGAGTGGAACTTCCGGTTCGACGACCCTAACACGGGAGAACGGGAAAATTGGCAGGAGAAGTTCACGGAAACGCATAAGATCAACGTCCCTTTTACGTACGAAACCAAGATGAGCGGCATCGGAGCGGAAGAATTTCACCCGAATGTTTGGTACAGCAGACAGGTACTTATTCCAAAAGAAGCTGAGGGCAAACGGGTAATCCTGCATTTTCAAGCGGTTGATCACGTAGCCAAAGTATGGATCAACGGCAAAATGGCCGGGAGTCATCAAGGCGGGTATGCGGCATTTTCCTTTGATATCACGCCTTACCTGGTCTTCGGATCCGAGAATCAAATTACGGTAAAAGCGGAGGACAGCGACAGCTGCACCCAGCCGCGCGGCAAACAACGGTGGACGAAGGACAATTTTGAATGCTTTTACGTCCAAACGACGGGGATTTGGCAGACTGTATGGCTTGAATACGTGGAGGAACAACGGCTAGAGTCGGTTAAAATCACGCCGGATATCGACCGTAATATCGTACGCTTCGATTATGAGGTGAACGGGGTGCCAGCGGCTGGCGATTTGAAGCTGGAGGCTATCGTTACTTTGAAAGACAAGCCTGTAAAACGGGTAAGCTTGGCGATTGATCGTCCTTGCCTGACGGTGGAAGTCGATCTTATCCACGAGGCTAACGGACCATGGAAAAAAAGTCTGTGGTCTCCGCAACGTCCGAATCTCTACGATGTCGAGTTTGTCCTGACCTTGAACGATCAAGTGGTGGACAGGGTGTTTTCCTATTTCGGGATGAGAAAGATTTCGATTGAAAAAGGCAAGGTGCTGCTGAACAATGTTCCGATCTACCAAAGATTGATTTTGGACCAAGGGTATTGGACGGACAGCCATTTGACGCCGCCAAGCGAGGAAGCGCTCATCGAAGATATCGGCAGAATGCTGGAGATGGGCTACAACGGCGTACGCAAGCATATGAAAATCGAAGACGCCCGTTTTCTCTATTGGTGTGACGTCAAAGGCCTGCTGGTATGGTCCGAAATGGCCGCAACCTTCGAGTTCCATGATCGGGCGGTCGAAGCGTTTACGAAGGAATGGGTGGAGATCGTTCAGCAGCAGTATAACCACCCCAGCATCATCACTTGGGTTCCGTTCAACGAATCATGGGGGATTGCGTCCATCCTTCGCGACCCGAGACAGCAGAAATTTACCGAGGGCATTTATCATTTGACCAAATCGATCGATCCGTACCGTCCGGTCATCACAAACGACGGCTGGGAGCATACCGTATCCGACATTTTGACGCTGCATGATTACGTGGAGACCGGCGACGGATTTATGAAACGGTATTCCAATCTGGAGGCGGTCCTCTCTTGCGAAACGACCTGCAACCAATGGAAATATGCCTTCGCGGAAGGATACGCCTACCGGGGACAACCGATTATCATCAGCGAATACGGCGGCATCGCGTTCCAATCGGACAAAGGTTGGGGCTACGGCCATCAGGTCTCTTCCGAAGAAGAATTTACGGCGCGTTTCGAGGGGTTGACCAAGGCGATCAAAAGCGTCGATGCGATCGTCGGTTACTGTTATACGCAGCTTACCGACGTTCAGCAGGAGATCAACGGTCTCTTGTATGAAGACCGCAGCCCTAAACTCCCGCTTGATAAAATTAAAAAAATCAATATGGCATAACCGCACGACGCAAAGCAACCGGAGCCAAAAGAGAACCTGTTTTTCTTTTGGCTCTTGCCATATGACGGGAAGAGGGTGATAGATTCGTTCTCACGCAGGACGCGATACAGAACCATGCTGCGCCTCAGGTGAATTTGAAATGAAGCCAGAGTCAAGCCATCACCGAAGGTACATCTTCAGAAAAAAAGGGAGGAAATTATGAAGTGAAAACGATGCGATGGTTATTTTTGTTAGCGGTTACATTTTCTCTTGTCGCTTCCGTGCCGACGGAAACGCATGCCTATCAAAATCCGCGATCACTGCCGGGCGAGTGGGAGCAGTACGGGCTCGGCGATCCCTACGTTATGAAATTTAACGGGTATTATTATTTGTATGTGAGCACGAGAGACACGGACGACGGTGTCAAGGTGTGGAGCTCCCGGGACCTGGTGAACTGGTCCTATCGCGGTTTGGCGACAACGGACCCGATTACTCATGGCGCGTACGCCCCTGAGGTCGTTTACTGGAACGGCAAGTTCTATATGTACACTTCTCCCGCCGGAAAAGGCCATTACGTCCTCAGCAGCACGAGTCCGACCGGACCGTTCGAAGTCGTAACCGGCAATCTTGGCAAAACGATCGACGGCAATGTGTTTATCGACGATGACGGCTCGTTCAGCTTTTTTCATGCCGGGCAGGGCCGCATCGATGCGGCGCCGATGAGCAGTCCGACCACCATTGGAACAAGCTCGCCAACGGGAATCGGCATGGGGGGCTGGACCGAAGGGCCGACCGTCTTCAAACGCAATGGAAAATATTATATGACTTATACCGGCAATCACGTATTCAGCAAAGGCTACCGGGTTGATTATGCCGTTAGTACAACGGGGCCGCGGTCCGATTATGTGGCCGACAGCCTGAACCCGGCTTTGATCAGTACGGAAGGGCCAATCGTAGGTCTCGGCCATAATTCCGTGGTGATCGGTCCCAATCTGGACACGCATTACATGATTTATCACAATTTGGAGGGCCCTGGCGTTATCGGCCCGCTGCGCCATTTGAACATGGACCGCATCGTTTGGAACAACGATAAGATGATCGTACTCGGTCCAACCACGACACCGCAGCCTGATCCGGAAATGCCTGCGTTTTACGATTATTTCGATCGCCCTTCGATCGGAAACGGGTGGACCAATGTGAACGGAGGCCATTGGGGGATCTACAATCAAGAGCTGATGTGGCAGGATTCGGTCGGCGATACCACCTGGCATAAACAAATTTCGGCAGCGGCGAGCGCATTCGATTACACGGCTGAATTCAATATGAAGGAAATGAAGCGGGGCGCTTCCGCAAGCCCAAGATACGGCGCCACCTTTTCATATAAAGACGAGAACAATTTCGGGGTAGCGATGCTTAGTTCGAAAAACAACCGCCTCGCCACGTTTTTCCGGATTAACGGCGTGGACCAAGCGTGGCAAACGTTCGACCTGCCCGCAGGTTTCGATTATTCGAAGTGGCATACGATCCGCGTTGAAAAATCCGGATCCACGTTTAAGTTTTATGTGGACGGCATGCTGAAAGGAACGCGTACCGCGAACCTGGGTGGAGGCAAAATCGGGGTCCTGACGGAAGACACGCATGCGGATTTCGGCTATGTCGCTTTCAGTAACGACGTAAACGGAAGCAGCGCATGGGATGCTTACAAACCAGTTCCAGGCACGATCGAAGCGGTGCATTATATGAAAGGAGGCGAAGGGGTCGCTTATCATGATACCACCACGAATAATATCGGAGGCGCGTACCGCAATGATGCCGGCGATATTCGTCTGGGCGGCGAAGGCCTGTTCAATCTGGGCTGGAATCAAACCGGTGAATGGTATAAGTATAAAGTCAATGTGGAATCCAGCGGTTATTACGACATCGATTTCCGCATGGCCACCACGATGAGCGGCGTTCAAATCCGCTTGTGGGACGGATCGACGGACTTAACCGGGATCATTGACGTTCCGAATACGGGAGATTGGGAAAACTGGCGTACCGTATCGAAGAAAGGCGTCTATTTGAATGCTGGACAGCGGGAGCTGAAGGTTGAGTTCGTTAAAGGCGAGGCGGATTTTTCGCGGATGACGTTCCATAAAAACGCAGGCGTCACTGCCATTAGCGATAATTTCAACGATGGCAATGACGACGGATGGACACGCTTTGAAGGAACCTGGGCCGTGGAGAACGGCGAGTATAGCTCGGGAAGCAGCACGGGGCCTGCCAAGACGACGATCGGAGACGCAAATTGGACGGATTATACGGTCGAAGCCGACGTCAAGATGATCGACTCGGGAGGCGACGGGGGATTGCTCGTCAGGGTGTCCAATCCTTCCCACGGCACGGAGCGGGGGCAAAACAACTTTGACGCATTGCAGGGATATTACGCCTACTTGACGACAAGCGGCGTGAATCTTGGCAAGATGAATTACAGTTGGAATTTCATCAAAGGATCGCCGCAGAAGTACGCGACGGACACCTGGTATCATATGAAAGTGGTCGTAAAAGATACAAACATTAAAATCTACGTCGACGATATGAATCAACCGAAAATCGATTATACCGACAACAGCCTGAACCCGTTCACGCATGGCAAAGTAGGCTTCAGAACGGCCGGCAAGCATACGCATTTCGATAACTTCAAGGTTTATCCTTAACAGGTCGGTGGTTTTGCGGGGAATCGTTTCAGAGATACCGATTTCAAAAAACCAAGAGCGTGTCATTCGCTCTTGGTTTTTTTTAAGCTCACGACACTGTCGGCAGATGCTGTTTCAGCAGCATCATCAATTGAATGACCATCTCCTCCGCAGGATAAGGCATGGAATTCACGATCCACCATTCAACCAGGCCGGTAATCGCCGAAGCTAGGAATTGCACGGTGATCTCCCGATTCATCCCTGCAGGAAGGCCGTAAAGATTGATTTGTTCCTCGGCTCCCTTCATGATGTATGCCATGATCTGGCTTCGGAACGCATGGGTTCCTTTTCGGGTCAAAAGCGTTACATAAATGTGCGCGTTTTGTTCCAAATATTCAAAGGTTTGAAGCAGCGGACCTTCGGACGAAAGCAGGGATGTGTCTTTCTTTGGCATGCAGCTTTCGTACAACTGCTTCAAATAGGTGTCGATGCACTGATCCAGCAAGTCGTATTTGTCCGTGTAATGCAAATAGATGGTTCCGCGGTTTACATTGGCCCGGTCGGCAATTTCGTTGATCGTGATCTGCTCGATTTTTTTCTCCTTCAGTAGTTCGACGAAAGCTTTGAGAATCGCTTCCTTCGTTTTCGGGATCCGTCTGTCCATCGTTTCTCCTTTCAATTTTTTTGAACATATCGGGTCGATTTGTTGATTTATCGACAAATGCATGGATATTACCGATTGAAGCGATCCTGACGCATTGCTATGCTAAGTCTAATCAACAAACGTTGATAAATCAATATATGTTTAAAAATGAGCAATCGGAGGAAAACATATGAAAGTATTGGTATTTGGGGCTGGCGTGTTGGGCAGCTACTTGGCCCATGTTCTGGTACGGGGCGGACATGACGTTACTGTATTGGCCAGAGGAAAGCGAGCGGAGGAGCTGGAGCGGAACGGGGTCGTCATCCGTCATTATTTTCAGCGCCGAACGACCATCGATCAGGTTCGTGTCATTCGGACGCTGGAAGAGGATGAGGGCTATGATCTCATCTTTGTGGTGATGACCTATTCGGATTTCCCGTCCGTCCTGCCTATTCTGGCTGCCAATCGGAGCCGTCATATCGTTTTGGTAGGCAATAATGCGGATGCCCGCAGGCTGCAAACGGAGCTGCAAAACATGAGCCGAATGGAAAAACAGGTCGCTTTCGGTTTCCAGATTAGCGGCGGCCGCCGGGAAAACGGACGCATCGTCTGCATCCGCGGAGGCGGGCAAATGGTGCTGGGCGGGCTTGACGGTCCGATTCCTTTTCGGCCTTTGCTGGAAAAGGCATTTGGTGCGGTCAAATATAAACTGATCTTTCACGAAGATATGGATGCTTGGCTGAAAAACCACATCGTGCCGATTATAGCGTTAACTTCAGCCTTGTTTGCCAAAGGGGGCAGGCTAAGAGAGCTTGCGAGGGATAAAGAAATGCTCAGACAGATCATTGCGGCCATTGGCGAAGGTTTCGATGTGCTGGAAGCATTGGGATACATGATGACGCCGGCAAGCCAGGCAAAGCTTTTTCGCAAAAATAAACGCACAGCCTATCTCATGCTGAAAATCTATCATCTCCTGCCATTTTCCCGATTCTTCGACGGTTCCTATGACGAAATTGCCTCTTTATTCGAAGCGTTTGGTGAATGGAAGCGGAAATCAGGCATTCCGACGCCCCGCTTGGACGATCTTGAAAGACGTCTGCTTGGGAGCAGATGATCGGACCAGCCGATAGGCATCGGGTGTGCAGGTCCAAATTCGCCGGCCGTTGAGGTTGAGCAATCTGCGAGAAATGAATCCCAGGCAATGTTGATATAATGGATTCATCATACTCTTGGAGGTGGATTTTGGTATGGGCGAGATTGTTCTAACCATGCAGGTGTCGTTGGACGGGATTGTCTCGGACGAGCACAAATGGATGACTTTGAGTGAGGAGATTTTCGAAAATTATCTGGAATATTATAAGACGATCGATACGATCATCGTCGGCAGAAACACATATGCTTCTCTCGCCGATTATTGGCAGCAGGCGGAGAACTCTTCCAAAAATTCGTTGGAACGGGCTATCGCCAAAAAAATGAATGACGTCCCTAAAGTCGTGATCTCGCACTCCGATGTGGAATTAAGCTGGAGAAACTCGGAGTTATGGTTGGTCCATGACCATCAGTCACTCGCTGAAAAACTTGAAGTCCGGAAAAAAGAGTCGGGACGGATATCGGTTGAGAGCGGGGTTAGGACATGGCAATCCTTTATCGAACACAACCTTTACGATGAACTATGGTTGCTTGTCCATCCCGTCATCGCAGCCGCGGGTGAACGTTTATTCGCATTGGCCGGACAACAGCACCCCCTCCAATTAACCGACGCTAAAACCTATTCAAACGGTGTCGTTGGGTTACTTTACAAAAAATAATCGACCCTAAAAAGAAGGACGGTGGAATCATTCGCCCTTCTTTTTTAATGGAATAAACAATCTTCCCATAAGGTTTGAAGTGGAAGGCCTCGTTCTGCTTTGGCTCACAATGTTGTTGAGGCATCATTCGCCCCAAGAATCTTTTTTATTAGAATTCAAGTCGAAAACGGGCAATGGAATCAAAAAATGCTTATTGTACCGAAAAGAGAGAGGGCTGATAATGAGGGAAAAGTGGATAGACGACGAATAAGGGCGATGGACGTCCGAAACGGGACGCGAACGAAGGTGAATGAACACTATTTTAATAAACGGAGGGTGTATCCCGATGGGGGAACAACCGAAAACAAGGAGCAAGCTCCTGTTATTCGAGGAGCCGGCGAATAAATGGGATGAAGCGTTGCCGATCGGCAACGGCCGGCTGGGCGCTATGGTATACGGTCAGCCGGGCCGGGAGCAGCTGCAGCTGAACGAGGATTCCGTATGGTACGGCGGGCCGCGGGATCGAAACAACCCCGACGCCAAAGAAAACCTGCCGGAGATCCGCAGGCTTATATTTGAAGGAAAATTAGCGGAAGCAGAGCGGCTTGCCCGGCTTTCCCTGTCCGGCCTGCCCGAAACGCAGCGGCACTACCTTCCGCTCGGCCGCTTGATGCTTGACATTATGCTTCCAAACGGGAAGCTGGAGCAGTATACTCGAATGCTGGATTTGGACAGCGGCACCGTCACCGTTTCCTTCACGCAAGGTGGCGTTGCGTTCAAGCGGGAACTGTTCGCCAGCCATCCCGATCAGGTGATCGTCGTGCGGATGACAGCGGATAGACCGGGCCAAATCGGCTTTACTGCACGCTTGGAACGAGGCCAATGGCGTTACGCCGACAGGACCGGCAGATTTGGAGACGACGCGATCTGGATGGGCGGAAGTTGCGGCGGCGAAGGAGGCAGCCTGTTCGGGACGGTGTTGAAGGCGGCAGCGGAAGGCGGAGCGGTTAGAGCCATCGGCGAGCATCTCCTTGTGGAGAGCGCAGACAGCGTGACGCTTGTATTGGCGGCCGCAACCACGTTCAGGTCCTCCGATCCGATCGGTGACGCCTTAAAAAGGGCGGAAGCCGCCATACATGCCGGTTATGCCAATTTGCTCCAACGTCATACAGACGATTATCGCGCATTGTTTAGCCGGGTATCGCTTTCGCTAGGTCCATTCGACGCTGAACTTGAATCCATGAGCCTGCCGGACCGCATGGAACGCGTGCGCCGCGGCGGAGCGGATCCGGGAATGTTTGCGCTGTACTTTCAATACGGACGGTATCTGCTGATTTCGAGCAGCCGTCCCGGCTCACTGCCCGCCAATCTTCAGGGGATTTGGAATGAGGATTTCCTCCCGCCGTGGGACAGCAAATATACGATCAACATCAACGCCCAAATGAATTATTGGCCAGCGGAATTATGCGGCCTCTCCGAGTGCCATGAGCCGCTGTTCGATTTGTTGGAACGGATGCGTGAGACGGGCCGTCACACGGCGAGCGTCATGTACGGCTGCAGAGGCTTTGCGGCTCATCATAATACGGACATCTGGGCGGATACCGCTCCTCAGGATTCATACCTTCCCGCTTCTTACTGGCCGATGGGCGCCGCGTGGCTTTCGCTCCATTTATGGGAGCGTTACCGCTTTACAATGGACGTGGAGTTTCTGAAACAGGCTTATCCCACGCTGCGCGAAGCAGCGCAGTTTCTCATCGATTATGTGACTGAAACTCCAGGGGGCGAGCTGGTGACCTGCCCGTCGGTATCCCCGGAGAATACCTACATTCTTCCAAACGGAGAATCGGGCATTTTATGCGCAGGGCCTTCCATGGACACCCAAATCATCCGCGAGTTGTTTGCAGCCGTTCTTGAAACGGAGGCGATACTTGGAATTACCGGGAAGGAAGCCGCCGGAGGAGAGCTGCGGCAGGTGATGGCCAAACTGCCGCAGCCAAAGATCGGCAGGTACGGCCAACTGCAGGAATGGTACGAGGATGTGGAGGAAGCCGAGCCGGGCCACCGCCATATTTCGCATTTGTTTGCCCTGTATCCCGGCAGCCAAATCACGCCGGAAGGAACGCCGGAACTGGCTATAGCGGCCAGAAACACGCTGGAACGGCGGCTGGCAAACGGCGGCGGCCATACGGGGTGGAGCCGGGCGTGGATCATTAATTTCTGGGCGAGGCTCAGGGACGCGGAAGCGGCGGAAGATCATCTCGCGGCGCTTTTGAAGCACTCCACCCTGCCAAACTTCCTGGATAACCACCCGCCGTTCCAGATTGACGGAAACTTCGGCGGGACGGCTGCGGTAGCCGAGATGCTGCTGCAGAGCCATGCAGGCCGGCTTGATTTGCTCCCGGCTCTTCCGTCCTCATGGTCGGAGGGGGCCGTTAAGGGGCTCCGTGCCAGAGGAGGCTTTACCGTCGACATGGAGTGGAAAGAAGGGGAGCTGACGCAAGCGACCGTTGTATCCACCGTCGGAGGGCCATGTATTCTTCATACACGGCGGCCCGTTGCGGTGAAAAAGGATGGAAAAATGATGCTTCATGAGGAAACCCACGATGGCTGTATCTGTTTTTACACGGAATCGGGAGCAGCCTATAGGATCGAAACGGAGAATTTTCTCCCATCAATGTAACAAAGTATAGGGAAATTCCCGAGATCGATCATCCAACCGTACTTCTTCGAGCGTGATGAAAGAATGATGCTGCGCCACCGACAACTTTCCGACGAAGGGATTTGTCTACCGAGGCGTTCATAATGTATGAAACCGATCTGTGACGGGGCGTAGCACAATGAGAAGGAAGCCGATCCTCTTGAAGGATGGGCTTCCTTTTATTCCGGGGACTGCACTGAAAATATCCGTCTCACAATATATCAATTGGATGTTCGTATATATCATTGTTTAAGTCAGAATGGTCATTTACAATTTTTTTAATTTCGTGAATGACGAAGAAATGAACTTTCGTCATTGAATATCTGGGGGTGATCGCCCAGGGTTCCTTTGCATCTTTGTGAAAACGCTCGCTTTGATTTGTCCAAGTTCGGAGTTCCACTGAATCAACACGAATATGCTGGGATTCACGGAGCGAAATGCCGGGAATTCGCATAACGAAGGGAGACGTTAACCATGCTTCGAATCGTAGAAGTTGAAAACGGATTGGTCCAAGGGCTGCCGGCAGCCGACCCCCGCATCACAAGCTTCAAGGGGATCCCGTTCGCCGCTCCGCCCGTAGGCGACAACCGGTGGCGTGCCCCGCAGCCCGCCAAGGATTGGGAAGGCGTGCTTAAGGCGTATGAATTCGCGCCGATCTCGATGCAGGTGAGGCAGGAGATCGACGAAAACAATATCTATACCCGGGAGTGGGCCGTGGAACCGGATATCGCCATGGACGAGGATTGCCTCTACCTGAACGTATGGACACCGGCCAAACACACCGATGAAAAATTGCCTGTCTATGTATGGTATTTTGGCGGTGGGCTTCAGGTCGGCCATACGGCTGAAATGGAGTTCGACGGCGAACGAATCGCCAGGAGAGGGATCGTGGTCGTCACGATCAACTACCGCCTCAATGTGTTCGGATTTTTATGCCATCCCGAAATTACGGCGGAAGCGCCCGAAGCGCCGGCTAACTTCGGCAATCTGGATCAGCAGGCGGCCACAAGATGGGTCAAACGCAATATCGCGGCTTTCGGCGGCGACCCGGACAACATCACGATCGGCGGTCAGTCTGCCGGCGGCGGCAGCGTGATGACCCAGCTGACTTCGCCCCAGAATGAGGGTCTTTTTCAGAAGGCGATTATTCAAAGCGGGATATATACGAAGCTATACCCGGGAACTCGCATGCCTCCGCTTCGAAGTCGTTTGGCCGAAGCAGAACAGGACGGCGTGAAGTTTTTTGAGTATCTCGGCGTATCTTCGCTTGCGGAAGCCCGGCGGCTGGATGCAGTGACTCTCCGCGACAAGGCTGTGCAGTACAAGGGATTCTGGGGCACCGTCGCAGATCAGGTGTTCAGCGTAGGCAACCCGTTTGAATTGTTTCTTGAAAACAAGCGCTGGAAGGTGCCGGTCATGTTTGGCCACACGTCCTCCGAGTTTTTCAGCGTTCCGGACGTTGATACGCCTGAAGACTTCAAGAAGCTGGCTGTTGACATGTTCGGTGAAGATGCAGATGTGTTCCTGGGGCTATGTGATGCCCAGTCGGCCGACATGGATGAGATCAAGAAGAAGGCCTCGGTGAGCGGCATCGAATATGCCATCCGCATAGCCGCACAGGCCAATGCCGATACCGGCTTCGGAACCCCTTTGTATTATTACAATTTTGATGCCGAGATCCCTGGCTGGGATCATCCGGGTACCTTCCACTCGGTGGATCTCTGGTTTTTCTTTGAAACGCTGGCTAAATGCTGGAGGCCGTTTGTTGGCAAACATTACGATTTGGCCCGCCAGATGTGCAATTATTGGGCCAACTTCATCCGTACCGGAGATCCGAACGGGCTGGATTCAACCGGAGAGGAGATGCCGCGATGGGAACCTTATACCCCCGAAGCTCCGTATGGAATGCTCTTTGCCGATCGGGCCGAATTTTTCCGAGAACAGCCGAGCGGGATCATGAAGTTTCTGGTACACCAATATTTCAAGAAAAACAGGCCCGCCCTGCAGCCGAAAGTTTAGATGAGGTGTATTCGAATCTCAACCTTTTGTTTGCTCTTGGAATGATCTTGGCGTATAACCTGTCATCTGTTTGAACTGCCTGCAAAAATGCTCCACATTTTGATATCCGCAGCGGAAAGCGACTTCAGCAACGCTTTGGGTGCTATGTATTAAATATTCTTTGGCCAACCGGATCCGGCAGTTGATGACGTCTTCCATGCAGGATACTCCAAAGGTTTTTTTGTAGATGTTTTGCAGATAGCCCGGACTGATTCCGAGATCATCCGCCATTTTCGAAACCGTCCAGGTATCGCCCGGATCGTTCTGAATGGCGGTTCGAAGTTTCAATAAGTTATAGTACTGAGGCGTAATGCGTTCATGAAAATAAGATTCCAACAGCTTGTTGAACAGCGTCCGAAGCAAACAGTCGATGGAAGAAGCCCTGTAATCCCGATTAAAGTTGTGTTCGATGGTTAACAGTTCAAACAGCTTGCGGCAGTAGTCCGGATCATCCAAGGAAAACGGGATTCCGAACGGCAGCGGCGATTCCGTAATGTAGGGTTCATTGGATTCGAAGCGGATCCAGTCATTGACGAATTGATCGGCGCATGCTCGATAATAAACTTTCTGTTTCGGGCGATAGAGGACAACGCTATGCGTAGGGTATTCCTTAAGATCTCCATTGACCCAGAATTGCGCCGGAGTCTTGGTGACGACAAGGAGCCAGTGATGACCCACGGGAACATCGATAACAAAATTGCTCGGGTGCGTTGTGTTGCACTCAACAAAATGAATACGGGCCAATCCTTATCCCTCCCTGGAAGTATGTCTCTACTATACCATAGGGAGGGAAACATGAACGATAGAGGAGCGGGCGGCTCTAAAACCCCGGGTGTACAGAAAACAGCATCAGCCGGGAGATTGACAGTGAGATGTTGCTATCATTTCTTACAGGTCGTCTTTCGATGGAATCACTTCTGATCAGGAAGCCTCTCCTATTTGGATAGGTTTCTTTTTTGAGCATTTTCCTGTTAAAGTCGGCGAAGTTCAGGCAGGGCGCAAATGCGAGAGTCGGAAAGGAAATAGAATTGTATTTTTGATAGCCCAAATGATGTTTAAAACTTACAAATGCCATTTAGATTATCCATGGTTGTTTTCCGGAAATCCATTTAACATGATCCATGTGCTTGCTGTTTCATCGGAAACCACCGGCTTCGGAACCGATTCTATCGGTTATCATTCGGCATGCGCATGCAAGCTCATTTTTGAAAGCGCTGTACTTTGAAGTGCAGCGTTATCCAAAGGGGGATATTTATGAGGAAGCGTAAGACGATGGTGCTGGTTTGGTGTTTGGTTTTGATCCTAATGGCCTCTTGCAGCAGCGGTTCAGGACGAGGCGCAACCAACCCGGATTCAAGCGGCGGGAATTCCGCCGAGGGAAGCACGGATGCACCCGCGAAGCCGGATGAAAAAGAAGCGGGTGGTACGACGGAAATGGACTTTGATATGGGCGGCCGGACGATCAAATGGGTGTCATGGTACGACGAATCGATCAAAGAAGATAATCCGGACAATATCAAGAAGAAGCAGAACCTGGACGAACTCATGAAAAAGCATAATTTTAAAATGGAATACGTCATCATCGACTATGCGGAGTACGTGAATAAAGTGACGTCATCCCTGTTGGCGGGAGAGCCGATCGGCGACATCATCCGGATGGCAAGACCTTGGATGATTCCGACGCTCGTGAAGCAGGATTTATTCTCCCCGGTGGATGAATACACGAAAAATCAGAACGTGTTTATTCAGCAGTACACGAACGATTATTCGCAGTTTGAGGGCAGGGGCTACGGGTTCAGGGCAGGCATCAACGGCGCTTCGTCGGGTATTTTTTATAACCGGACCTTGATGGGGAAACTCGGCCTCAAGCCGCTGCAGGAATACGTGAACGAAGACAACTGGAATTGGGAGACGTTCATCCAAGTTGCCAAAGAGGCGAACAAAGATACAAACAATGACGGCAAGCTGGATATATGGGGGCTCACTTCCGCTTCGATTTTAGTTCAGGCTTTGGCGGCCAACGACGCAAATATCGTTTCGGAGGGTAAACAAAATCTTGAAGATCCCAAAACAAAAGAAACCTTAAGCTTCATATCCCGCCTCGCAACGGAACACATCGCCAGGCCTACGGAAGGGGGCGATTGGACCGAACCCGGCCAATTTTTCCGTCAAGGGAACACGTTGATGTATGCCGGAAGCGATTATGAGATGGATGGGTTTAAAAAAGATATGCCCGATTTGGATATAGGTTTTCTGCCTTTTCCGAAAGGGCCCAGCGCTACCGAATATCACTCCCATCTTACGATACCCAATTACTTGACGATCCCGAAGGCGGTCGAACATCCCGAGCAATTGGTGTACATCTATGAAAAAATCAACGATATCGAGTCCATCTACGACTACCCGAAACAGTCGACGCTCGAAACGTTGTTCAAAAACGAAGACGATATCCATAATGCCAAAATGGCAGGGGAAATCATCAACGTCGTCGACGGCAAAGACGGGTATCCTTCCATGCCTTATTATGAGCTTGTCGGAGAAATCCTTGAAGGAAAATCCGTTTCCACGGTCATCGGGAAATATAAAGAGCCGTTTCAGGCTTCGATCGATGAAGTTTGGAAAAAGTAGCATTATGTATACCGTTCAGCATAGAAAAGTTCCGAGGCAGGGACTCCTCCTTAAAGATGCTTCTGCCCCGCCTGCTTTCTGGCAGCGGATGGAGGGTAACCCTTCATTTCCTTGAACAACTTGCTGAAATAATAAATATCGTCGATTCCGCACATCTCCGCCGCGTTTTTCACCGTAAAATCGCCGGATGACAGCATCATTTCGGCATTGTTGATGCGAATGCGTTTGACATACTCCTTGATCGTCGTACCGGTACTCTGCTTAAAGAGCCTGCCCAAATAAACGGGATGCAGCTGCAGCGATTCCGCCAATTCGGCGATCGAGAGATTTTCCGAGTAATGTTCTGCAATGTATTCGGTTAATTTCTTGATCCGCGGATCGATCGGCATGGGAGCTTTTCGGTAATAGTTGCTGAGCAGACGGTGGAGGATGAGTTCGAACAAGGCGCGAGCTTGAATGTGGTAAAACGGTTGCTTGCTCATCCATACATGGTTGAATTCGCGAATATATCCCAGAATCTCCTTGGTGATCACTTTCTTCGTGACGCCTTTAAACGGGAGATGAATATGATTATGCGGTTCGGCCCAAAAAAAGTTGAACGGATACGAATGCATGGGGAACTCCTTGAACGTATGGGCTTCCCTGATGCTTCCTTCCGGAACGTAAACAAGGTCGCCTGCTTCGGCAGTGAATTTCTCTCCATTAATATAGTAATTCGCCTTGCCGTCCACAACAAACGTTAGATCGTGAAAATCGATTTTCGCTTTTTGGATCGTCCACTCGGGAAAACATCTGCGGTCTATGAATAGAAAAATATTCGGAACAAGATGGGGATGATGTTCAATTTCCAAGGATACCGCCTCCTATAAGCTAATCATAGATTTTGCTTCAGAAATTTCAAGAGAAAAAAGCAATTCATTCCGTTCATCAATGAAAGGGGGTTTGTCATGATTACATTAACTGGATTCGCGGATGAGATTTCAGCGGATTTGGAAGAACAGCTGGACGTACTCGAATCGGAAGATATTCGTTATCTGGAGCTGCGAGGGGTCTGGGGAAAAAACGTATTGCACTTAACCGAAGAGGAAACGGCAAAGATTAAAGAACGACTGACCCGGCGGGGATTCGGCGTTTCCTCGATCGGCTCCCCCATAGGAAAAATCAAAATCACCGACGATTTTGATTCTCATTTTGCGGATGCCGAGCATGCCATACGGTTGGCGGTGTTTTTTCAAGCCAAGTATGTCCGCATATTTTCATTTTATATTCCGGACGGAGAACATGATAGATTTCGAGAGGAAGTATTCAGTCGCTTGAAACGGCTCGTTCAGCTGGCGAATGATGCCGGAATCGTTCTGCTCCATGAGAATGAAAGCCGTATTTACGGCGATACGGGGGAACGCTGCCGGGACATCCTGGAGGCGGTTTCATCGCCTGGCTTGAGGGCCGCCTTCGATCCCGTGAATTTCGTGCAATGCAAGGTAAAACCCGTGTCCGAGGCCTACCCGCTGCTTGCCGAATATATTTCGTATATTCATGTCAAGGATGCACTAATGGACAATGGATCGGTTGTCCCTGCCGGCGAGGGAGACGGGCAGACGCATTTGCTACTCCAAGAACTGAAGCGGACGGGATATTCCGGATTCATGTCTTTGGAACCCCACCTACAGGCAACCGGAAGATATGCGGGGTTTAGCAAACCCGAATTGTTCGTGGTAGCCGCCAAAGCCATCAAACGGCTGCTGGCTGAACAAGAAATGAAGTGGAACTAACACGTCGCATGACGATCATAGGCGAACGTATCCGTCAAGGGACGGGTTGGTCACCAGGCTTCCCATGATTCATATAAGCGCAGTGTTCGTCTTAGCAAGAGGACTATATATAAGGAGATGATAACAAGATGTCGCGGTTTAAGAAACCCGTTTGTGCATTGCTGGCATGCTTTACGATGTTGTCACTTATATTTAGCGTTTCGGTGTCGGTACCTAATCAAGCTTTGGCGGCGAGCGATGTAACGATCAATTTGTCGGCCGAAAAACAAGTGATCCGCGGGTTTGGAGGTATAAACCACCCGGTATGGATTGGAGATTTGACGGCAGCTCAACGAGAAACCGCATTTGGCAACGGGGACAACCAATTGGGCTTTTCCATTTTAAGAATTCATGTGGATGAAGATCGAACTCAGTGGAGCAAGGAAGTCGAAACGGCCAAAAGCGCGATCGCGCGCGGAGCCATTGTCTTTGCTTCGCCATGGAATCCCCCGAGCGATATGACCGAGACCTTCAATCGTAATGGAGACACGTCGGCCAAACGGCTCAGATACGATAAATACGCTGCGTATGCGCAGTATCTCAACGATTTTGTTATGTATATGAAGAATAACGGCGTGGATTTGTATGCGATATCGGTCCAAAACGAACCTGACTATGCGCATACCTGGACGTGGTGGACGCCAGCAGAAATGCTTCGCTTTATGAAAGAAAATGCGGGATCCATCCAATGCCGGGTGATCGCTCCCGAGTCATTTTCTTACCTGAAAAACATGTCGGACCCGATTCTGAATGATCCGCAGGCTCTTGCCAACATGGATATTCTGGGCGCTCATCTTTACGGAACTCCGTTCGACAACTTTTCTTATCCTTTATTCAAAGAAAAAGGAGCGGGGAAAGATCTCTGGATGACGGAAGTTTATTACCCCAATAGCGATAATCAATCGGCGGATCGTTGGCCTGAGGCGTTGGATGTTTCCTATCATATTCACAAGGCGATGGCGAAGGGGGATTTTCAGGCTTACGTATGGTGGTATATCCGCAGGCAGTACGGTCCGATCAAGGAGGATGGGACGATAAGCAAGCGAGGTTACAATATGGCTCATTTCTCCAAATTTGTTCGTCCTGGTTACGTGAGGGTCGATGCAACGGAGAATCCGGATACCGACGTATATACATCCGTGTATAAAGGCGACAACAAGGTTGTGGTCGTGGCGATCAACAGAGGCATTTCGGCCAAAAGCCAACATTTCGTACTGCAAAACGGAACGGCATCCAAGGTATCTTCATGGGTGACGGACGCCGGACGCAATATGGCCCCCGGATCCATCAATACGTCCGGAAGTTCTTTTGCGGCACAGCTCCCAGCCCAAAGTGTTACAACGTTCGTAGTAGACTTGGGCAGCAACGGCACAACTTACGAGGCAGAGACGGGCACGGCATTGACCGATGCGGTCGTTGAAACCGTCTATCCCGGATATAACGGTACAGGATATGTTAACTTTAATGCTTCATCCGGCGCAGCCGTTCAGTGGAACGGTATCTATTGCGCAGTGGCCGGAACCAAAAACGTGAATTTTCGTTACGCGCTGGAAACCGGGTCAAGAAAACTGGATGTTTACGTCAATGGGACAAAAGCGATCAGCAATGCCGAGTTTACAGCGACCGGCAGCTGGTCCGCCTGGAGAAATAAAACGATTCAAGTATCCATGGACAGCGGAATCAACACGTTAAAAGTCGTTACAACCGGGACGGAAGGGCCGAATATGGACAGCATTACCGTTTCGCCAGGTTCGTAACGCAGCAGGCAGCGGGTATCAGTATTTTATAAATCAATAAGGGAAGGCCCATTCGCAGTAGCGGGGAGCCTTCCCTTATAAAATGCCGGAAAACCAAAAAAGTAAACATTCGGTATGCAGGTAAAGAGATGCGGATTGTTTTGTCAACGAAATCCATAAATAATAGAAATGATACGCTTCTAACACTAGGAGACGAAATGGGGTTGCACGCTTGCGTATTTCCAGAATAAGCATGGTCATACTTCTTCTAGCGATAGCGTTCCCGTTGTCTATGCTGGCGTCTTGCGACGGAAACGGCTTGACGAATCAGAGCGGCTTACCGTTGAAGAGTGACGGAGAATACACCTATACAGAGCCTGGATTAAGTAAGTACAACCCGCCGATCGAGCTGACCTTCGTGCGGGAGACGAGCGATGATTTGGACAATCTCATCAAAACGTTTCCGGGGGAAACGCTGGAGGATAACCGGTGGACTCACTTGTACGGACAAGTTCTGGGCATCCGAATCAAATATGATTGGACGGCTAAAGGCACCCTCTATAATCAGAAGCTCGGCGTCGCGCTGGCCGCGGGCGACTTGCCGGATGTCGTGAGAGTCAATGCCGAGCAGCTCCGTCAGCTGAGCAATGCGGGCCTGATTCAGGATTTGTCCCAAGCCTATGAGAAATATGCGGCGCCGTTCACGAAGGAAATTTTGGGCCAGGAGGGGACCGGGCCGTTCGAAGCCGCTACGGTAGACGGAAAATTGATGGGCATTCCCGAGACAAGCTCATCGATTGAGGGAGCCCAATATATTTGGATTCGGACCGATTGGCTGAAGCGCCTTGGTCTGCAGCCGCCGCAAACGATGAATGACGTGTTGGACATTTCGAAAGCGTTTACAGAAAGAGACCCCGACCGAAACGGAAAAAACGATACATGGGGGCTTCCGGTGACCCAATATTTATGGGATCCCGTGATGGGCTTGTCGGCATTCATGGCCGGTTACGATGCCTTTCCGAATATGTGGATTCGGGATTCATCCGGCAAGCTCGTATTCGGCTCCGTTCAGCCGGAGGTCAAGACCGCACTGAAGGTCCTGCAGGACATGTATCGGAACGGCCAAATCGATGAGGAATTTATGTTTAAGGACGGCATCAAGGTAAAAGAACAGATTATCGCGGGAAAATATGGCATGATGTACGGCGAACAGTGGGGTTCGTTTGTCGTGCAAGGAAATCATGAGCGGGACCCGGAAGCGAGGTGGCAGGCATTTCCCATCGTATCGGCGACGGGGAAAGCGGCCAAAGTTCCGCTCCGCTTCGCAACCCATCAATTCCTTGCCGTCCGCAAGGGGATGGCTCATCCCGAAGCGGTCGTAAAGCTGCTCAATTTGCATCTGGAAAAGAACTGGGGGGCGACGGCTGAGTACGAAACCTATTACAGCACCCCTTATCCGGCGTGGCAGCTTTCTCCTGTCACTCCGTACCCGGCGCTGAAAAATTTGAATGCCTATTACCAAATCGAAGAAGCTCGCCTAACCGGGAACTCTTCCGTTCTTAAGGATGAGGCAAAGGCGATTCAAAAAAACATCGAGGCCTACCTTACCCGGAACGATCCGTCCGGTTGGGGTTGGGAACGAACCTATGGCCCGTCGGGAGCTTTTTCCATCCTTGACCGCTATAAAAGGAACAACCAGTTATTGTATGAGAGCTTTGTGGGTGCTCCAACCGATACGATGATCGAGAAACAATCGATTCTCGACTCATTGGCGATGGATACGTTCACCAACATTATACTCGGGCGCCCCATTGAGGAATTTGATCGTTTCGTCCAGGAGTGGAATCGTCTGGGCGGGGACAAAATGACGGCCGAAGTCAATGAATGGTATTTGGACAAACAGAAAGATTAGTGCATCGGAGGCGTTAATTTGATAAGGATTCCCGTGAATTCATTGCGTCATACCATTCTGGCCAGGCTCGTCCTGATGTATCTGGTGGTGATCCTCCCGATCATTCTGCTCGGCGTTTATCTGTACAATTGGAGCTATAAAAACGCAAGCGAAGAAATATCAAGAAATGCGCTGGCGCAGTTGTCGTCCTATCTCGAGGGACTGAATCGGGAAATCGAATGGCTGGAAATTCAGCAGTTCGATATTTTGCAGGAAAGCGAGCTCCATAAAATTGCCGTCACGTGGGAGATGATGGACGGTGCGGAGAAAAGGTCCAGCGTAAATTATTTGCTCCATCGCCTGACCTCCATAAAAAACAGCAGCCCATATATTAAAGATATTTATGTCCATATTCATTCGATCGACAAAACGATTTCGGCCAGCAACGCCGTTCGTGCCCTGGATCGGCAAAAATATGAAGAAATACGCTCCATCGGAGAACGAAGCGGCAGCCGGCTGGTCCGGCAGGGCGATTCGCTTCAGCTTACCGCTTCCAAGTACGGCGGGAAAAATGACGAGGATCCGCTGTATCTCGTTCAAATCGAATTGGATAACGACAAGCTGAAGGATTCTATGGGACCGCTAGGAGCGTATCCCGAAAGCGGGTCGATTCTGATCGCGGAGGAAGCGGGGTTCACTTTGTCCAGTACCGGCACGCCGCCGGGACTGCCGGATGAATTGATCAAGGCGGTCAAAAACCTGGATGACAATACGATGCTGCTCGATATCGGGGGAAGGGAGTACCATTTCAACATCGCCCAATCCGACAAGCTGGGCCTCTCTCTCGTATCGTATTTGCCGGAAGGAACGGTGAGGAGGCCGCTGATCAAATTCAATCTTTGGGCATGGGTATTTGCCGTAACTTCGGTTTTTGCCATCGTCGTTTATGCCTTTTCCACTTACCGTTACGTTCATCGCCCGCTGCTCTCGCTCGTCCAAAGCTTTCGCAGAATGGAGGGCGGGACCCTTGATATTCCGATCCGCCATGAGCAAAAGGATGAGTTCGGCTACCTGTATGACCGGTTTAATCAGATGCTCGTCAAGCTGCAAACCTTGATCGACCAAGATTTCAAACAGAAATTGATGATGCAGAAGGCGGAATTGAAACAGCTGCAGTCTCAAATCAAACCGCATTTCCTGTATAACAGCTTCTTTATCCTGAACTCGCTGGCGAAGACGGGCGATACCGACCGGATCGAGCAGTTCACGATCATGCTCGGCGAATATTACCGGTTCATCGCCCGCAATGGCGAGGACCATGTCACGCTGTCGGAAGAAATCAAGCACGCGAGAATGTATACGGAAATCCAGCAGCTTCGCTTCTCCCGGCGCATTCGTGTCCAGTTCGACGAATTGCCGGTGGACATGCAGCGCATCAAGGTGCCGAGATTGATCGTCCAACCGATGATCGAAAACGCCTATGAACACAGTCTGGAAAGCATGCCGAACGAAGGGTTTCTCCGCGTCACGTTTGAGCGTACCGGTTCCGAATGTCTCATCAAGGTCGAGGATAACGGGAACAGCATCGACGATGCCGGGATCGAAGCCCTCCAGCATCGGGTATCAGGTCCCGCCGAATCCCATGAAATGACGGGGATCATTAATATCCATCGGCGGATCCTGCTTACTTACGGAGAAGGCAGCGGACTGTTCTTGTCCAGAAGCAGCCTGGGCGGGCTTCAGGCAGCCATTCGAATCAAGATCAGAGAGGGGAACGGGGATGTACAGACTGCTAATCGTTGACGATGAAGATATCATTACGGACGGACTATATGAAGTATTCAACCGCCATCAACCGGAGCGGCTCGATGTATGCAAAGCCTATTCCGCCAAGGAAGCGCTGGATTGGATGTCGCGCACGAGAATCGACATCGTTTTGACCGATATTGCCATGCCCGGCATGAACGGGCTGGAGTTATCCGAAGAAATTCAGAAGTACTGGCCAAGATGCAGAGTGGTGTTCTTGACCGGACACAGCGAATTCGAATATGCGTACCGTGCCATCCAAATGACGAATGTCCGTTATGTGTTGAAGACGGAAGGGTACGGCAAGGTGATCGACACCGTGCAGGCTGTCATGGACGAAATGGACCGTGACAGCCTGCTGCTGGAACAGTCCCGCGAGCAGCTGCTTGCGTACCGATTCATGGCACAGGGCGACTATATGAGGCATCTTCTCCAGAACAGCCGTGTTTTGTGCAGGGATACGGACGTGATGGTCCGCGAATTCGGCAAGCTGGACATCGGCCTCGATCCTGCCCAGCCGATCGTGCTGGTCCTTGGCCGCATCTCGTATCCGGAGGGCAGGACGTATACCGAAAGATCCGAAATTTTGTCATCCGTCAGAATGGCCTGGGATACCTATTTTTCGGATAGGGCCCGAAGCATGGGGATCATCGATAAGCATGGCGACCTTTTTTGGTTTCTGCAACCGTCTGTGCGGGCCGAAGGCAGGCTTGACAGCCATTTCATCCGTTTCGTGGAAGGGACGCTGGAGATGATTCAGGAATCATGTCTCGGTTCGCATGGATTGACCATCGGATGGGCGCTGAGCTGCGAAGCATGCAGGTGGGGATGCTTGACGCGGCAGTACGAGAGGCTGCGGGAGCTTCAGCAGCTAAGGATCGGCAGCGGGGGAGCCATCATTGTGCGCGACGGCTTCGAGCCGCTCGATGGATTGGCCGGCAAAGAGAGCTTTGCGGACAGTCAGAAGGCGGAGGTGCTGAGAGCTTATCTTGAATCGGGAAGAAACGAGGAGTTTCTTCAGGAGCTTGAAGAGGTGATGGGCAACGCCCTTAAAATGAAGGGAAATGTACAGTTAACGATTGAAACATACTATACGATCGCGTTGATGCTTCATTCCTGCATTGGCCGAATGGGAATGCACGGACGAATCGACGATGCCGGGCAATTGATGCGGCTAAATGATCATCCTTCGATCGAGGAGGCCTTCGGTTATTTGAAGCGCGTCGCGGAATCCATTTTTCAAAGCAAACAAACGCAGGAGAGGGACAGGGCCTCGCTGATCGTCGACCGGATTTGCGAGTACGTCGAAGAACACTTGGGCGAAGATTTGTCTTTGGTACGCCTCGCGGAAATCCATTATTTCAACCCGTCGTATTTGTCACGGTTTTTCAAGCAGGAAAAAGGAATCAATTTATCCGATTTTATTGACAAATGCCGGGTGAAGAAAGCCAAGGAGATGCTGCGGGACAACGATTTGAAGGTGCGGGAGGTGGCGTTATCCGTCGGTTACGAGGCGGCCCATTCGTTCACCCGCTTCTTCAAAAAGGCGACGGGACTTACGCCGCAGGAATACCGGGATACCCTTTCTTTGAACTGAAAGCCGAAAACTAGATTTTGGCGGGTAATCCGGACGGATTAGACAGGTTGTTCCCGCTGAGTGCAAGCCTTACGCTTTTAAGAGAGTTGGGTTTAAGACCAAAAATGCTGAATAACGGGAGTTGACACAAAGATGAATGAAGTCGTTCATGCGCCGATCGGCAAACTGCCGCGAAACGGAAATCCGCTTGTCGCCCATAAATTCGGGGCCGACCCCTATGTGCTTGTGTTCAATGGGCGCGTGTACCTCTACAATACGGACGACGTATTGGAGTATGACGAGCAAGGAGAAGTCAAGGAGAACAGCTATGGCACCATAAACCGCATATCGGTGATTTCCTCGGATGATCTCGCGAACTGGACGGACCACGGCGTCATTCAAGTCGCAGGTCCGGAAGGAGCGGCCAAATGGGCGACGCAATCCTGGGCGCCGGCTGCGGCCCACAAAAGAAAAGACGGCAAAGACCGTTTCTTCTTGTACTTTGCCAACAACGCCAGCGGCATCGGCGTGCTGACGAGCGACAGTCCGACCGGGCCGTGGGTCGATCCGATCGGCAGGCCGCTCATCGCAAGGGACACGCCGGGCGTTCAAGGCGTCGTATGGCTCTTCGACCCGGCCGTCCTGGTGGACGAAGACGGCAAGGGATATATTTACTTTGGCGGAGGCGTACCGGAAGGACAGCATGAGAATCCGGGGACCGCCCGGGTGATGCGGCTGGGTGACGATATGATCAGCGTGGTCGGCGAAGCCGAGCCGATCCCGGCTCCGTTTATGTTCGAGGATGCCGGCATTCACAAGAAGGGCAGCAGGTATTACTTTTCTTATTGCTCCAACTTCTTCGATGGCATGCGGCCGGAGGGGAGCCCCCCGGCAGGGGAGATTGCCTATATGACCAGCACCCACCCGATGGGACCATGGACGTACCAGGGATCGATCCTTAAAAATCCCGGCCATTTTTTCGGTGTCAGCGGCAATAACCACCATGCCATTTTCCAATTTCATGAAAATTGGTATATTGCTTATCACGCGCAGACCTTATCGAAGGCCATGGGCGTGGCGAAGGGATATCGGTCCACTCATCTGAATCAAGTGTTTTTGGACGAAGAGGGGGCGATTCTCCCCATCGAAGCGGACATGGTCGGCGCTAAGCAGATCAAGCCGCTGAATCCGTATGCCCGCGTCGGGGCGGAGACGATGGCTTGGTGCGCGGGGGTGAACGTGCAGCAATTCCAGCCGGGCACAGTGGGACAGGGTGAGCCGCTCGTGGCCTTGGCGGATATTCATCATGGCGATTGGACGGCCGTGTCCGGCGTTGATTTCGGCGCCGGGGCCTCAGCGTTTGCCGCATCCGTATTGTGTACGAATGACGGGGGAGTCATCGAGCTCCGCTTGGACAGTCCTGATGGCCTAAGGATCGGTTCGCTTCAGGTGCCTTCGACCGGCGGACAGTGGAGCGAAATGACGACGCCCGTCAGCGGTGCCGAGGGCGTTCATGATTTGTACCTGGTCTTCAAAGGGAAGCCGGACATCGAGTTGTTCCGGCTAGGTGAATGGAAATTTAAGTAAATAAAGCCGTATTGAACGTTTGTCAAGCAGTGCCGTTCAAAGAATGCCGTCCGATCCAGCGGGCTGCATTCTTTTTTTATTGAACCTCCGCTGCCTCGTTGTTGAAGAAAAACACCAATAGCCGATATCCGTTCCTTGCAATAGGAAGCCGCCAAACCTGCGACCAGCATAATTCTAGGTTTTCTCAGGTAAACGAACGGGAATCAACGGGTATTTCGTTCGAAATGAAAGCGCTAAAATGGGGTTGTGGTGGCGCCTGCGCTTTGCATTGGTTCGCATACAATCCATCCGGATGCGGCTCTGACGCTGAAAATTATCGAATCGGGCCATATCGAAGGAGGCGAGTGCAATGAACACGACGGAAACGGAGATGAATGATTCGGGCAGCGGACCGATCCTGCGGGCATGCGGGATCAAACGGATTTTTGGCAGGGGGGATACGGCCGTTGCCGCTTTGGAGAATATCGATTTGAACATTCCGGCTGGAACGATTGTGGCTCTGAGGGGGCGCTCGGGTTCCGGAAAGACAACGTTATTGAACATTCTCAGCGCATTGGACGACCCGACGGAGGGACAGGTGTATTTCAAGGGGAGGGAAATCACCGGATTATCCGGCTCCGAACGCAGCCAGATCCGGCGCAGGGAAATCGGCCTCGTGTTCCAGTCCTATGGATTGATTCCGCTGATGTCGGCTTACGAGAACGTCGAATTCGGGCTGCGTATCGCGGGACTAAAGGGGAACCGGGAGGCGGTGGAGGATGCGCTTGACCGCGTCGGCATGCGGGAGCGGATGAAGCATCGGCCGTCCGAGCTGTCGGGCGGCGAGCAGCAGCGCGTAGCCATTGCCCGCGCAATCGTGCACCAGCCTGAGCTGCTGATTGCGGATGAGCCGACCGCCGAGCTGGACAGCAGGATGGGGCTGCAGGTCGTCCGCATTTTTCGCGAGCTGGTGAAAGAATCGGGGATGACGGTCGTTCTCACGACGCATGACCCCGGCATGATGGAGCTTGTCGATCACGTTATCGCATTGGAGGATGGAAATATTGTATCGCAGACAACGAACGAATCTCCCCTTATCTAACATAAACCGGCGCTTGCGCCGAATAGCCGCGCTTCTAACGGCGCTGATGCTGCTCTCGGGCTGTTCGCTCCTGCCGGTCGAACCGGAAACGCTGCAGCCGCCTTTGGTCGAGCCGGCCAAAGAACAGTTTAATGTCGTGCAGGCCAGCCGCGGGAAGATTCAGACCTTCCTGAAGGGGACGGCTTATTTCGTCTCGGCCCAATCCGAAGCGCTTTCCTTTAAGAATATGGGCGGAAGGCTGAAATCGATTCCGGTGACGGTGGGCCGGGAAGTGAAGGCGGGCGATCTGCTGGCCGAGCTGGAGACGGGCGATCTGGATTTTCAGGTTCGCCTGCAGCAGCTGAATGTAGAGCGCGCCCAGCTGCTGTACGATCAGGCGCGTGAGGCTGGCGCTGGCGCCGTCGACCTGCGGCTCAAGGAAATCGACCTGGAGCGCGAGCGGATGTCGCTGCAGGAGATGAAAGCAAGGCTGGGGCAATCGCGCTTGTACGCTCCCATATCGGGAACGGTGACGTTCGTCGAGAAGCTGAATGCGGGAGACAACGTGAATGCTTATCAAGCGATCGTCACGGTCTCCGACCCGAGCAAAGTACAGCTGACCTACGTTGCGGCGGACAGCAAGGATCTGAACCCGGTCAAAGCCGGCATGCCTGTCAGCCTCAAGTATAAAGGCAAGGACTATAAGGGAAAGGTTCTTCAGACCCCTTCGGATTTACCGGCAGCCGCCGACAGTTCGAAGGCCGAGAAGAACGGGGTAACGATTTTCATGAGCATGGACAACGCTCCGGGAGACGTCAAGGTCGGCGACAGCGCCGAGCTGACGATCGAGCTTCAGAAGCGGGATAACGCCATCATTGTGCCTTGCTCCGCCATCCGCTCTTATATGGGACGTTCCTATGTTCAGATCGCCGAAGGAGAACGCCGCAAGGAGGTTGACATCGAGATCGGATTGACGACGCCGACGGAAGTCGAGATCGTCAAAGGACTTGAGGAAGGCCAGAAGGTCATTCTGAACAATTAACCGAAGAGCTACAGCCCGGGCCGACCGGGCATGAGGGATGGGGTGTATGTATTGGCTTTGTGGACGATGATCCTGCGCAAGATGGCCAACAACAAGTGGCTGCAGCTGAATTTGTGGGTCGGCCTTACCGTATGCGTGGCCTTGTTCAGTTCCATGCCGCTCTACTCGCAGGCCATCCTGCAGCGGACGTTACTGAAGGAGCTGCAGTCCGTGCAGACCGGGAACGGGGTGTATCCGGGCTATCTCCGAATAAGCACCACGGTCTCGGCATCATCCATGGACGCAAAGACGACGGAAGCCGTCGAAAGCGCCGACCGGTTCGTGAAGACGATTCCGGAGCGTACGGGGCTGGAGGCGCTGTCGTTCTATCAGCAGCGGTTCACGGAGAAGATGAAGGTATACGGCGCGGATGCTTCGGCTCAAGAGAAGCAATCGCAGAGGACGTTAGGCGGCTTTATGTCGCTGTCGGATCTGGAGAAACGGGTCCGGCTGATCGAGGGTCGGATGCCGGCGGATCGTTCGGACGGGATCATCGAGGCGTTGGTCACGCAAAAATTTCAGCTGGCGGCCAAGCGGAAGCTTGGCGAAGAGTTGACCGTAGAACCGCAGGATGAAGGAGGTACCCGCTTTCGGGTCATCCCGGTCGGCATCGTAGAGACGAACCCGGACGCTGACCGGTATTTGCCCTTTCTGACCACGGAGAACGAGGACGGATTCCTGATCCCTCTCGAGCAGTTCGAGCGCGAATTTACGAAGGGCGGCAAAGCCAGGGTTTCCGGCATGGAGTGGCGGCTCGCACTCAATTACGAACAGCTGACGCTCGATAAGGTTGATGCTTTCACCCAGGCGGACCGGGAGGTCCGGCGTTATTTCAAAGGAAAGCTTGGGGTTGCGGATATCAAAATCCCGGCGAGCCAGACCATCGCGTCGTACCAGGGCAAACAGGGGAAGCTCGATACCGTGACGCTTTCGCTGTATACCCCTGTCATGCTGATGCTGGCGTTCTATTTATATATGACCGCCAATCTGATCATCGACCGGCAAAAAACGGAGATTTCCGTGCTCCGCAGCCGGGGAGCCAGCCGTCTGCAGATCATGACGGCCTACCTGCTGGAGAGCCTGCTGCTCGGCCTGAGTGCGCTGGCCGCAGGGCCGTTTCTCGGCGTATGGTTTACGAAATTGCTCGGCGCTTCCAATGGTTTTCTGGAGTTCGTGCAGCGCTCCGCGCTGAAGGTCAGCATGACGAGCAGCGCCTACCAAGTGGCCGCGGCCGCCGTGGCGGGAGCGATCATCCTGATCCTCATTCCGGCCTTCCTCGCAACGCGGGTCAGCATCGTAAGCCACAAGCAGCAGACGGCGCGCCTCACCCGGCTGTCGATCTGGCACAGGACAGGTTTGGATCTCGTTCTCGTCAGCCTGGCAGTTTATCTGCTGCACAATTTCAACCAGCGTCAGGAGGATTTGCGGAAGCTTGCGCTGGGATCTGTCGACCTGCAGGTCGATCCCCTGCTGTTTCTGACGCCGGCTCTCTTTGCGCTTGGAGGCGGTCTGCTGGTTCTGCGGGTATACCCTTGGTTCGTCCGGCTCGTTTATTGGCTGGGCCGAAACGGGTGGCCGCCGGCGCTGTATCATACGCTCGTTCAGATCAGCCGCTCGTCCGGGCAGTATTTGACGATCCAGGTGTTTTTGATCATGACGGTGGCGACGGGCCTGTTCAGCGCGAACGCGGCTAGGACCATCAACGACAACATGGACAGCAAGGTTCGGTATGCCGTCGGCACGGACATTGCGCTGACGACGAAATGGGAAAGC
The DNA here is from genome assembly GCF_031583795.1 of Paenibacillus sp. VCA1. Classification (NCBI taxonomy): domain Bacteria; kingdom Bacillati; phylum Bacillota; class Bacilli; order Caryophanales; family Paenibacillaceae; genus Paenibacillus; species Paenibacillus sp. VCA1. The sequence continues at coordinate 381,032 of NZ_JAVLSX010000006.1, read as the reverse complement.
GATGCGCCTCCACCCGTATCCCCGGGGGCGGGAGGGCAGCCTCAGTCCGAGCCGGCAACGACAACAGCGCAGAAACGGGTTCAGTATATGGAGCCGCCCTTCGAGCCCTTTGAGGAGCTGGACGGCGTGCAGACGACAGCAAGGGTATTCAAGAAGCAGGAGGCGAGGTTCAGTGCCGGCAGCAATGAAAAAACGGGCAAAACGGCTCTTTTTGGCATCGACACGAAGGATTTCGGCAATACGGCTTGGATGAAGGAGGGGCTGCTGCAGCATCCGATCAACAGCTACCTGAATCTGATCGCCCCGAATCCGGAGGCCGTGCTCATTTCGCGCTCGCTCGCGGAGGATGCCAAGCTGAAGCCCGGCGATCCGATCCGGGTATACTGGGACGGTCTGGATGGGGCAACGTTCACCGTGTACGGCATCATCGATTATTGGCCGAGCTGGAGTCCGCTGCCGTCCAATCAAGGAAGCGGAAAACCGGAGCAGCCGCATCTCGTTGTCGGACATCTGGGCACGATTCAGAACAGGCTGGCTGTCGAGCCGTACGAAGTATGGCTGAAGCTGGCGGACGGCACAAGCAGCGAACGAATCTACGTGCAGCTGCAGGAGAAGAAGCTGCAGGTGACGGGCCTCCGGGACGCGACCCAGGAGCTGGTCCAATCCAGGAACGATCCGTTCCGTTTGGCGATGAACGGCGTAATGACGCTCGGTTTTGCCATTTCAATGCTGGTCAGCTTCATCGGTTTCCTGCTGTTCTGGGTCCTGACCCTATCCGGCAGAACGCTTCAATACGGGGTTTTGCGGGCGATGGGCATCTCTTTCCCGCAAATGATCGGCATGCTCGTCAGCGAACAGCTGCTCACGTCGGGGGCCGCGGTCCTCATCGGCGTGTTCATCGGCAACGTCACCAGCATGAAATTCGTGCCGCTGTTCGAAATGTCGTTTGCGTCCAAAGAACAAGTCCCTCCATTCACGATTACATATCAGCTCAGCGATTATTTGCAGCTGTACGGCATTATCGGGTTCACACTGGCTACCGGGCTGGTCATTTTGGGATACCGGCTGACACGAATCCGCATCGCGCAGGCGCTGAAGCTCGGGGAGGAATAGTTCATGATTCAATGTGAAGGGCTCGTCAAAATCTATAAATCGGCGGATTTGGAAGTCGTCGCCCTTCAAGGCCTGGACCTTCAGGTGGAGAACGGTGAGTTCATGGCGATCATCGGCAATTCCGGCAGCGGCAAATCGACGCTGCTCAACATGCTGGGAGGCCTCGACAAACCATCGGCCGGCAAGCTGTTCGTAGACGGCAAGGACCTGCTCGCGTTCAGCGAGCGCGACCTCGTGAAATATAAACGGGAGTCGGTCGGGTTCGTCTGGCAAAATAACGCGCGCAACCTGATTCCCTATTTGACCGCGATCGAAAATGTTGAGCTCCCAATTCTCCTGCGGGGCCGAAGACGCCGGGCCCGCGCGCTCGAGCTCCTGGAAGCGGTCGGCCTGAGCCACAGGGTGAAGAACAAGCTCAGCGAATTGTCCGGCGGTGAGCAGCAGCGGGTGGCTATCGCCATCGCACTGGCGAACGAGCCGCGGCTGCTGCTGGCCGATGAGCCGACGGGATCGCTCGATACGGCTACGTCCAACCAGGTTCTCGATTTGTTCCGGACGTTGAATCGGGCGATCGGCATAACGATTGTGATTGTGACCCATGATCCGGAGCTGGCCCGCAAGGTGGACCGGGTTGTTCAGATCCGCGACGGCAAGACGTCCGCCGAGATGATCCGCAGGTCTTATTCCGACGTGTTGACGCAGATGGACGCCGACAGCGCCCGGCGCGAAGCTGAAAGCCATATAGAGTATGCGGTGCTCGACAAGGCCGGCCGGCTGCAGATTCCTGCCGGTTATCTCGACACGGGAAGCTTCAAGGAAAGCAACAAAGTGCGCGTCGAACTGGAAGACGGGCGTATCGTCCTGTACCCGGCGGACGAAAGACAGACGGTCTGAATCCGTGAGCGTGGTTGGTGTCTAATCCTTTTACCCTATGGCAGTGCATTTAACAAGATAGAATGAACGAAGTCTTTTTCTTGTCATCTCTTGATCCACGGGTAACTTCCGAGTCAGAAATGCAATTTTCTTAGTTCATCCTATATAGATTGCGATCCATTACATGGCCATAGAACGCCGTTAAGAGGCGTTTTAATGGAATAGATGACATAAGGAGAGGTGGATTCATGAAGAAGCATCGAATGAAACGTTCCATCCTGCTGATGATTGCGCTTGTTCTCGTGCTGGCCCCATTATCGCTCGGTACACGCCCGAGCTCGGCCGGTGCACAGCAGGAATCGCAAGGACCGCTTTCTGAAGCCCGCGCGGGAACATCTGAGACGAGCAATGGGGCAACAAGCGGCCCGGGACGGATCTCCAAGGATTTCGAGGATGGGACGCTCCAAGGCTGGCTCGGGCGGGGAGGCAACGAAATCCTGACGGTTTCCCCGTTAGCAGCCCATACGGGATCTTACGGCATGCAGGTTACCGGTAGAACCCAGGGCTGGAACGGTCCGCAGCTCGACGTGACGCCAATCATGGAAACAGGAAAAACGTACCATTTGTCGGCTTGGGTCAAGCTGCCTGCCGGAACGCCAAGCTCGCCGGTATCGATGATGGTCCAACGAACGTCGGGCGGCTCCAATACGTATGAAGCCGTCAAATCGGTTCAGGCCGGCGACAGCGGATGGGTCAAACTCAGCGGCGAATATAAGTTGCAGCAGCCGATTGAAAGCTTGGCCGTTTATTTCGAATCCTTCGATCATCCGACGCTGGACTTTTACGTGGACGATGTCGTGATCGAGCGCGCCCCGGATCCGGTTCCGATCGAGATTCAGAAGGACATTCCGAGCCTGAAGGACGTGTTCGCCGGCCAATTCAAGCTGGGGACGGCCCTGCTGGTCAATGAAATCAAGAATCCGAACGGCCCTGATGCAGAGCTGGTCCGGAAGCATTTCAACAGTCTTACGGCCGGCAACGAGCTGAAATGGGACGCCACGGAGCCCGCGGAGGGCCAATTCAATTTTACGGCAGCCGATAACATTGTAAACTTTGCTATGGATAACGGGATCGCCATGCGGGGCCACACGCTAGTCTGGCATTCCCAGACGCCGAAATGGGTGTTTTACGACAGCAACGGCAACCTCGCCGGCAAGGAGCTTCTATATGCGCGGATGAAAAAGCATATTGATACCGTCGTCGGCCGGTACAAGGGAAAAATCTACGCCTGGGACGTCGTGAACGAGGTCATTGAGCCCGGGGACAAGAAGCCGGGTGGCTTGCGCAACAGCTTATGGTATCAAATTGCGGGCGAGGAATTCATTGAAAAAGCGTTCATTTATGCACATGAGGCCGATCCGGACGCGAAGCTGTTCATCAACGATTACAACACGAATGATCCCGTGAAACGGCAGTTTCTGCATGATCTGATTAAACGTTTGAAGGCCAAAGGGATTCCGGTTGACGGAGTCGGCCACCAGACGCATATCGGGATCGAGTATCCCCGGGTGCAGGAGTTAGATGATATGATTGAGGCATTCCGGGACTTAGGCATCGATCAGCAAATTACCGAGCTGGACATGAGTGTCTATACGAATGACACGGACGCTTATGAGACGTTCCCGACGGAGCTGCAAATCAAGCAGGCCAACCGCTACAGGGAGATCTTCGACGTATTTAGGAAGCATGCGGATCAAATCAGCGCCGTCATATTCTGGGGCAAAGACGACCTGAACACCTGGCTGCGGACGTTCCCGGTCGTTCGCAACAATTGGCCGCTGCTGTTCGATGAACGGCTGCAAGCCAAATACGCTTACTGGGCACTCGTCGATCCGTCAAAGGTTCCGGTCGAAACGAAGCGCACGAAAGCCCAGGAAACCAGTGTGAAGATTGACGGTCAGGCGGAAGCGGCGTGGAATGTGGCGCAGGCGGTACCGATCCAGAAAGGCGGCAAAACGGCAGCGACTTATAAAACGTTATGGGATGCGGGACATCTGTACGTATGGGTAGATGTCGATGATGCCACGGTGAACGGCAATGACTCCGTCGAGGTGTACATTGACGGCAACAACGGCAAAACGAATGCTTATGAAGCGGACGACAAAAAGTATACGTTTCGGCGCAGCGGCGCGAATCCGCATAAACCGGCCGATTATAAGGCGGTGAAGACGGAGAAGGGATACCGGATCGAAGCTTCGATCCCGATCGACGGTGCGCAAACCGGAAAGGAAATCGGCTTTGATGTTCGCATTCGCGACCGATCCGGTTCGGCGGAAGAGCTGGCATCTTGGAACGATATTCATCATAGGCAGGACACCGATACGTCCGGTTATGGCGTGTTGACGCTGGTGGAAGGGCCCCGTACGGCCAAAGCGGCGAGGGGATCGGTCGCCATCGACGGCAACATCGATGAAATATGGAACAAGGCGGAGCAGATCGTAACCGACCGCTGGGTCAGCGGATCTTCCGGCTCAACGGCCAAGGTCCGGACGCTCTGGGATGATCACCGTCTGTACGTGTTGGCCGAGGTGACCGACTCTTTGGTGACCAAGCGGAGCGCCAATGTGTGGGAGCAGGATTCGGTCGAAATCTTCATCGATCAGAACAATGCACGAACCGATTCTTATGACGGCGACGACGGGCAATATCGCGTGAACTTCGATAACGAAACGTCCGTCAATCCCGGATCGCTTGGCGCCAATTTGACGTCCGCCGCGAAGCGGACGCCGACCGGCTACATCATTGAGGCCGCTATCGATTGGGTCGGAACACCGCCCAAGGCGGGCAGTACCATCGGGTTTGACGTACAGGTCAATAATGACGAGAATGACGACGGGGTACGCGACAGCGTGGCGATCTGGAACGACACGTCGGACAGAACTTGGCAAAACCTGTCCAACATTGGACTGTTAACATTGGAATAACCCCAGAGAGTGGGGGAACGAATACAGGCCGCTCTCCCGGATGAACAACCGGGAAGCGGCCTTTTATTTTAGAGCTCAGGCGGTCTGGCTTCATGGACTTACTTCGATAGAGATTTTTCTTATGCCGTTATGATCAGGGTCTTCCTATATTTGTTAGCGCTTACACCGGTGTACGTTTTGAACTTCTTGTAGAACCAGTCCATCTCGGTATATCCGACCTCGTTAGCGATTTCATACACCTTCATGTCGGTATTCTCGAGCAGGAATTTGGCCTTTTCCATGCGCTGTTGAAGCAGATATTCCTTGAACGTCATCTTTTCTTGAACCTTGAATTTCTGGCCGAGGTAAGAATAATTGAAGTGAAAAATATGGGAGATTTCCTTCAGCGTGATGTTCTCATGCAGGGCCTCCTCCACATATGCCTTTACCTTGTCGATAATGTCGGCCGAAGAGGCGGCAGCAGCTTGTTGAACGTTTTTTGCCCATGGGATCGGTTGATTTCTGGAAAACAGCGCTGTGTCCAGCTCACGCTTTACGTTCTCGAGGCTCGCCACGAATTCCTCCGGCGATACAGGGTCGGGCAGATAGTCGTTCACCTGATAAAACAAGGCCTTCCGGGCAAACTGAAACTCATTGCGCCCGCCGATCAGAACGATCGGGACGCGGCTTTTCTCCCGGATGCGACCGCACAGCCGCAGTCCCTCTTCCTCCGAGCCTCTCATGTTGATCAGCACCAGCTGATGATCCTGGGCGGAGAGCATCGACATCGCCTCGACAGCTGCAGCGGCATGGGATTCCAGTTCAAACTCCGCTTGGTGTCTGTCCAACATACGCTTCATCCATTCCTTCGCATGATGATCGGAATCAACAAGCAGCATTTTATACACGATATTCCCCCCTACTTCTTTCTCATTCAACCATTGACTCCGGTGAAGCTGCTTATTTCTCATTATGAAAAAAAACCCGTCTCGTAAACAATGTGCTTTTCTTTATATTGCTAACCGTTGTTTACTTATTGGCCATTTATGATGTAAGGGGTTGCAAGAAATCTATATTTTGACGGGTAGAACAACTAACATACCACGGGTTGTTGGTTTTTCGATGTAAGCGCTACACTTTGAATGTAATTGGGATGCAAATCATTTTACGGGGGGATTACAGGAATGCGTATTGGTAAAACGATGACACTGCTTTGCGCGCTGACACTCGTGCTTTCAGCCTGCAGCAGCGGCGGCTCCAAGGGTGGGCCAAGCACAACCGGCGCGACGGAGACGAAAACCGAGACTGCGGCAACCGACACGGAAAATAAGGGGGCGGAGAAAGAATCGGAGCAAACGTACAAAACGCCCGACATGGATTTCGACATGGGCGGCCGAACGATCAAGGTCGTATCGTGGTGGGATATGACGATTCCGGAGGATAACCCGGACAACATCCAGCGCAAAAAAAACCTGGAGGAGCTGGAGAAGAAGCTTAATTTCAAAATGGAATACGTCGCGATCGACTATGGCGAATACCAGCAAAAAGTGACGGCATCCCTGCTGGCCGGCGAGCCGCTCGGCGATATCGTCAGACTGGGCAAAAACTACACGATTCCAACGCTTGTGAAACAGGATCTGCTGACACCCGTCGATGAGTATACGAAGAATCCGGTAGCTTTTAACCAGAACGTGACCAATCAATTTATGCAATATAACGGAAGGGGATACGGATTCACAGAAAACCAAGCCAACCTGGTTCAAGGTGTTTTTTACAACCGGACGCTCATGAACAAGCTTGGCTTGAAGCCGCTTCAAGACTATGTCAATGAAGACGGCTGGAATTGGGATACGTTCCTGCAAGTGGCCAAAGAAGCCAACAAGGATACGAATAACGACGGAAAGCTGGATTCCTGGGGACTCGCTAACCCGTCGCCGCTTGAATTTGCGCTCGCTTCCAACGAAACAAGTTTGACGAAGGACAACAAGCAGAACCTGGAAGATCCCAAAACGATCGAAGCGCTTAATTTCATTTCCCGGATTGTGACCGAAAAAGTGGCCAGACCGACGGAAGGCGGGGACTGGAAAGAGCCGGGCCAATTTTTCCGCCAGGGCAACACGCTGATGTATACGGGAGCTCTTCATGAACTTAGCGGCATCAAGAAGGATATGCCTGATGTGGATATCGGATTCGTCCCGTTCCCTAAAGGCCCGAGTGCAAGCACGTACCATTCATTCGAAGGCCTTTATCAATCTTTGTTCATCCCTAAGGCGGCCAAGGACCCGGATAAGCTGCTCTACATTTGGGAGAAAATCAACGACATCGATTCGATGTACGACTATCCGGATCAGGCCACCTATGAAACCCTGTTCACCGACGAAAACGACATTAAAAATGCGAAGGAAGTCGCCGCTAATTTGGCTGTCCTCGACCATGGCACGTTCCCGAATCTGAAGTTCTATGATTTCCTCGGTGAAATTACCGGCGGAACCTCGGTGTCTACCGTCGTGGAGAAATACAAGGCGCCGTTCCAAGCAGCCATTGACGAAGTATACGGATCGAAATAAATGAGGATTTTGCAAAAATCCAAAAAGCGACTTTCAATCAGCAATATATAGAGCGAAACGGTCTAGTCCGTCTATATATTGTACCCGGGAGCGGCAGGAATCGAATTTTGCAAAATCCTGAAATCCACGCGTTGAAACAACAGTCCCGATTAGAAATGTTCTAATGGGGACTGTTGTTGAATTGATAAGTCTCTTGCTTCAGGAGGGAGAAGAGTGAACAACCGAAAGAAGAGCTACGTCGCTGTCCTGCTCGTCCTTGCCATATTAGTGTCCATTTGGGCCTTCTACCCTTCCGGCTCATCCGAAGTCCGAAGAGTTCATGCCATGGCTGATTTTAAGGCTGTTACGGGATCAGGCGATGATGACGGCGGCTACGATGCGTATTTAAAAGCCCATTCAGCTGCGAAACGTCCGGATCAGGTCATTCGGATTGAGGGCGAGAGCTTTTCCAAAACCGACGGACCGGGATTCGAGGTTGTCCACCCGTCAGGGGAAGACGCTGTCCTTACGCCGGAATCGGGTTCCATCAGCTGGAACGTACCCATCGAACAACCGGGCTTCTATAACATTCGAATCCGATATTTGCCCGTCGGAGGAAAAAGTTCTGCGATTGAGCGCGAGCTTACGATCAATCAACAGATTCCCTTTAAGGGAGCCGACCTTGTTACGTTTGACCGGGTCTGGGGCAACCGGGATGACAAGATCAAACGCGACGACAGGGGCAACGATCTGCGTCCGAGTCAGGTGGAGAAGCCGATATGGCAGATTGAATCCATCACGGACCGAAACGGTTATTATGACGAACCCTATTTGTTCTATTTTGACAAAGGCGTTCAAAGCATAACCTTGACGGCATTGCGCGAGCCTATGGCCATCGATTATATCGAGCTGTACCAGGAAGAAGCATTAAAGACGTATGAAGAAATCAAAAGCGATTATTCAGCCGCAGGGCTGCAGCCGGTCAAAGACCAATACACCCTGATTCAGGCGGAGGATGCAGTGTATAAATCCTCTCCGACCTTGTATCCGGTTTCTGACAGATCAAGCCCCACGGTGATTCCGTACGATGTGTCCAAAATCCGGATCAACACGATCGGAGGGCTGAACTGGAAGCTGCCGGGACAGTGGATCGAGTGGGAATTCGAAGCGCCGGAGGACGGCTTGTATCAAATCGCCTTAAAAGAGAAGCAGGATCAGCTGCGCGGCGTCTTCGCCACGCGAAGCCTGACGATTGACGGAAAGGTTCCGTTCAAGGAGATGAAGCGGATTCCATTCGAATTCGGCAGGGACTGGAACATGTACGTGCTGGGAGGGGATGAGCCGTATCTGTTCCACTTGACCCAAGGGAAGCACCGCATTCGCATGACGGTTTCCCTTGGCGAGCTGGCTCCTTTGATTCAGACAATCGAGTCCAGCGTGCTGCAGCTGAACGAAATGTACCGCAAAATTTTGATGATTACGTCCAATTCGCCCGATCCGTACCGCGACTATCAATTGGAGAAGCGGATCCCGGAAATGGTGGAGGTATTCAGCAAACAAGCCGAGACGATCCAAAGCGTGGCCGATTACCTGGAACAAACGACAGGTGAACAGAGCGACAAAGTTGCCATTTTGCACACGATGGTCAAGCAGCTCCAAGAGATGGCCAAACGGCCGGATACGGTTGCGAACCGTTTGGAGGCTTTCAAGATCAATGTTGGCGGCCTGGGTACCTGGATTCTGACCGTCCGGGAACAGCCGCTTACGCTGGATTATTTAGTCGTTTCCTCGCCGGATCATAAGCTGCCGAGAGCGGATGCGACGTTTCTGCAAGTGGTGAAGCATGAAGCCGGGGCGCTCACCGCTTCTTATACCGAGGATTACGACAGCATCGGCAATACCGGCAAGCAAAAACGATCGACGACGGTTTGGATTACGACGGGGCGGGATCAGGCGCAGGTGTTGAAAAACCTGATCGATGATTCCTTTACTCCGAAATCGAACATTTCGGTCAATCTGAAGCTCGTTCCCGCCAACATTCTTCTTCCCGCGACGCTCGCCGGGGAAGGGCCGGACGTGGCCATGCAAATTGGCGAAGACGTGCCCGTGAACTATGCCATGAGGGGGGCCGCCGCCGATTTATCGAAGTTTGCCGATTATGACACCGTGGCAGCCCGCTTTCGCGAGAGCGGATTGGTGCCTTACGAATATGACGGGGGGGTCTACGCACTGCCGGAGCAGCAGTCGTTCCCGATGCTCTTTTACCGCAAGGACATTTTGAAGGAGCTCGGCCTTGAGCCGCCCCAAACCTGGCAGGATATTTACAACATGATTTCGGTTCTGCAGAAGCATAATATGGAATTTTATCTGCCGATCGAGGCTGCCAACGCGAGCCTGGTGCCGAACCCGACGTTCTCCATGCTGCTTTATCAAGGCGGCGGCGAATTCTATCGGGACGGCGGCAGGAAAAGCGCGCTGGACTCCGAGATCTCCATGGATGCCTTCAAGAAATGGACGCAGTTCTATACGAGCTACAAGTTCCCGCTGCTGGCCGATTTCCCGAACCGGTTCCGGACCGGCGAAATGCCCATCGGCATCGCAGACTATACGACGTACAACATGCTGACCGTCTTGGCGCCGGAAATCAAGGGGCTGTGGGAATTCACGATGGTTCCCGGCACGGAGAAAAACGGCACGATCCATCACGAGGTGGCCAGCCACACGACCGGCGTCATGATGCTTGCGGGCGCGCGGGATCAAGAGGCGGCCTGGGAATTTATGAAATGGTGGACGGATAAGGATACCCAAATCGCTTACGGCCGCGAAATGGAAGGGCTGATGGGCGAGGCGGCCCGTTATCCGACAGCCAACGTCGAGGCGCTCGAGGAACTGCCTTGGCCGGTCAAAGACTATCGTAATTTGGAGAATCAGTGGAAATGGGTCCGGGGAATCCCGCAGGTTCCGGGCGGCTATTTTACCGGCCGACATCTGGACAACGCATTCCGCAAGGTCGTCAACGCCAGCGAGAATCCCCGCGAGGCTTTGTCGGATTACCTCTTGTACATCAATGACGAAATCGCGGTCAAGCGGAAGGAATTCAATTTACCTGAACAGTAAGGGGGGAATCGGATGCAAGCCGAAACAACCAGCACGGCCGCCGTTTCAAACCTCGTGCAGCCGAAAAAGCAATCGCGGCTGGCTAGCTTATGGAGAGAACTGAAGAAGAACAAGCATTATTACATCTTGATGAGTCCGTACATGCTGATCTTTTTTGCCTTTACGGTGGTTCCGGTCGTTTTTTCGATCGTTCTCAGCTTCTTTTATTTCAATATGCTGGAATTCCCCCGATTTGTCGGGTGGCAAAACTACTCCAGATTGTTTTTGAATGACGACGTTTTTATGATCGCTTTGAAAAATACGCTGCTGTTTGCGGTCATTTGCGGACCGATCAGCTATGTGGCCTGCTTTCTGTTTGCATGGATTATCAATGAGCTGTCCCCGAGGGTCCGCGCGTTTATGACGCTTGTGTTCTACGCGCCGTCGATTTCCGGCAACGTTTTCTTTATTTGGCTCATTATTTTTTCAGGCGATAGATACGGCTATTTGAACGGCTTTTTAATTAAATTCGGCTTTATGCTGGAACCGGTTCAATGGCTGACGAACGAGAAGTATATTTTGCCGATCATCATGATCGTCCAGCTGTGGCTCAGTTTGGGCACGAGCTTCCTGGCTTTTATCGCGGGATTGCAGACGATCGACAAGTCCCTGATTGAAGCCGGAGCGATCGACGGCATCCGCAACCGCTGGCAGGAGCTGTGGTTCATTACGCTGCCGTCCATGAGACCGCAGCTGATGTTCGGCGCGGTCATGCAGATTACGAGCTCGTTTGCGGTGGCCGATATCTCGGTGGCGCTCGCCGGATTTCCGAGCGTCAACTACGCGGGGCATACGATCGTCACCCACTTGATGGATTACGGAACGATCCGTTTTGAAATGGGTTATGCGTCCGCGATTGCGACGGTGCTGTTCGCCATGATGCTGGGTGCCAACAAATTGACACAGCGACTGCTAAGAAAGGTAGGGGAGTGACTTGGTTACGAGAATGATGGGCGCCATTCGCATGCCGCGAAGGCTGAACCGCTCTTTTACCGTCAGCTTTATGCTGTTCGCGTTCCTGGCCGTATTCGGCGCATTCATGGCGCTGCCGTTGGTCTATGCCGTAAATAATGCCTTTAAACCGCTGAACGAACTTTTCCTGTTTCCACCGCGTTTTTTCGTGAATAATCCAACGATGGACAACTTTTACGATCTGGTAGCGTTAATGGGAAATTCCTGGGTGCCGCTGTCCCGGTACATCGTGAATACGCTCTTCATTACGATTATCGGGACCGTCGGGCATATCCTGCTGTCGTCCGCGGCTGCTTATCCGCTGGCGAAATACCGTTTTCCCGGGTCAAAGATCCTGTTCTCGATCGTCGTCATGTCCTTGATGTTTTCCGGGCATGTTACGGCGATTCCCAACTATATGGTGATGTCGTGGCTGGGCTGGATCAATACGCACGCATCGATTATCGTCCCGTCGCTCGCATTCTCGTTGGGGTTGTTCCTGATGAAGCAATTCATGGAACAAATTCCGGACGCCCTGCTGGAAGCAGCCAAAATCGACGGGGCGAACGAATACCGGATTTATTGGACGATCGTCATGCCCAACGTGAAACCTGCTTGGTTGACGCTGATGATTTTGCAGTTTCCGATGCTGTGGGGCTCGGACGGGGGCAATTTCATTTACAGCGAGAACCTCAAAACGCTTCACTACGCCTTGGGCCAAATTACCGCGGGGGGGATCGCCCGTGCCGGCGTGGGGGCTGCCGTCGCGCTGATCCTGATGATCGTGCCGATTACACTCTTTATCATTTCGCAGAGCAACGTCCTTCAGACGATGGCGACTTCCGGAATGAAAGAATAGGGGGACACGAGCACGATGCGACTGAGCATAAACAAAGTGAAAACGTACTTCCTGGCTGCCCTCTGCTGCCTGATCGGTTCGAGTATGGTCTTAAGTACAGCCCACGCGGAAGGCAGTGCTTCTTACAACTATTCCTTCTGGAATGATACCACCCCGGCTCCTGCCGCGTATGAGGCCGCGTCTTTGCTGAACGGCGTTCAGCTTGGCGTCGGTCCCTTCAAAAACCCGAGCGACATCCATGTCACGGCTGACAAGCGGATCTATGTGCTCGATTCCGGCAACAACCGCATCGTCGTCCTCGATGAGCAATTCAAGCAGGTGAAGGTGGTAGATTCCTTTGATCACGGGGGGAAAAAGGATACGTTCAATAACCCGCAAGGGATCTTCGTGACCGATCGGAAAGAGCTTTTTATCGCCGATACGGGCAATAAACGGGTGGTTCATCTGGATTCAAACCTAAGGCTCTCGGGAGTGCTCGAAGCGCCGAAGTCCGACCTGCTGCAGGCCAATTTCGATTTCCAGCCGGTTCGGGTGGTCGTGGACAAGGCGCAGCGGATCTACGTCATGTCGATCGGCGTATTTGACGGCTTTATGGAGTTCAATTCTGACGGAGCGTTCACCTCGTTCATCGGCGCCAACCGGGTGACGGTCGATCCGGTGGAGCTGTTTTGGAAAAAGATGTCCACAAAGGCGCAGCGGAGCCGGATGGTCATGTTCACGCCTACTGAATTCACGAACCTTGATATCGATGACGAAGGCTTCATTTACGCAACGAGCGGAGACTACTCGAACAACCCGATCAAGAAATTGAACGCTCAAGGCAACGATATTCTCCGGCGGACGGGATATCTCAGCCTGGTGGGGGATACCCGGTATTCGACCGATGTCGGCCCTTCGCGGCTCATCGATATCGATGTCACCGACAGCGAAATGTATTCGGTCCTCGACTCCAAGCGGGGCAGAATCTTCACTTACAGCGGGGATGGACATCTGATGTACATATTCGGCGGCTTGGGCAACCAAATGGGCCAATTTAACACTCCCGCGGCGATTGAACGGGTCGGGGACGATTTTCTTGTGCTGGATAAGGCATTCGGCGAGATAACGGTGTTTCAGACAACAGCGTACGGCCGGATGTTGAACGAAGCGGTCCGGAGCTACTACAGGGGTGATGAGGAAAAGGCGTTTGATCTCTATCAGCAGGCGATCAATATGAATGCGAACCTGGAATTTGCTTATTCCGGCGTGGGCAAGGCCCTTCTTCGGAAAGGGGACTACAAAGGGGCGATGCAGTACTTCAAGGAAAGCTATGATCAAGTCAATTATTCAAAGGCGTACCTGCTTTACCGCAAGCAGGTGATGAGAGAATATTTCCCGGCAGTCATGACCGGATTGATCGTGCTTGCCGCAGCTCTCCTGTTCTTCAAAAAGCTCCGGAAGCGGATGAGGAGACAAGGAGGTGTTACGATTGAATCGTGAGCTCGTAAAATACCCGCTATATCTCATCGTGCATCCGTTTAACGCCTATTGGGACCTGAAATACGAACGAAACAAGCGGCACACGCTAATCGCTTCCTTGATCATTTTGTTTTTGATGATCATCACCAATGTCCTGAGCAACCAGTACAGCGGATTTCTGGTCCGCCTGTCCAACCCGGACGATATGAACAGCCTGATGGAAGTGGTGTACGTCGTTGTCCCGGTCTTGTTCTGGTGCGTGGCCAACTGGTCGCTGACGACGCTCATGGACGGAGAAGGGAAGTTCGTTGAAATTTTTACGTCGACGTGTTTTGCCCTCGTTCCGATGATGATCATCAACTTCCCGTGGATTTGGCTCAGCAATGTCATATCGCTGCAGGAGACGGCGTTTTATTACTTCTGCAACAGCGCTGCCGTTCTCTGGTCGGCGTATCTCTTGTTCGTCGGCAACATGACCGTGCATCAATATTCGCCGTCGAAGACCATCGGGACGATCCTGCTGACGATCGTGGCGATGGGATTCATGGCTTTTATCTGCCTGCTGTTTTTCGGACTGATCCAGCAGATGATTTCGTTCGTTCATGTCATCTACCAGGAACTCATGCTGAGAAATTAAAGAAAGGAGGAGAAACCATGCGCAAAGCCAGTAAAGCCTTGTGGCTCCCGGTCCTGCTCGCGGGGATTGCGGTGGCCGGCTGCAACGATTCGAACCCGGTCCATACCGGTGCCAACGATGTACCGGCTGCAGTTGAATTCACCAAAGGGCAGCCTGTGAAAGCCGCCTTCACCGATGCCCGGGCAGCCGGCATGAAAGGCGTGGCCGAAAATGAACGGCTGCGGTTGTTCGTGGATGAGAAAACGGGCGTCATCGCCGTTCTGAATAAGCAATCCGGCGAGATATGGTATAGCAACCCGCCCGAACGCGATAAGGATCCGCTTGCGTCCGGGGTGAATAAAGGCATCCTTTCGTCCCAGCTCAAAATCGATTATTACAACAATTTCGGCCAGGTGAATTCAATCAACACGTTCACCGACAGCGTTTCGCATAAGCAGATCAAATTCGAGCCGATCCCACACGGGGTAAAAGTCACGTACCAGTTCGGAACGGCCGTGAAATCGGCCGCCGATTTGCCGATGATGCTCAGCAGCGAGCGAATCGAGGCGATGCTGGGCAAGCTGGACAAAACGGGTCAGCGGGCGTTGAAAATCGCCTACAAAGAGGATCCGGATAAAAAAGTGTATGTCCGGAACGACAGCGCATTAAACGGGCTGCAGCTCGATCGTGCCTTCAAGGCATTCGAAGACGCGGGTTATACCGAAGAGGACCTGAAGAAAGACATGGAGGAGCTGCAATTCACGCAGGAAAAGCCGGAACCGCGGATTTTCCTGGCATCGATCGAATACGCCCTGGACGGCGGCAGCCTAATCGCCAAAATCCCGGCATCCGGCATTCAATACCCGAGCGCATATCCGATCGGGAACATATCCTTCCTCAGCTTTTTTGGAGCCGGCGGTTCCAAGGAGCAGGGGGCGATCTTCGTGCCGGACGGCTCCGGTGCGCTCATCCGTTTCAACAACGGGAAGAAGCAGTATCCCGCTTACCAGCAACCGGTGTACGGGGAAGATCTGACGATGAAGACGATCGAGGATGCCAAGACCGAGCAAGCGGTTCGTCTGCCGGTGTTCGGGATCATCCGCGAAAGCGGCGCGATCCTCGGCATCATCGAGGAAGGCGCCTCGGCTGCGACGATCCATGCCGATATCAGCGGAAAGCTGAACAGCTATAACTATGTGTATCCAAGTTTCAATGTCGTCAACAAGGGCGATGTGGTGCTGCAGGCGAACGGTCAGGAACGCACGCTGCCCAGGTTCCAGGAACGTCCGACGAAATCGGATTTTACGGTCCGGTACGCTTTTTTGAACAAGGAAGAAGCATCGTATCATGGACTGGCGCGGTACTACCGGCGTTATCTTGAAGAGCACGGCGGATTGCCCAAGCCGAAGCCGGCTGCGGAAGCGGCAAATATGCCGTTTTACCTGCAGCTCGTCGGCGGCATCGCCAAAGAAAAGCATTTCGCCGGCATCCCATACCGGACGATCGAACCGCTAACGACGTTCGAACAGTCGCAGGACATCATCAACCAGATGAAAAACCGGAACATATCCAACATTAAACTGAAATTTTCAGGCTGGTTCAATGGCGGGATGGATCATGAGGTTCCGGATCATGTTTCGGTCGACAAGGCTGTCGGCGGCAGCAAAGGTTTGCAAAACTTCATAACCTTCACGCGGGAACAGGAGGTTTCCTTCTATCCAGACGTTGCGGTCCTGACTGCAAATACGGGAAAGGGATTCAACGAGAACGCAAATGCCGCCAGAACGTTGAGAGGCGTTCCTGCCGCTCTTTACCCGCTGGATCAGGCGCTCAACCGAAGGGACCGGGATAAGCAGCCATCTTACGTTGTATCCCCAAGGCTGACCTTATCCTATGCCGAATCGGTGCTGAAGGGCTTGAAAGAGTACCGGCCGGGCGGCATTTCGCTACGGGACCTCGCCGATCAGCTGAGCAGCGACTACCGGAAGCACAATCAGCTGGATCGTACCGAATCCGAGAGCCTATCGATTCAGGCGCTGGGCAGATTCTCGCAGGCGAATCCGAAGGTCATGGCGGATGGCGGCAACGTTTATGCGCTTCCATTCTTGTCGGATATTACGAACGCGCCGATGTCCGGCAGCCATTTCAAGATCGAGGACGAAGAAATCCCGTTCTACCAAATGGTCATTCGCGGGTACGTCGATTACACGGGAAGTCCGTTTAACCTGTCGACCTTTACGGATGAGCGGCAGTATATCCTGAAATGCCTCGAATACGGAGCGGGCGTGTACTTCGAATGGATCCATGAACCGAACGACAAAGTGAAGGATACGGAATACAACGACCTGTATGCCGTCCATTACAAGCAGTGGATCGATCAGGCCGCCGAAATGTACCGCGAGGTGAACGACGTGCTGAAGAACGTCCGGAATGAGCCGATCACGGGCCACGAGAAGCTTGGCGAAGGCGTGTACAAGACCGTGTACGGGAACGGCTTTTACGTCATTGTAAACTATAACCGCACGGATGTGACGGCGGACGGCCGAACGGTGAAAGCCGAGAGCTATTTGACGGGTGGTGTGCAATCTTGAAGTCCATACTGAAATTCGGCATGAAGCGGCGGACGTACGCCGAACAGAAGGCACTCTGGGGCTTTATCTACCTGCTGCCGTGGCTGCTTGGATTCCTTCTTTTTTTCCTGATTCCGTTGGTCTCTTCATTAAGGTACAGCTTCAGCTCCATCGAAGCCAATGCAAACGGCATGAGTATCAGCTTCATCGGCATCTCCAATTACGTGGAAGCCCTTACGGTCAACACGAGCTTTAACCGCACGTTGACGACCTCGATCGTAAACATGGTCATCAACGTGCCGCTGATCGTGATCTTCAGCCTGTTTTTGGCTGTTTTGCTGAACCAGAAGTTTGTTGGCAGAGCCATCGCCAGATCGATCTTTTTCCTTCCGGTCATTTTGGCTTCCGGAGTCATCGCGAATTTGGAGACGGCCAGCCTGGTTCAAGCCATCAACGAGCAGAACGCCGGCGGCGCCGTGAGCGGCCTGGGGACCAGCGAGCTGACGCGGATCATGCTCAATTCCGGCGTCAGCGAAAACGTCGTCGCGTACCTGACCAGCGCCGTGGATCGCATCTACCAGATCGTCAGCCAGTCTGGCGTGCAAATTTTGATCTTCCTGGCGGGGATCCAGTCGGTCTCCCCCCAGCTTTACGAGGCATCCAAAATCGAAGGAGCGACCGGTTACGAAGCGTTCTGGAAAATCACGCTGCCCATGGTCAGCCCGCTCATCCTGGTCAACGTGATTTATACGATCATCGACTCGTTCTCCCGGAGCGAAATGACGACGCTGATCCGGGAAACGGGGTTCACGAATTTCAACTTCGGCCTCAGCTCGGCGATGGCCTGGATCTATTTCCTGGCGATCATGGTCATTTTGTTGATCATTACGTTTTTTATTTCCAAAAGAATTTTCTATCAAGAATAGAAGGAGCGTGAGCAGCGTTGATCATCGCCCGTTTGTTGTCGCTCGAAAGCTGGAAACGCTGGTTATGGACCGTCGTGCGGCTTGTCTTGATGGCAGGACTGTCGTTTGTTATTCTGTACCCCATTCTTCAAAAGATTTCGACGGCCATCAAGGATAAAAGCGACTTGTATTCGCCGATCGTCGTCTTTGTCCCGGAGCATTATTCTCTCGACAATTTCAAAAAAGCCATATCGATCATGGACTACTGGCATACGTTGTTCAATACGTTTACCTTATCGGCCATGACGACGATCCTGACGGCCGTGTCCTGCGCTTTTGCGGGATACGCCTTTGCACGGCTTAAATTCAAAGGCAGCAATTTGCTCTTTGGAGGCGTCATCCTGACCATTCTGGTTCCGCCAACGACCATTTTGATCCCGATCTACATGAATTTGAAGGATTTCAGCCTCATGGGGCTGATCCCGCTGCTGACCGGAAAGTCGGTAAACCTGCTGGATTCGTACTGGCCTTTTATCCTGACCTCGGTCACCGCAAACTCGCTGAAGGCGGGTCTCTACATTTTTATTTTCAGGCAGTTCTTCCGGGGCATTCCGAAAGAAGTGGAGGAAGCGGCTTACATCGATGGGGCGGGCGTAGGCAAAACCTTCCTGCGCATCATGCTGCCGAATGCCGTTCCGGCCATCGTCACCGTGCTGCTGTTTTCGTTCGTATGGCAGTGGAATGACAGTTTCTTTACGACAACGTATTTAACGTCGGGCAAAGTGATGTCCACCCAGCTGTCGTCGCTGCCGCACAACCTCTCCATCATGCTCGAGGGCGGGGTTGCGACCAACAAGGATCCTTTCTATATGAGCATGGTTCAGGATACCGGCATTCTGCTGGCGATCCTGCCGCTGATCATTATTTATTTGTTCGTGCAGCGTTACTTTGTGGAAAGCATCGAGCGTACCGGCATCGTCGGGTAAACGCGGGATACATTCAGGGCGCCTTTCGGAATCAAGCTGCAAATGGCTGGTATTCGAAAGGCGTTTTCGTTACGGCCATGCCGGCAGCGTCTCAAGGCCGCAAATGAGCCGATTGCCGGGTATTCACGAGGCGTGCAGCCCACGACGATACACCGAAACTGTCTGGAGAAATGCTCGACGTTTTTGTATCCGCACAGCTCGCTCCCTGAACCCAGAACTCGGCCGGCGTTTGCGTCAGAATAAGCAGCCAAAAGTCGTGCCCATCCGGTATGTCGTAAATAAAGTCGCCAGGATGGGCGGCATCATATCCGACATAGTAAAAGGATGTGGTCATCGCAATCTCCAATCTTAGAATAGATCAAGTTTCTGTCAGCATAGATCATTCATTTGATGAGGTGTCCTATCTTATAATTTCATAGTAAACGCAATTTAAATCAAGAAATGGCGAAAGCTTCTGTTTACGTATCTGTATTTGAAATGATCAATTCAAGGTGAGGTCCGTGCCATGATACCAAAAAAGAAAAGCGAATTTATCGAGGTGCTATGCTATACGCGCATCCCGCAGGAGGATCGGATCTATGCGCCCAGGCTGGCTTTCAGCATGCATCTTGCCTATCGCGAGGACGGCAAGCCTTTCCAAGCTTTGAACCATAATTCAGGCGTCTTGTTCGCCAAGGCAACCCAAAATGAGAACGGGACGCTCCGAGCCAAAAGCTTGAAAAATCCGTATCTCTTCCGCATGGCCGACGGAAAATTCGGCGTCGTTGCCGTACGGACGGAGGCGGATGGCCAGCAGGATGAGGAGAGCCGAGGGGCAGTGCTGTTCTTTGCTTCCGACGATTTGCTGCAGTACCAAGAAATCGGGCTGATCGATCTGCAGAGCGATGCTTACGTACGCGATGTCGCTTGCGAATATGATGAGTCAAGCCGAGCCTACGTCATCCGCTGGAGCGACGAAAACGGGGGGCATTATCGAAATAGGGTCGAGGATCTTTTCGATCTTACCGGTGCCGGTGTCCCGGAAAAGGCGGAGCCGTTTACGCTGGTAGCCGTATCGGCCGACATCGAAGGCATGCAGCACCGAAACGTGATCCGCGTTCCGCGGGAAACGGCGGACGGTCTCATAGGCCGGCTTACGGTTCCCGAGAATGTCGCCATTGAAGTTCCGGATTGCATCACGGCTGCATCGGCCGAGGATTTGAAGACGCTTAAAGCGACCGCGGTATATAGCGACGGCACCACGGCTCCCAAGTCCGTGAACTGGGACACGGCGGCGGTTCGCTGGGATCAGGCCGGGACTTATCGGGTGAACGGAACGGTTCGTCAGGAGCAGTATGCCTTTCCGGTCGCGGCGAACCGGGCGGACCCATGCATCGCGAAGTGGAACGGCAAGTATTATTTCATCGCGACCAACGACGCCGACGGCAATCAAACCTTATATATCAGGGAAGCGGAGACGATATCCGGTCTGATTCAGGCCAGCGAGTCCTTAATCCTGGATACGCAAACCTATGATCACATTAAAGGGCTGTTGTGGGCTCCCGAGCTCCATATCATCGGGGGCGAGCTGTACATTTTTCATGCGGCAACGACCGGCGAGTTTTTCTATGAAGAGTGTCACGTGATGAAGCTCCGCGAGGGAGGGGATCCTACCTGCGCCGCGGACTGGTCGAAGCCCCGGCGCGTCGTCAAAAGAGACGGCGCCGATTTATGCGAGGCGGGCAAGGTGATCTCCCTGGACATGACGGTCATCCAGGTGAACGGGGAATGTTATGCGGCTTGGTCGGAGCGGCAGTTCGTGCCCGTAGATCTTGGGGCCTGGGTTTATATCGCAAAATTGGATCCGAAAGAACCGTGGAGGCTGACGAGCGATCCGGTGCTGCTGACCAGGCCGGACTTTGGCTGGGCCAATAACCATACCTTTGTCGATGAAGGGCCGTTTGCCCTGATCCGGGAGGGCAGGATCTTTCTAACCTTCTCAAGCGCGGCGATCGATGCGACGTATTGCGTAGGCCTGCTGACCGCCGATGCGAATGCGGATTTGCTGAATCCCGACAGCTGGACGAAGGGCAACTATCCGCTGCTGACGTCGAGAAGCGTTCCCGGCGAATACGGCCCCGGCCATAATTCCTACGTGACCGATGATGAAGGCGTCACTTGGAACGTCTACCACGCCAGATCGGGAGTAGAGGGGCCAAGAGGCTCCGGAATCCGCCGCGTTCATTTCGGCGTGGACGGATATCCGGTGCTTGATTTAACGGAAGAGAGGGATTTGAACCCGGCTTTGGCCGAGGTGTCGATCGAAGTCATTGTAAAACGCGACTAGGAAGGGGCAGAAAGTGTATGTATCCGAATCCGATGATATGGGCTGATTTTCCGGATCTTGACGTGATCCGGGTAGAGGACACCTACTATATGGTCAGCACGACGATGCACATGATGCCGGGCTGCGTCATCCTGCGCTCATACGACCTGATTCAATGGGAAGTGGCTTCTTATGTATACGACGTATTGGACAATACGCCGGCGCAGCGGCTCGAAGACGGCAAACATATTTACGGGCAGGGCATGTGGGCGCCGTCCCTGCGTTACCACAAGGGGAAATTTTACGTGATCTTCGTGGCGAACGATACCCGCCGAACATATTTGTACACGGCAGATAGCGTGTTCGGACCATGGACGAAGCAATACATCGAAGGCTTTTATCACGACTGCTCCCTGCTTTTTGACGATGACGGCCGGGCGTATCTGATTTACGGCAATGCCGAAATTCACCTGACCGAATTGAAGGAGGATCTATCCGGGCCCAAGCCCGGCGGGCTGAACCGCATCATCGTCAAAGAACGCGAGCCGTATCATCTCGGGTACGAGGGCGCCCATTTTTATAAGATCGACGGCAGGTATTACGCCTTCTTTATCCATATTTCGAAGGCTGCGGGACGCCGAACGCAGGCTTGCTTCGCGGCGGATTCCCTGGAAGGCGAGTTTACGGGCGGAGAGGTCTTTAACGACGACATGGGGTATTTTAATTCAGGCGTTGCGCAGGGAGGCATCGTGGATACGCCGGACGGGGAATGGGTGGCCGTGCTGTTTCAGGATCACGGCGCCGTCGGCCGGATTCCGGTGCTCGTTCCGCTGCGCTTCGAGAACGGTTTTCCGGTATTCGCCAAGAAAGCACCCACAATGATCGAGCTGCCAAGCACAAGGCCGGGTTATACCTACCAGCCTTTGGTTGGAAGCGATGACTTTTATTATACGCCGGACGAAGACGGCAAGGTGCGCTTGAAGGATGTTTGGCAGTGGAATCATACGCCTGACGATGCATTGTGGTCCGTAACGGACAAGCCGGGAGCCTACCGGATCCGATCCGGAAAGATCAGCCCCAACTTGACGTTTGCGGTCAATACGCTGACGCAGCGCGCCATGGGGCCGGCATGCGAAGCGACGGTCACGCTGGACGGCAGCGGGCTGAAGGATGGCGATTATGCAGGCCTATGTTTTTTGATCGGTACGTACGGCTTGATCGCCCTGACCAGGGAAGCCGGCCGATCCTACCTGGTTATGCTGGCCAGAGAGCCGCAGGATCATTCCATATTCGGCAATTTGGTAGACGAGAAGCCCGGCACCGAATTTGCCCGTATTCCCGTCTCCGGAGACGTCGTCACGCTCAAGGCGGCCGGCCATTTCGTGAATAACGCGGACGAGTGCATGTTTTATTACCGGGATGGGGCGGATTGGAAGCAGCTCGGGATTGCGCACAAAATGATATACAAGCTGGACCATTTTATGGGTTGCCGCATCGGTCTGTTTTTGTTTTCAACCCGCGAGATCGGGGGAACGGCGGAGTTTTCCGACTTCCAATACCGTGTGCTCAATTAACCGGTCCCTGTTGTTTAATGTCATTTCGAAGGTTATTAGTTATGGCGTAAAGGATCCATGATTTGCCGGGGGATGATACGGTTAACGGCAGGTTGTCTCGCGGCGAGGCGAAAGCTACACTTTGGGGTGAACGTGTGTGCCGTAATTTGTTTGCTTGAGATATTCCGTCGAAGAGGGGATGAGTATGATAAAATTGCGTGAAGCATTTAAAGAGCATTTCCTGATCGGGGCCGCCGTGAATCCGGCGACGTTGGACACCCAGCGTGATTTGCTCATCGAGCATTTTAACAGCGTGACTGCCGAAAATGAAATGAAGTTCGAAAGGGTGCATCCCGAGGAAGACCGGTATACGTTTGAGGCGGCAGATCGTATGGTGGCTCTGGCCAAAGCCAACGGCATGGCGGTCAGGGGGCATACGCTGGTCTGGCATAATCAGACGCCGAAATGGGTGTTTGAACATCAAGACGGCAGCCAGGTTGACAGAGAGACGCTGCTGGCCCGCATGAAATCTCATATCAACACGGTCGTATCCCGTTACCGGGGAGAACTCTTTGCTTGGGACGTGGTGAACGAAGCGGTGTCCGACAGCGGCAGCGAACGGCTGCGGCCTTCGAAGTGGCTCGACGTCATCGGCGAGGATTTCATCGCCAAGGCGTTTGAGTATGCCCATGAAGCCGACCCGGAGGCGCTGCTGTTCTATAACGATTACAACGAGGCCGATCCGATGAAAAGCGAGAAAATCTACTCGCTCGTCAAATCATTGCTCGAACAGGGAGTGCCGATCCATGGCATCGGGCTTCAGGCGCATTGGAGCCTGTATCATCCGTCGCTGGATGATATCCGCCGGGCGATCGAGAGATACGCCAGTTTGGGCGTGAAGCTGCATGTGACCGAGCTGGATGTCTCCATGTTTGCGTTCGATGACCGGCGGACCGACCTCACGGCTCCGACCGAAGAGATGCTCGCTCTTCAAGCGGAACGTTACGGACAATTTTTCCGGTTATTTCAGGAATACAGCGAATACATCACCTCCGTCACTTTTTGGGGGGCTGCCGATGATTATACCTGGCTGGACCATTTTCCCGTACGTGGCCGGAAGAATTGGCCTTTCTTGTTTGATGCGAAGCATCAGCCCAAACCGTCTTATTGGGAAGTGCTAGGGACGATAGAAAAGATAGGGAATACCGGAAGGAAAACGTCTTTGTAATCTGTTCATGGAAAGGATGACGATTCGATGACCGACCCTCGATCATCGGCCGCGGATGCAACGCGGGCGCCGATGGCTCCGCAGGACCCGGCGTCCGGGCGAAACGGGCTGTACATTTTACATGATGCGGCGATTGAAGCAACGGCTCGGCCCGACGGCACTTTTGCGCAAGAGATATATTTGGACGGACAACGGCTTATCGATAAAGCCCGGTATGCCGGAGGGGGCTTGGATGAGGCCATTCTTGAGAATCTGAGAAGCTTCGACGGATTCCGCCGGATGGTCCATCGCATCGGAATTTCGGTCCATGCTCATGGCAACGAGAAATCGCCCGTCTTTTTTACGATTCACAATCGGGGCAAGTCGGGCCGATACGAATCAGGTACCCGGCTCCGGTTCCCTTGTCCGGCCGACGGCTCCGAATCGCTTCTGACACTGGAGGATTACGATTGGTCTCCGGATGACGAAGTGCCCGGCAAATTTGCTTTCGAATTCGAACGGGCGGGCGTGCTGGCGACGGCAAACATCATTTTCTACCTGCATGACGGTTATCCGGTTCCCGAGCCCATCCCCGAACCACCGGTCGATTTCGGTTCCGAATCCTACCGCCGCATGATCGAAAAATCGCTTCTGAACAAAGGCAATAACAAGAGGTTGAAGACGGCCATAGAAAAAGCGAAAAGAGGAGAGCCCGTAACGATCGCCTATATCGGGGGTTCCATTACCCAAGGAGCGGGAGCCGTTCCGCTTTCTGCGAATTGTTACGCTTACAGATCGTACGAACTTTTTAAACGATGGTTCGTGCCGTCCGGCGGGGATTCGGTCCGTTTCATTAAAGCGGGAGTAGGCGGCACGCCGTCGGAGCTGGGCATCGTCCGCTATGAACGGGATGTCCTTAGAGACGGCACGGTGGAGCCGGATATCGTCATCGTGGAGTTTGCCGTTAACGACGCCGACGACGAGACAAAAGGAAGCTGTTACGAGAGCCTGGTGCTCAAGGCGCTTGCCGGCGGGAATAAACCCGCGGTGATCTTGCTGTTCAGCGTGTTTATGAACGATTGGAATCTTCAGGACCGGCTGGCTCCCATCGGTTGGCACTATCAATTGCCGATGGTCAGCGTGAAGGATGCCGTAGTAGAGCAGTTCCGGTTATCTAAAGCCGATGGCAACGTCATCTCCAAACGGCAATTTTTTTACGATATTTATCATCCGACCAATGCGGGACATAAGATCATGTCCGATTGTCTGGGTTGGCTGTTCGAAGTTACGGACCGATCCGCTGCTGACGGGGAGGATCTTTCGGTTGACAAGCCGCCGCTGATCGGGAACGGATACGTTGGGACGCGTCTGCTCGATCGCATGAATTCCGACGGCATTGCGCGGATTCATCCGGGTGGTTTCCAGGAGACCGATGCCGAGCTGCAAATGGCGGAGCTGGATGACCATTCATACGGCACTCCGCTTTTTCCCCATAATTGGATGCATACGGCCGAATCCGGAAATCTCGGCTTCAAAATGACCATCCAAAGCCGGCGTCTTATTCTGGTCTTTAAGGACTCCGGAAACCATGATTTCGGAACCGCGAATATTTGGGTGGATGGGCAGCTGAAAAGAACCGCCGATCCGCATCAGGTGAATTGGACGCATTGCAATGCCGTGCTTTTGTACGATGAAGAGGATGTAAGGGAACATACGGTAGAGATCGCGATGGCGGAAGGCAACGAGGATAAGCGGTTTACGATCTTGGGATTCGGATATGTGCCGTAACCGGCTGAAATAAGCAATATTTTAAATGAAAATACTCACCGGAAAGGGTGATTCCATGATCATAGAAACGGCTCCAATCGGATACGACCAGTACAGGGAAAACATAACCCGGGGGGACATGAATACCGTTGAATATTATTCCTCGACGGTGGGGAAACACCGCAAAGCAATGGTTTATACCCCGCCCGGGTTTTCCGAAAGCGGCAGGTATAACGTGCTTTATCTTCTGCATGGCATAGGAGGGGATGAAGCGGAGTGGTTTAATCACGGGCATCCGGAGATCATTTTAGATAACCTTTATGCGGACAACAAGCTGGCGCCCATGATCGTCGTTTTGCCCAACGGCCGCGCAATGCCGGATGATCGGGCGACGGGGGATATTTTCGACGCCGAAAAGGTAAAGGCATTCGAGACATTCGAATCGGATTTGCTCCACGATTTGATTCCTTTTATGGAATCGAATTACCCGGTATTGACAGATCGCGAGAACCGGGCGCTTGCCGGATTATCGATGGGCGGGGGTCAGTCGTTGAATATCGGGCTGAATCATCTTGACCGCTTCGCATGGATCGGAGCTTTTTCCCCTGCCCCCAACACGAAGGCACCTGAACTGCTTGTCCCGAATCCGAAAGAAACCTCGGCAAGGCTAAGGCTGCTATGGCTTTCATGCGGTGACCAGGACGGACTCCTATCGATTAGCACCCGGACGCATGACTATTTGGCGCGGCACGGCGTTCCCCACGTTTGGTACATTAAACAGGGCGGCGGTCACGATTGGCCGGTATGGAAACACGATCTGCATCATTTTAGCCGGCTCCTTTCCATGACGTTTTGAACGGGGACGAATGAACTTCCATTACGGATCCGAAAATAGTGCATATTCTGCAAGCTTGGCGAAAGCCGCCAGGAATCAAAAGAAACCCTGTTCCTCTAAAAAGGACAGGGTTTCTCGACTGACTGAAGGACGATGGAATCATTCGCCCTTCTTTTTTATGGATATTATAAAGCAGGCCAAGACGGAATCAACCGGCTCCGTAAAAAAGACGATCTAATCTTCCCATACGTTTTGAAGAGGAAGTCCCCGTTCTGTCCGTGCCAAGTCCACAACACGCTGGATAAAGCCGGTTTTTGCCCGCGTATAACCGTCCGGGTCTGAATGATATCGTTCAGCCAACGTCCGTTTTAGTTCACCATACTCCTTGACGAATTCAGGATGGGCCCGAAGGTAGTCGCGAAACAGCAGCTCATTTCTTTCGTAAAATCCTTCGAGGGGGAAGATGTGCAAATGATGCGTACGCGCTCCTTCGTGTTCTTTTACAAAAAAGTGTCGCCCGGTCATGCCGGTGTCAATATAACGATAGCCTGAATGGCTAAGCAAGTCCCCATAGATCTGTTCATCAAGCAGCGTATGAACCGCAGCGGAAATATCGATGATGGGTTTTGCGTCCTGATCGGGTATGGAAGTGCTGCCGGTATGTTCAATGGTAACGACGTGCGGAGCCAGAATTTCAAGCAATCGCGTCTTCTCTTTCTCGAATTCCGTAGACCAGTCGGAACTGTATGGAACGACTTTGACTGCATAATGTTGTGGAGCGGACATTCGCTTTAACTCTCCTTATTTTACGTAAGATTGCATTTTTAAAAAAAACATCGTAGATACTACCACTTCATTTTTGTCTTGTAAATGATTTCCTTTCTTCAAGACTGACGAAGCATTAACTTCATTAGCCAGTTTTCCAACGAACAGCGCAAGCACGTTTCCGATAGGTAGATTGCAGGTATTTGTATAATAAGGAATAATATGGGTATTCATTTGCTTTACCGATAGCCATTCCAAAACGTTATTGTGATATCCTTGATTGGTCAAAAAGATTAAACAGTTAAACGAGTTTTCTTTATGGAAAATCCCGTCATCACAAAACATGTAATAAACGCAATGGTAACAACAATGATTGCAAACATTAATCCAATAGCCGCCATAAAAGGATCGTCACCCGGGTAGGAAGGTTTTAACGTCACGAGCCAACAGACGAACAGGGCGGCCATGAACAAATAAAAACTGCTTCCAAGAGCCCCCATCTTCAAACGGTTTTTCGTCGTACCTTCCCATGCCCTATTGATGAAGAGCCATAAAATGATACTTCCTGTGACTGCCAAAAACATGACAACAAAATGAACAAACGGAATGAAGAAATACGTCAATACATACAGCATGAGACAGGTTGAAAAAAATAGAGCGGCATTCATGACAAATAAAAATATTCCGGATTTCCAGTGATTTTGAAACCAAATGGCATTTTTAAGCCTATGTACCAACGGATTATCGTTTCCAAGCAGGTTAGCTATCGGCCGTTTAAATAAAATAACAAGGAACATTCCAAGAAGACCGATTAAAAGTATGAACGTCATATTGACCTCCCGCCTATATTTTATAAAAATGAATTTCATGCATCCCGATATTCCAAAATATCGCCGGGTTGGCAGTCCAAAGCTTTGCATATGGCCTCCAAGGTTGAAAACTTAACGGCTTTTGCCTTGCCGTTTTTGAGTATGGAAAGATTGGCCATGGTGATTCCGACCCTCTCCGAAAGTTCCGTTACGCTCATTTTCCTTTTAGCTAACATCACATCAATATTAACGATGATTGCCATTTTAGCACCTCAGATTGTCAATTCATTTTCAGTTTTTAAATTAAGAGCACTTCTTAACAGTTCCTGAAGCACCGCAGCAAAAAGTGAAATTACCGTGGCTGCAAAAATGATGACGCCGCCAATGATGGCTAGTCCGGGATGCAAAGCGTTTTGTACGGCTAACAAAAACATCCCAATGACATATAACACGATGATGATCAGCGCACAGTTTTTGATATGTCCTAACGATATAACCGCTAATTTTGAAAATGCATTTCCTTTTTCGATATTATTCAAAAGTGTTAGAGCCTGGTATAGAGCAAAATAAAAAGGTAAGGTTGTCATGTACAAGCCTATAAGAACGGGATATCGCAAGTAGGCGATTTCCGGATTGAACTTTGCTGCATCTCTGGCTAAGCTAGGAAACCAAAATACGCACATGGCAAAAACGGTGATCCCAATGATCCAAACAGCCACCTTTAAAAAGAGTGTTGATCTTAGTCTCATAAAGCACCTCGTTGTTCATCATTTATGTTTTATTATAAGGATGATTTATCGTTTTACAACAAATATTTATCATTTTATATGATATTTTTATTGTTTTCTATTCCGGATATTCAGGGGATTAAAGTGATGATTCGAAGTTTCGTACCGGCGCAATTGGAAAGCGGATGCCGGGTTAAGGAGCGGCGAGGATCGCTGATTGGTTTTCAGGCAAGCAAAAAAGAGCGTTATTAGCGCTCTCTATGCCAATGCCTATATTCGAAACATGTTACAGGATGAATTGCAATGATTAGTTGCCAGACGAATTATTCGGGTGGATGAATGGATTAGCCTTCCGCACGCAACAGCTCGATAATATGCCGTTCGATTTTTTCCGGCTCTTCCGTCGGTGCGAACCGTTTTACGACCTTTCCGCTGCGGTCGACCAGAAACTTCGTAAAGTTCCACTTGATCGCTTTGGAACCCAGCAGGCCCGGCGCTTCTTTGGTCAGATGACGGAACAGCGGATGCGCGTTTTGGCCGTTGACGTCTATTTTAGCGAACAAAGGGAAGTTGACCCCAAAATTCAGCTCGCATGCTTGAGCGACCTCTTCGTCGGTCCCCGGCTCCTGGTTGGCAAATTGGCCGCAAGGAAAACCGAGGACCGCAAATCCCTGCTCCTTGTAAGTATCGTGGAGTTTCTGCAGCCCTTTGAACTGCGGCGCGAACCCGCATTTGGTGGCCGTATTGACGATCAGCAGCACTTGACCGCGATAGGGCTCCAATGTTTGCGGCTCTCCCTTAATCGTGTTAACTTCAATATTATAAAGCGACATGGTTAACTCTCCTCCCAAGCGAATAAAAATTTTGAACAATTAAATTGTATACAACTTAAATGATGATTGCAAGCTTCTCTTTAAATTTTTGACGTACCCGGTTCCTAATGTTATAATTACCCGCATAAATAAATTGCATACAATTAAATGGCAGGTGAGAAATATGCAGCCTAACGAATATATGAAGCTCGAAAACCAGCTTTGTTTTGCTTTTTATACCTGCTCCCGCGAGATCATGAAGCTGTACCGCCCGCTGCTTTCCCCGCTCGGACTGACCTACACGCAGTATATTACGATGCTCTCCCTATGGGAGCGGGACGGGGTTACCGTCAAGGAGCTCGGCGCCAAGCTGTTTCTGGATTCGGGTACCTTGACCCCATTGCTGAAAAAGCTGGAAACGATGGAGCTCATTACGCGAACCCGCGACAAGGTGGATGAACGCAACGTGATCATCGAGCTGACCGACAAGGGAAGCGCCTTTCGGGAGCAGGCCGCCGAAGTGCCGAAAAAGCTTTACGCCGGGACTAACATTCAACTCGAAGACATAACCGCCATGCATGAGCATATTCAATCTTTCCTGCAGAAGATCGGCGAGCTTCCCGAAAAACAGGAATAGATCGACGCTTCTAAAAACCCCGACGATTCCGGGGATTCCCTGTCTTAAATTGAACGTCGAGACACTGCCTATCGCTAACCAAGCCATGCTTCCGTCTGAATAAACTCGGCCCAATTCTCCATAATAGGGAAGTACACCCAAGTCAGAATGGAGGGAAAGCATATGCTGGACAATCTCGAAAGCAGCTATGATTGCGCGCGTGCGGGAGATGACTTGCATCGGCTCAAGCAGGAACTCGCCTCGCTCCGCGGTCTGGGCAGGGAAGATCAAGTAACGCAGGAACAAATCAACCGACTCGAAAATCAGATCGCGTTTATTATGAACAAATGCGATATTAACCACGAATGAAGCGAAAACACCCGTTATCCGGCGCACCTTTGGAGCAGGAACAACGGGTGTTCTTTTTTTCCTCATCCGCAGCCTAATGGATCACCTCTTCAAAGCGGGCGCCCGTTACTTCTTTTAACGCCTCTACGCCCAGCTCGATTTGCATGCCTATTTTCCCTCCGCTGACAACCAATCGTTCAAGTTCGGACGCGCTGCGGTCGATAAACGTCGGATACTTTTTTTTCATGCCCACCGGTGAGCATCCGCCGCGAATGTAACCCGTCCATTTTTGAATGTCGCCGACGGGCAGCAGCTCGACCTTTTTCTCTTCGGCCGCTTTGGCTGCTTTTTTCAAATTCAGCTCGGCTTCGACAGGAATGACAAAAACATAGATTCGGTCTTTCTCCCCATGCAGGACTAACGTTTTATATACCATTTTCGGGTCCTTTCCTATTTTCCCGGCAACGGAAACCCCATCGATTTTGTTGTCTTGGGTCTCATATACGATGACTTCGTACGGAATCTTATGTTGGTCCAGAATTCTCATGGCATTCGTTTTTGCTTTGGACATTTCTTTTACTCCCTTCATAAACCGTAAAGCAGCTTGTCTTATTAGACTAAGGAAAGATGAACGCAAGGTCAATCGGTTTAACGGCGGTTTTTGGCAGACGTCTGCGGTGTAGAGCGATTATGCGGAAGTCGTCTGCTTGAAAAACGGGGCACAGCCGCTGCCTCATCTGGTTGACGCATAACGCGGTTCATCGTAACCTGATGTAGAGATTTCCGACTGTTCGGAAGCCGTTAGCGGCAGGGTTTGTTTTTTGCAATACATGGAATGACCTGGGACGGCGTTTTATCATAAAAAAGAACCTGAAAGGAGGGCCCGCATGGCATCCATCATCGACACAGGTACCTTCGGCTTTCGTTTTGCGCCCCCTGAACGCTTGTCCATGTGCAACCTGTTTGCGGTCGGGCGGGACGTGGTCCTGAGCCCGGCATACCGATGGGACGGGCACGCGCGGAAGGACGGTCCGCTGCTGTTGTTTCAATATACCATTGAAGGCGAAGGGATATTCGAATCGGGCGCGGAAACCTACCGGATGGCATCGGGCCGGGCGTTTATGGCCGACATTCCGGGGGATCATCGGTATTATTTCCCGGAGGACGGATCCCGTTGGTCGTTTATGTTCATCCTGATGCGGCCAACGCTCATTTTGCCGAATTGGGAGGAAGCGAAATCGCGTCTGGGAGAGGCGCCTTATTTGCCGCCCGGAAGCCGGCCCGTCCGCCTCTTGCGTGAAATTTGGGATCAGGCAAAGGACGGAAAGATCACGGATCCGTATACCGCCTCTTCCTGGGTATATCAATTCGTGTCGGAGCTGTGCCGGTTTTCGGCGGCGCCGCAGGGCGATCGCCAACGTTGGCCCGAAAAGGTGCGGCGGGCGGCCGAATTCATGGACGCCAACTACAGCAGCATGATCAGCCTGGAACAGCTGTCCGAGCGTCTCGGCTTATCCAAATACCATCTGCTGCGGGCATTCGCCGCGGCGGTCGGCGAAACGCCGAGCAAATATTTGAACCGCGTCCGCATCGATCAGGCGATGCGGCTTCTCCGCCAGACCGACCTGAGCGTCGAACGGATTGCCGAACAGGTCGGTTTTTCCGGCGGCAGCTACTTCATCAAAGTGTTCCGCAACATGACCGGCCGAACGCCCGGGAGCTTCCGGTCCGAAGAGGGGCAGCTGACGTTCAGCCGGATGTTTTTCGATTAGACCGCCAAACCGCAATATTTTGCTATGGTCTCCGAAAGATTACTATAGAAACGCCATTCCTCCAACCCGTAATATAGGGGCGTAGAACGATAAGCGGCATCCACTGAAGGATGCGCAATCTATTCATGAATCAGGAGGAACGACATGCAGCATCATGCCTTTGCACCAACACCCCCGATGGGATGGAACAGCTGGGATTGTTACGGCGCCGCCGTAACGGAGGAAGAGGTTCGCGGCAACGCCGAATACATGGCGCAGCATTTGAAGGATTATGGATGGGAGTACGTCGTCGTCGACATTCAATGGTATGAACCGGGGGCCGACTCGGACGTGTACAGGCCGTTCGTCCGGCTTGAAACCGACGGTTACTCGCGGCTTATGCCCGCGGTCAACCGTTTTCCGTCCGCGGCAGGCGGCCGGGGGTTCAAACCGCTGGCGGAGTACGTGCACGGCCTTGGTTTGAAGTTCGGGATCCATATCATGCGCGGCATTCCGCGGCAGGCGGTACATGACAATACACCGATCAAAGGAACGGATGCGACCGCCCGGGACATCGCCCATACCTGCTCTTTTTGCGGTTGGAACACCGACATGTACGGCGTCGATGCTTCCAAGGAAGGCGCACAGGAATACTACAATTCGCTGTTCGAATTGTACGCCGGCTGGGGCGTCGATTACATCAAGGTCGACGACATTGCCGCTTCATGGCTGCACGGCGGGCCGCATCTTGCGGAAATCGAGCTGATCCGCAAGGCGATCGACCATGCCGGCCGTCCGATGGTGCTGAGCCTGTCGCCGGGACCGGCTCCCGTGGAGCATGCCGACTTTTTTGAAGCGAATGCGAATATGTGGCGGATGACCGATGACTTCTGGGATCGTTGGCCGCTTCTTTTGGACATGTTCGACCGCTGCGAAACATGGCAGGGCCGGCCAAAACCCGGCTGTTGGCCGGATTGCGACATGCTGCCGCTCGGGCGGATCGGCGTTCGGGCAAGCCATCCCGACCGGATGACGAACTTTACGCGCGACGAGCAGCTCACGATGATGACGTTGTGGACGATCTTCCGCTCGCCGCTCATGTTCGGGGGAGAGATGCGCGACAACGATGAATGGACGTTGTCGCTGCTGACGAACCGGGACGTGCTGCATATGCACCAACACGGCTTCGGCGCCCGGCAAGTCAGCCGCGCAGGCGGCAGCATCGTCTGGGCGGCCGAAGGACCTGACGGAGAGCGTTACGCGGCATTGTTCAATACCGGCGAGACGGCTGCGGAAGTCTCTGTATCGCTTTCCGAGTTAGGGATCGCCGGGGAGGCATTCGCGAAAAACCTGTGGACCGGAGAGGAACATGGAGCGCGGAGAGGAACGTTGGCATCGACGATTGCTCCGCATGGAGCCGCCCTGTTTAAATTAACACCGCAATAAAGCTTTGCGAAACTTTTGGGATGCCGGGGATGGCTTTTTAATCCATAAAGCTCGCTTTCGAGAAAGATGAATAGGATAAGCGAAGTTGAATTTTTTCCTATTCGCCCTTACCAAAGCCTTCTTGACCCATAAAATACAATGTACTCAAAAATCAAGGAGGTATTACGATGAGTGAAGTAGTAGGCGGTGTTGGCGCAGGTTACGGTTACGGCTACGGCGGATTGTGGGGCGGAGGCATCGGAGCAATACTCGTATTGTTCATCCTTCTGGTCATCATCTCAAGAGCCTTCATTTGGTAACAAAGCTGCATGTTCAAGACCTTGCCGGCATGATGCTGGCAGGGTCTTATTTATTGCCTGATCCGGAGAACGTTTCTGACGGCGTTATCAAACGGTAATGGGAAGGAAGTTGTCCCGTTTTGCGGAACTGCCGTATTTTCCGGCGGGAAAGCCGTTTGCCGCTCGAGATTAACGAACCGACATCGCAGCCGAAAAACAGGTTCTGCAGATCGGAAAAATTCATGTTGCCGCGGTAAATGTGGAACCTGCCTTTAAATCCGGGTCTGCTGAACAAGACGAGGGTGGGGCTCCAACAGGCTGAACGGAATCGAAGGCTTTGGGCTCCGCCAAAGACCGAATCCATATTTTCTATGCCCAAATTTCCCGCGATGACCCTGCTGCGGCCCCGAAAATCCTTTTCCTCAAAAATAGTAAGTCTCGGCATTTCTTCGTCCTCCTTTCCTGCTGATAGCATATGAACGAATCTATGAATGGTTTGTATTTTTCCACGGCTTTCGTATTTTTGGCCCGCCGTTCTTAAGCATTTTGCCTTCGAGTATGGTACGATTACTGATGAAATATAAGGTGAAAGCGCGACGGGATTCAAAATGGCCTATCGCACATTCGGGCAGGAGGTAGAACATCATGAATCATTCGTTTATGTTGAAGGCGGAGTGGGACGGCGGCCGCAACAGCCAAGGAACGATCGAAGCGGGGCAGCTGAAAACGGCGATTTCGATTCCGAAGGAAATGGGCGGCCCGGGAATCGGCACCAATCCGGACGAAATGCTTCTTGGCGCCGCGGCGACCTGCTACTTGATTACGCTGGCCGCGATGATGGAGCGGGGCGGTTTGCCCGTTGAGCGGCTGTCGCTGGAATCGGAAGGCATCGTGGACGTCACGAACAACGTGTTTACGTATGTCAGCATTACGCATAAGCCATATATCGTGTTAAAGGCCGAAGCCGGAGAAAAAGATGTGGAGCATGCCCTCAGATTGGCCGAAAAAGCGGAAAGCTCCTGCATGATCTCCCGCGCCGTCGCCGGAAACGTGGCGCTGTCCACCGTTCCGCGCGTCGAAAAAGCTTAAAGCAAAGGGCATCCGGCCGGTAGAATATCATGGCTGCTGAACGGGCATCCAACCGGAAGATGGAGGGCACGAGGGTTACCCGTGAAGTTTTTGGCCGGGTCGCAATCGGATAGCAGTCGTTTCGTTTTGCGGTAACATGCATGAAAAGAAGGGCGTTCAGGCGGTCCGAAACTTCGGATCCGGCCGGCGCCCTTTTGCCGTATTCCATGCCGTACCACGACCGGCGGCAAAACGCGCCCCGGTGGCCCTTTCTTCCGACCTTGCTTTATGCCAAGATAGTACCTGGAGGGATTGCCATATGTTCACCGATTTTAAAATTGTTGAAGGCCGGCCGTTAACGGTGCAGGTTAAAGAATATTTGAAGCAGTGGATTACGAAGGGGAAAGGGAGAGTGGACCAGAAGCTGCCGTCGACCCGGGAGCTCAGCACGATGCTGGGCATCAGCCGCAATACGCTGGTAACCGTCTATTCGGAGCTGGAGGAGGAAGGGTTCATTTATACGGTCCATTCCAAAGGGAGCTTCGTTTCCCGCGTCGGCATCGCCTCGGTTCCGTCCTGGTCGCTGGATTGGCGGCAGCGGCTGAACGATACGGCCCAAAAGGCGATCGACTACGATCTGATGAAACGGGATTTGCGCGGCGAAAAAGGCATGATCAACTTCGCCAGCATCGCGCCGGACGAAAAGCTGTTCGATCTTGCAAACGTCAAGCGCGCTTTTCTCGACCGGATGGCGTTGGAAGGGGAAATTTTGCTCAATTACGGGTATGCCAAAGGTTATAAACCGCTGATTCAATACTTGACGGGGTATATGGAGACAAAAGGCGTCGACATGGAAGGGAAGGACATTTTGATCACAAACGGGTTTACCGAAGCGTACGATATCATTTTGTCTTCGCTGCAGGTGCCGTGCAAACACATCCTTACCGAAAACCCAACGCATCATACCGCGATCAAAATATCCCGCCTGCACGGCTACGACTTGACCGGAATCCCGATGGAACAGGACGGCGTAAGGCTGGATTTGCTCGAACGGGCGCTGAACGAGCGGGAGTTCGGGCTTGCGTACTTGACGCCTTCGTATCATAATCCTACCGGCATCGTCATGTCGGCCGAAAAAAGGGTCGAGGTGCTGCGCCTGCTCGCGGAACGCCGGATTCCGCTGATCGAAGACGGCTTCAACGAGGAACTGCGTTATTCGGGCTCCCACATGGCGCCGCTTGCGGCGTTCGGCGGGGAGGGCAACGGCATCATCTACCTCGGCAGCTTTTCGAAAATTTTGTTTCCCGGAATTCGGATCGGCTGGATCGCGGCAGACCGGGAGCTGATCGATGCGCTTGTCAGCGTGAAACGTTCGCGGAACATCCATACGTCGACGCTGGACCAGGCGGTATTGTTCCAATATTTCCACAACGGCAACTTCGAGAAATATTTGAAAAGGGCAAAATCGGAATATAAACGCAAACATGAGCTTGCCGTCCGGTACTGCACCGAATTCATCCCTTGTAAACGCGTCACCGGCTCGGGCGGGCTTCACCTGTTCATCGAATTGCCGGAGGCGTTGAACGCCCGGGAAATTCTCGCCGATTGCTACAAGCAGGGCGTGGTTTATACCGCGGGGGATGTGTTTTATACCGACGGGGGCGGCGCCAATACGCTGCGGCTCGGCTTTTCGCGGGTCAGCGACGACGAGCTGCGCCGGGGAACGGAGATCATCGGCAGGGAAGTAACCAAAAGAATGGAGGCATTGCGATGAAAGTCGGCGTAATTATGGGGGGCGTTTCTTCCGAACGGGAAGTGTCGCTGGCGACGGGCAAGGAAATGATGACGCATCTGGACCGGAACAAATACGAAATCATCCCGATCGATATTAAAAAGAAGGAGGATCTGCTGATCCGGGCGGCCGGGATCGACGTGGCGCTTCTCGCCCTTCACGGCAGCTTCGGCGAAGACGGCACGGTTCAAGGCACCCTTGAAACGATGGGAATTCCCTATACGGGATGCTCGCTTCTCTCGAGCGCGTTGTGCATGGATAAGGATTTGAGCAAAAAAATTCTTCGTTATGAGGGTCTGCATACGCCGGATTGGGTGCTGCTGCGCGAAATGGACGAAATTCACGGCGCGAGGGTGGCTGCGCTGGGATATCCGCTTGTGGTCAAACCGAATGCGGGGGGCTCCAGCATCGGCGTTACGCTCGTCCGGGACGAAAACAGCCTGCGGCAAGCGGTCCACACCGCCCTTTCCTTCGGCGATGAAGTGCTTGTCGAGGCCTATATTGACGGCGAGGAGATCACATGCGGGATGCTGAACGGGAAACATCTGCCGATATTGACGATCAAGCCAAACGGCGAATTTTTCGACTATACGTCCAAATATGAACCGGGGCAAAGCGACGAGCGGATTGCGGCGTTTGCACCGGAGCTCGCGGAACGCATCCGCGAAGCGGCCGAAAAAAGCTGGCGCGCCATGAAGTGCACGGTATATGCAAGGGTTGACATGATGCTGAAGGACGGCATTCCGTATATTCTTGAAGTCAACACGCTGCCGGGCATGACCCGAACCAGCCTGCTGCCGCAAAGCGCCCTTGCCGCCGGCATTTCCTTCCCGGAACTTTTGGACGCGATCATCGAAGGCTCGTTGTCGGCACGGCCGGACATGAATCCCGGTGGTGCAAGCTCTCAGCACCAGGTTGTTTGACCCCCATAAGGTTAAATGAAAAGGACCTCTTCAATTGAAGAAGTCCTATTTTGATGCGCTCCGAATGTTGAATACGGCCGATGCCATTGCGAGATCAAAGATAAGTGCAGAAGCGATTACGATTTGCCGAATCCGACCGATTGCGCGATCAGCTCAGCCAGCGTTTTTCCGCCTTGCGGCTTCAAATGGACGCCGTCGGGTTCGAAATACGATTGGCCTTTGCTGGCCGCGTGCCAATCGAGCACCGTCGTGTTCGGATAAGCGGCGGCCGCTTTTTTGATCGAAGCGTTAACGACGCTTTCCCAGCTGCGCGGCACTCTGGCGTTCACCAGCACCACCTTGCGGACGTCCTTCAGCGAATCGAGCAGCGACATCAGCTGCTTGGTGCTGAACGGGCCGTTCGTGCCAAGCTCGATCACGACTTGATCGCCGAGCTTGCCATCGGCCCGCAGACGGCTGACAAGCTCCGGCGCTTCGGCCATTTGCCGTCCGATTTTGCCGTCGATCACCGCGCCGGGAATCAGTTGCTGCAAATAAGGCTCCGCGTCCAGCATGACGGAGTCGCCGATTGCCGTTACCGGGACGGCGCCTTTGGTGTTTTTCTTGTCATGCGGAGCCTCCGTTTTGCCGCCGGTCGAATCCCGGCCGGGTTTCGGTTTTTCCGTTTGGGATCCGGAGTCCGCTCGGTCGGACGGCTTTACGGATCCGGATTTGCCCGTCTGCTGCTGCGTTTGGGCCGAATGCTGCGGCTTCCCGTCCTGCGGATTGGCGTCAACGTCAACGGGCGGCGTGATTTGATCCGGTGCCGGTTCCGAACCTTTTGCCGGATCGGAGTCATCCGGCCGGGTCCCGTTCCCGTGCTCTACCGCCGCGGTTCCCGGGAGTTCCTGGCTTGCAGGCGGTTTTTCGCCGGCTGCGGCCTGTGGATCGGATCCCGGATCTGCCGGAGCGCCGTCTTCTTCGGAGGGGCTCCATACTTCGGCCGCCGTTTCTTGATGAAACGTCGATGCGCTTACCGGCGTACGGATGGCGAATCCCGCACATGACACGACGACGAGCAGCAGCACGGAAGTTAAAGTCGCCCAGCCTTTAAACGGTACGAGGGAGAGGTTGACGCTGCCTCTGCGGAGCTTTTTCCACGTACGGCCGATGAGTCCGCCCCGGATCGGCTCTTCGATCAATTTGTAGGACAGGCAGGCCAACGCCACGCTTAACGCCGATTGCAGCAGGGCCCGCCACACGGTCGTATCGCCGCTTGGGTCCGCCGACAGCATGATGACGGGATAATGCCATAAATAAATGCTGTAGGTCCGCACCCCCAGCCACCGCAAAGGTTTCATGCCGAGCACCTTGCCGACGAAGCTGGCCGGATGCGCGGCGGATGCGATGATCATGGCGGTAAGCAGCGATAGAAGCAGGAAGCCGAACGGATACAAAAACGGGTCGTATTCGTTGGTTTTCCATACCATGGCAAAGACCGAAACGAGACCGGCCACGCCGATCAGGTTCAGCGCAAGCCTGGTTTTGATGCCGGCCTTTGCGGACATTTTCCGGCTCGGCCAGACGATGCTGAGGGCAGCCCCGATGAGCAGGGAGAATGCGCGCGTGTCGGTGCCGTAATAGACGCGGCTCGGGTCCGTGTCCGGGTTATACAAAACGAGCATCGCGAGGGCGGATAAGGCGGTCAATGCCAGAATCAGCAAAAAGACCGGCCCGCGTTTTTTCATCCGTTTCATGCCGATAAGAAGCAGGATGGGCCATATCAGATAAAACTGCTCCTCGACCGCAAGCGACCACATATGTCCGAACGGGGACTGCGGCCCGAATTTTTCGAAATACGAAACCTGATGGAAGATCGAATACCAGTTGTTTATGTAAAAAAGCGATGAAACGACGTCGCCGCGCAAGACGGGCATCAGCGAGCGGTCGAACAGCGTAACCCAGGCGACAATCGCAGCCATCATGACGAACATGGCCGGAAGCAGCCTGCGGCACCGCCTGATCCAGAACGATTTCAGGTCGATCGACCGGCTGCGGCTCCATTCGGCCGTCAACAAGTCCGTGATCAAATAGCCGGATAATACGAAAAAGATGCTTACGCCGAGCAGCCCTCCCGGGGCCCATGCGACGTTCAAATGATATAAAACGACAAAAAACAGCGCCAGCGCCCGTAGACCGTCCAGCCCCGGCATGTAGCGTTTATGTGATGAAAGGTGATCAGACATATAGACAAACCCTGCTTTCCACACAGGATTCATTCGTCCAATGGCAGGATAAGGCGGTTATGTATGCGGTCCGTTTCATTTTGCTTACGTTCATGTTCTTGATGCCTCCGTACGGGATGATGAATGTCAATGAAGTAGTTCACAAGTACTTACTTTACCATAAGGGCTTTTGTTTTAAGTTACAAAAAGATTGCTTTCCATTCACATTTTGTTCATTATGCGGTTTCATCCAGGGCATTGAAGCTCCGTTGAACCGTGTATGCGGTTTCCGGTCGGCATGGCGCCGCATTTGCAAGAACCTGAGCCAGGGATGTATCATGTTTCCATGACCACCTGCTTTGAATACGGGGGTCATGCTTCGGAAGAAGATGCTGAAATGAAAGCATTTTCTCATATCGAATTTTTTTTAATGTCATCTCTTAAGCGGGGGAGAGCGGTGAGTCATGGAAATTGTGAAATTCAGCGAATTTACGGCAAGTGAGCTTACAAGGTTATGGAACGAAGGTTTTAAAGGGTACGCATTCGACATGACGTTGGGCGTCGACGCGTTTATCAAGCGGATTCCGGAAAACCAGCTTTCGCTGGATGCTTCGGTCGCCATCTGCGATCAAGGCAAACCCGTCGGCTTCGTGATGAGCGGCTTCCGAACGGTGGATGGACGATTGACGGCCTGGAACGGGGGGACGGGCATCATCCCGGAATACAGGGGCAAAGGGATCGGCAAGCAGCTTATCGCAGGGGCGCTGGACGTATACAGGGAAAAGGGCGCGGAAGTGGCTTTGCTGGAGGCGTTGAGTGAAAATGAGCCTGCCATCAAGCTGTATGCCAAAATGGGGTATCGATGGATCGGCGACTTAAGGTTTTATGAGCAGAAGGAAGGCTTGCAGACGGATGTGCTTGCCGGCGATGCGGCGGAAGCTTATCGGTTCCGTCTCGGGTTGCCGCAAGACATTCAGCGCTTCAAGCTTCCGGTAGGGGACATGCCGTGGCAAACGCATTGGGAAAACATCGTGAACGGCGAATCGGTGATCGCGACAGACGCGAATGGGGACGTTGCCGGCTACGCGTTGTTCAAACGGATTATGGGCGCTGACGGCGAACTTCAGTCCACCATCTTGTACCAATGCCGGGCGGTAAAGGCTTCGGGGGAAGAGGCAGCCGGGCTGTTGAAAGCGCTGTTGTCGCATGTGTATGCGCCGCTTGATCACAACGTAGTGCGCCGTGCCATCAATCTCCCGTTATCCGAAACGACGCTCGTGCGCATCATGGAGGATGCCGGATTTAAAACCACTGTCAATCAGGTTCATATGAAACTCGAATTGACCCCGTAATGAACTTATAGAAAATATTCTAAAAATAGGTTAAAATTGTATTGTTGCATGCTGTCTTGATCGGATCCTTTAAAAACGAAAAATGCAGCGTTGTACAGGAATATAAGCCATGGATGTATCATTCGGTCCATGGCTTTCTTGCTCCGTAATCATGGACGAAGAATTCATCTTTCGAAAGAAGGTGCCTTTTTGGAACTCTATTTTAGAGATAACTTCTTCAATGCCGGCCGTACGGAAATCGTAGGCGCCAATCAGGAACCCGCCGGAATGCTGGACCTGAAAAGCGCCTTCGGCTCGTCCCTCGATGTGCTGGACGCCGACGGAAACTTGGCATGCGGCGGGAAATTCCGTTTGATGTCGAACAAATGGGAGGTTACGGGCGCGGACGGCGGCCTGCTGGGCGTACTGAAGCACCGGCTCAGTTTTTTATCGAAGAAGTTCATTTACGAGACGGAAGGGAGAGGAATTTACGAAATTTTTTCGCCTGCGTTTTTCAAGGAATATTCGATTACGGACGAAAGCGGGATCGCGGTGGCCCAATTCGAAAAAGTGAGCGGTTGGTTCGAATCCGGCGCCTATTGCCTGCGAAACGAATCGGGGCGGTTGGGAAGCTATGAACTGATCGCCGTAGTCATGGGCGTGCACGAAACGAACAAAAGGATGGCGAACGCGCACCACGCCAGCATTCCTTAGCGTCCGCGTGCCTTTCGGTTCGAAGGAAAAATTGGACTGGATGAATGACGGAAGGCTTGTATTGTTGCCCGCCGGCTGTTATGATATGTGCGTGCTGAAATCGATTACATGAGAACTATTACATATAGGAGGAAGCATCATGGCTAACACAAGCATCATTCTGCGCGTTGAACTTGATCATGATAAAGTCACCTTTGGGGATGTCGCTGCCGCAATCAGCAAATCAGGCGGGGATATCACGTCCATCGACGTGATCCGGCCGGGGAAAGATTCTTCCGTCAGGGACATTACGGTAGAAGTAGTGGATACCGAAGAAGACAACGTGGTCGAATCGCTTCGAAAACACGACGGAATCAAGCTCATCAACGTTTCGGACCGGACCTTCCTCGTACATTTGGGCGGCAAAATCAAAATTCAGCCGACGCTGCCGATCAAAAACCGGGACGACCTGTCACGGGTATACACGCCCGGCGTGGCCAAGGTATGCACGGCAATCCATGAAAACCCGGACAAAGCTTATTCGCTCACGATCAAGCGCAACACGGTTGCCGTCGTCAGCGACGGAACGGCGGTGCTTGGCCTAGGGGACGTCGGTCCGTATGCGGCGGCTCCCGTCATGGAAGGGAAAGCGATGCTCTTTAAGCAGCTGGCCGGCGTCGATGCGTTTCCGATCTGCCTGGATACCCGCGACACCGAAGAGATCATCCGGACCATCAAGGCGATGAGCCCGATTTTCGGCGGCATCAACCTTGAGGACATCAGTTCCCCGCGGTGTTTCGAGATCGAAAAAAGATTATCGGAGGAACTCGAAATTCCCGTTTTCCACGACGATCAGCATGGCACGGCGGTTGTCGTCATCGCGGGACTGCTGAACGCGTTAAAGGTCGTGAACAAACGGATCGAAAACATTCGGGTCGTCGTCAACGGCATCGGCGCGGCAGGGGTTTCCATCTGCAAAATGCTGCTGAGCGCAGGCGTGACCAAGCTGGTGCCCGTGGACCGGGACGGCGCGATCGTCAGGGGCGGATCTTATTCTCATCCGATGTGGCAATGGCTCG
Organism: Paenibacillus sp. VCA1; assembly: GCF_031583795.1. Lineage (NCBI taxonomy): Bacteria > Bacillati > Bacillota > Bacilli > Caryophanales > Paenibacillaceae > Paenibacillus > Paenibacillus sp. VCA1. Next base: position 337,726 of record NZ_JAVLSX010000006.1, on the reverse strand, counting down.
CGGATCAGCCTCAGGTGGAGGCCACGGAAGGTTCGCTGAAGGAAGTCATTAAAGGCGCCGACGTGTTTATCGGCGTTTCCCGCGGGAATTTGCTTAACGGCGAGGATATCCGGGGAATGGGTCCCGATCCGATCGTGTTCGCGATGGCCAACCCGGTTCCGGAAGTTTCGCCCGAGGAAGCGCTTCCCCATGCGCGGGTATACGCGACGGGGCGGAGCGACTATCCGAACCAGATCAACAACGTGCTCGTGTTCCCGGGATTGTTCCGCGGGGCGCTTGACTGCAGAGCGCGCTGCATCAACGAGCCGATGAAGCTGGCGGCCGCGCGCGCCATCGCGTCGGTCGTTTCCGGCGGGGAATTGAACGAGCTGTATATCATTCCGAGCATATTCAACGATCAGGTTGTCGCCGAAGTGCGCAAAGCCGTGGTGCAGGCCGCCATTTTGACCGGCGTGGCCCGCAGAATTCCAAAGGATTTCCGCTAATTGTTATATATCAAAAACCCGTGTTTCTCTTATCGGAAACACGGGTTTTTTCATTCGTTTCATGCGATTGGCGTCCGGATGCGGATCATTCCGGCAGCAGCAGCGCCTTCGGATCGATGTGCGGGACAAGCCCCTCATCGGCGGCCCGGGTAAGAAGCGATGCAATCGCGGCATAACCGTCTTCGCCCAGATTCGCGGTAAAGCCGTTCACGTACAAATCGATATGCGCATCGGCCACTTTCGGATCCATCTCCTGCGCATGGCTGAGGACATATTCCCGGGAAGCCTCGGGATGCGCCCAAGCGTATTCCACCGAAGCGCGCGCCCACTCGGTAATGGCCTTGAGATCCAGGTTCCGTTTGGCAATGATGGCGCCAAGCGGGATCGGAAGTCCGGTATCCTGTTCCCACCAGTTTCCGAGATCCGTCATCAGCGTCAAGCCGTAATCGGGATACGTAAATCTGGCCTCGTGGATGACAAGCCCGGCATCGATTCGGCCGTCGCGCACGGCCGGCATGATCTGGTCGAACGGCATGACGACGATTTCTCCGACGCCGCCCGGAACGTTTTGGGCTGCCCATAAACGGAACAACAAATACGCGGTGGAGCGCTCGCTTGGAACGGCTACGCGCCGGCCGGACAAATCTTCGGGGCTTTTTGGGGCGTCAGGCCCCCCGGCCGCCAGCACAAGCGGCCCGCATCCTCTGCCAAGCGCGCCGCCGCAAGGCAGTAACGCATAGCGGTCCAAAACCCAAGGCAATGCGGCGTAAGAAATTTTGAGCACATCGTAGTCGCTGTTTTCCTGCGCGGCCAAATGGTTTGTAATATCGATGTCCGCATAGGTCACTTCCAGCGCGGGTGCGCCAGGAATAAGGCCATGCGCCCAGGCATGGAATACAAAGGTATCGTTTGGACATGGTGAAAATGCAATCTTCATTCGGTAAATACCCTCCTTAAGATGTTGCCCGCCGCTTCGAGCGCGGCAAAGGCTTCGCCGAAGCGCCAGGCGGACCGGTCTCTCGGGCCGACGATGTTTGATATCGTGCGGATTTCGAGCACGGGCAAATTCCACAGCTTGGCCGCCGTCGCGACGCCAAAGCCCTCCATCCCTTCGGCCGCGGCATCGCCGTGTCGCGAGAGGAGGGACGCGGTGGTTTCCGCCGTCCCCGTGCCCGTCGTCACCGTCAGGATTGCGCCGCGGACGGCGGAAATTTCGGCGGATATCATGGCGTCCGTTACGGTTTGCACAAGCGCCGAATCCGGCATGATGATGGAGCGGCCGAAACCAAGCTCGTCCACGCTGAGAAATCCGTCAGGGGATTCGGCGCCCAAGTCGGCGGCAACGATCCGATCGGCGATGACGGTTGAGCCGATGTCCGCCCGGCCGGCGAATCCGCCGCCAATTCCGGCGCTGATGACCAGGCTGTATTGCCCTTTCGCCAGCTCCGCGGCCGTTCGCGCCGCCGCCGAGGCCGGACCGAATCCCGCCAATTGCACGTTGAACAGCTCCGCCGCGTCGCCAATCCCGCGCAGCACGGCCTGCTGCTCCGCTTCGACGGCCGTCATGATCAGGATCCGTCCGCCTGCATCCGCAGGCAGGGAAGTTTCATCGTCATGCATCACGGTCTCCAAGTCTGACTTCATGCACAATCCTCCAGTACAAAATCTATTTGAGCATCTATTATTGGGTAGCCGAGAAATTAGACCTCAATATATTAACCTTATAACTTGCGTGGCGCCATGTAAAGCGTATGGGCCATAATCAGGGATTTTCATGCGAAGATCTTTTATGTGGGCCGCCTCATGCAAACTGCGGCTTCCGAATGCGCCAGCAACGGTTTGGTTTCGGAAGGGGACTCGATCACCATAGTTTTTACAAACGCTTTCCAAAAGGTTATAATTAATTTATTAGACATCGTGTCAATAAAAGGAGGAAGCTTTGATGCCTACAGAGCAGCATATCAAAACAGCCATGCAAAGTTATATCGATTGTTTTAATCGCGACGATTTGGAAGGGATTCTTTCGTTGTACGCGGAGGATGCGGTCGTGGAAGATCCTGCAGGATCGGAACCGGTGAGAGGCAAGGCGGCCATCGCCGAATTTTACCGCAACGTCGTGAACGGAACCACCCGCATCCGCCGCGAGGAACCGATCCGGGGCTCTCATGCCAATTCGGGCGCCATGGCGGTGCATATCGAAACCAAGGTGGAAGGTGCGACGATCGTCATTCACGTCATAGAAATCATGAATTTCAACGATGACGGACGGATCGCAAGCATGACGGCATATTGGGGAAAAGGCGACATGGAGACCAAATAATCCAAAACGGAAAACGGACGATATTGATTAGTGCCCGGTAAAAGGGCGGCAGCCGCCGCCTTTTTGCATTTCAGCAAGGTTCGGCGCTTTATTCCCGGTCCGACTGGAAACGTAATAACCCCATGGTCGCGACGAACATTAGGGGAACCGCAGGATCGATGACGGCAATCCATGAATCCTTCCCGGCCGTTTGCAAAAGAAGCGGAAAGATCATAACATGGTTGATGATGCCGATGGATCCTAACCATCTTATCATGCCCTGCGAAGATTCGGTTTGCGCCATGTAACGAATCCCGCGGGAAAAAATTTACAGCGCATACGTCCAGTTTTGACCCGAAATGATGTCCGAGTACTCTGCCCGGCAAGGGTGCCGTTTTCTTTGAAAAGAAAATTGCATACAATTCCTGGAATGGGATATGAATTGACACATGGCGTTATGGCGGACGATATATTAGAATAGATAGGTCTACGTTTCCCGTGACAAAAAGCACTGATCCAACATGAATTTCGATCTTTAATAATGAAGTTGAAAGCGAGAAGGAACCTAATGCTAAATAACCGGATGACATTTGAAAGCCTTTGTCTGCGGAACGAACCGCTGGCGAACCATTCTTCTTACCAAATCGGCGGCGAGGCGAACTTTTTTGCCATGCCCGAAACCGTGGAAGAGCTTTTAACCCTGCTTCGGGGCTGCAAAACGCATGGCCTGAACTATTTTATTTGCGGGATGGGCTCGAACCTGCTTTTTCCCGACCGTCCGCAAGAGGATACGCTGTACATCTCGTTGAAAAAATTCGTTTATTGGGACATTCAGCCTTCCAAATGGTTCATATCCTCCGGGACGCCGATGTCGATGCTGGCGATCAGCGGCAGAATGTTCGGCATACCGGGCTACGAGTTTACCTATTTGCTGCCCGGGGGACTTGGCGCCGGCATTTACATGAACGCCAAATACAACCAGCATCAGATCAGCGACATCGTGAAAACCGTTTATTACGTCGACTTGTCCGATCCTTCCCTGGCGGTTCAATCCATTGACGTTTCGCAGTGCAGATACGGCTACAAGCAGTCGATCTTCCAGATGAATCCTTGGCTGGTGCTCGGGGCGGATATGCTTGCCGTTCCGGACGAAAAACAGATCGCCGCCGGCAATGAGCTGCTCGCGCGCTGGAAAGGGAAAGAGGGCATGTCCACGCTGGCCTCGTTTTATTCGTATATGTCCGCCGAAGCCGAGGCGCTGAAGAAGCAGGGGCTGCTCATTCCGTCCGAGATGACCGACATTGCCGACTACCGCAACGGAAAACGCCATTTCGAATACCCGTCCTGCGGTTCCGTGTTCAAAAACAACTACGATTTCGGCGTTCCCGTCGGGGCGCTGGTCGACCGGCTGAATTTGAAGGGGAAGGAACACGGCGGAGCGATGATCTCCCCTTACCACGGGAACATGATCATCAACCACCGGCATGCGACGGCCGAAGACGTCAAATATTTGATGAATGTCATCATCGAAGGCATCGACAATGCGTTTGGTTTCCAGCCCGAGCCCGAAGTCGTCGTCGTGAAGTGAAAATCAAAAATAAAGTTTATGCCGCGTATAAACCTTTCCGCTTTCGGAAAGGTTTTTTGTTGTTGGGCTCGAATCCCCGCTCCATTGAAAACAAAGTATTGCAAGAAACATGATGGGGATATATAATAAAAAAGTAAGTAAATAAGGTATTGGAGGTAACTATACTTATGTCAAAAGATTTTCTGAACGCGCTCAAAAACAGACGTTCCATTTATGCCATCAGCAAGGATGTCACCGTTTCGGACGAAAAAATTATCGAAATCGTGAATGAAGCCGTTAAACATACGCCTTCTGCTTTTAACTCCCAAAGCGCACGCGTTGTCGTTTTGCTTGGCGAACAGCATGACAAGCTGTGGAACTTGACGGAAGCAACGCTCAAAGGCGTTGTGCCGGCTGAAAACTTTGCGCCGACGGCGGAGAAAATGGCCGCATTCCGCAACGGATACGGCACGGTGCTTTTCTTTGAAGACAATACCGTCATCGAAGGCCTTCAAGCTCAATTCGAGGCCTACAAAGACAACTTCCCTGTGTGGTCCAACCAGTCCTCCGGCATGCTTCAGCTGGTCGTATGGACGGCGCTTGAAGCCGAAGGACTGGGCGCAAGCCTGCAGCACTACAATCCGCTGATCGACCAAAAGGTCGCATACGAATGGAACCTGCCTGCAAGCTGGAAGCTCATCGCTCAAATGCCATTCGGCAACGTGGTGGCTCCTGCCGGCGAGAAGCAATTCCAGCCGCTTGAAGAACGCGTCAAAGTATTTAAATAACCGATAAAGCGATGAGGTTGTTCGGGCGTGCGTTCGCCCGCTCATGAAAGAAGGGACGGCACTCCGGTTGATCCGGATGCCGTCCCTTTCGTTTTTTTGAAATCAGGACGAGGATTTGCCGCGGGAAGCGCTGAGGTGTTGAATTTGTCCCTCGAGTATTTTGCTGGCTTTGCCGATAAACTGCGTAATGAGCTGCAGCTCTTCGTCGTTATAGGACGAGGCCAGTTCAAGCATCGCCGAGTGAAGCGGGGAGTACGTGTTTTTGATCTCTGCGTTATGCTCGTATTCGGGCACGATGATGACTCTGCGCCGGTCGGTCGGGTCCTGTTCCCTGCGCACGTAGCCGCATTTTTCGAGGCGGTCGATCAGGGCGGTAACCGTTCCGGTCGCAAGTCCCGTAAATTTGGACAGCTCGCCGGCCGTAATCGGACCGGTTTCGCGCAGGATATCCACGGATTTCAGGTCATTATTGTATAAACCGTGAGAGGCGGCGACAAACTGTTGGTACAATACGGTTCGGGTTCCCAAGCCTCGCATCAGCAGCACGAGCTGTTCTTTCGGGTCTGTATTTTTATCCTGCTGTTCGCTTGACAAAAGACTAACCTCCTCTTAATATTTACATATCTCGATTGACGAGATATTCGATAAGTGAGATATTCAATTTATTTTATCGAACTTATTCATGCTTTGTAAAGAGGAAGGGGTTTACGGATGGAAGCTAGCAAAAGCAACATAAAGCTGGTTGTGGCAGGCTTATTGCTTGCCATTTTTATGTCGGCTATCGATAATACCATCGTCGCCACGGCCATGGGAACGATCGTCTCCAAGCTCGGCGGGATGGACAAGTTCGTGTGGGTGACGTCCGCATATATGGTCACCACGATGGCGGGCATGCCGATTTTCGGCAAACTGTCGGACATGTACGGCAGAAAAAGATTTTTTATCTTCGGCTTAACGGTATTTCTGATCGGCTCGGCCTTGTGCGGCCTGGCGCAGACGATCGAACAGCTGAGCATTTACCGCGCGATTCAGGGAATCGGCGGGGGCGCGCTGATGCCGATCGCGTTCACGATTATTTTTGACATTTTTCCTCCGGAAAAACGCGGTAAGATGACCGGCCTTCTTGGGGCCGTCTTTGGAGCCGCCAGCGTCGTTGGTCCGCTGCTTGGAGCGTATATTACCGACTTTATGGGATGGGAATGGGTATTTTACATCAACGTCCCGATCGGCATCGTTTCGTTTGCGTTGATCATGAAAAGCTACAACGAGTCTCCGTCCCATCGAAAGCAAAAGATCGACTGGTGGGGAGCGATTACGCTCGTTATTGCCGTCATCAGCCTGATGTTCGCACTGGAGCTCGGCGGCAAGCAGTATGATTGGAATTCGGCACCGATTATTGCGCTGTTCGCCAGCTTTGCGGTCTTTTTCATTGCGTTCTTTTTCGTGGAGCTGCGGGCCGAGGAACCGATTTTGCCGTTTTTCCTGTTTAAGCGCCGGTTGTTTGCATCCTCGCAAATGTTGGCGTTTTTGTACGGCGGCACGTTTATCATTTTGACCGTATACATTCCGATTTTTGTGCAGGCCGTCTATGGCGGATCGGCAACCAACGCGGGGCTCATCCTGACGCCGATGATGCTCGGTTCGGTGGCGGGCAGCTCGATCGGCGGCATTTTCTCGACGAAAACAAGCTACCGCAACCTGATGGCCGTTTCGGTCGTTTTCTATCTTGCCGGAATGTATTTGCTCAGCACGCTGGATCCGGCATCGGCGCGTTATTTGCTGACGATGTTTATGATCGTCGTCGGGTTCGGCATGGGCTTCTCCTTTTCGCTGCTGCCGACGGCTTCCCAGCACAATCTGGAACCGCGCTACCGCGGCACGGCGAACTCGACCAACCAGTTTCTCCGTTCCCTCGGCATGACGATGGGGATTACGATCTTCGGCACGATTCAGAACAATATGTTTACGAACCAGCTGAAAGAGAATTTTAAAGGCATGGGCGGCGGGGCCAATGCGGCCATGTCCAACCTCGGCGATCCGAAGCAGATTTTTTCGCCGAGCGTACGCGTCAAAATTCCGGAGCAAATCCTCTCCAAAATCGTTGACGCCATGTCGAGCTCAATCACCCATATGTTCCTCATCGCCCTCGTTCCGATCGTTATCGCCGTCATTTTTGTTTTTCTGATGGGGAAATCGCGGGTCGAACTGAAACAGGGACCGCAGCAGCATCCACGCGAAGCTGAAGCGAAATAATAAGAAAAACGTCCGATGCGTCGGGCGTTTTTTCTTTTGCGCAAGACTTAGGGCGCTTTTCTTCGAACCCGATGTTTTGCCGTCCTTTGGAATGGTTAGACTCATATTAGGAAAAAGGGTTAAACGACAAATCACAGGAAGAAGGGAAAAGCAATGAGTGACCAACTGAATGCCGCAAAGGCATGGCTTGAGCAAAATACCGGGGAAACGCTGCTGATCCGCAAAGAGGAACGGGACGACATCGACGAAACCAGGGTGCGGCTGAAAAGCGTGGAATATGACGAAACGGTGCCGACCTTCGACGAGTATGCGGAAGGAAGCTCGCTGATCTTGCACGGGCCGGGAAATATTTTAGGCGGACACGGCGATCTGCCGCTGCCCAGAGACCAATACCAAATTTACGTGGACGGGAAGTTCGATTGCAGCCGCGACGGAAATGGGCTGAGCGTGACGACCGGACGCGCCAAATACCACATTTCCGTTATTTCCTGATGTTCATTTTTAATTCGGCGGGTGGGAGCTTTCATGAAAAACCGCCGGCCTTTTTTTAATTTTTTTGCAGAAAATCTGTATTAAACATTTGTCATATCCAAAAAAACGTGGTAAAGTAAAAAATGACCTTATGACTGAAAATGTTTTCTGGTCAATCATACGAAACAGAGCGTTAAACGGGAGGGGAACATCATAGGAACGGTGGATCGTAAAAAGCAGGTGCTGGAAGCGGCTTCCCGGTCTTTTGCGTTGTTTGGCTACAAAGCGACGACGATGGATCAGGTGGCCAAAATCGCCAACGTGGGGAAAGGCACGATCTATACTTTTTTTGACACCAAGGAGCAGCTTTTCGACGAGATCGTCAATGGCGTCATTTCCGAAATGAAATCGATCATTTTGCGGGAAGTGGACCATGACAAAAAGTTTTTTGACAATTTGTTCCGCGTTTTGGATTCGTTTCTGGAATTCCGCAGCGAGCACGAACTCCTCATCAAACTGTCCCAGGAGCTTCGGGACGTCGGCACGCCGCAGTCCCAGGAAGCGATGGCCCAGGTTGAAAACGTCATTTTGGGTTATATCGAAAAAGAAGTTCAACGGGCGGTTTCCCAGCGGGAATTGCGGGAATGCGACCCGAAGATCGTTTCTTTTCTGATGGTGAAGATGTATATCGCACTGACCTCGGAATGGAACAAAAACCACAAGCCGTTGACGAAGGAAGAGATCAAGGAGCATATCCGGCTTTTTTTGGAGAACGGGCTCGCCGCGCACGCTTAATGCATTCCGGAAGCTATGAACGTAGCACCGCCAAACCAAGCTCATACATGGGGTCCCGGAAAGTCCCGTCATGCGAATCGGCTACGAAGGATCGGAGCTTGTTTTCGCATGCGTATGATTGACCAATTGAAAAATTCAGTCAGAATGTTTTTGGTACATCATTTTTGGAAAAGGAGGGGCTACCGCCAGACATGAAAGCATTATCCGTGTTTTTCAAAGATTTAGGTGCAGCCTTAAAAAATCCGAAGGTGCTGATCCCGATCATCGCCGTCATGTTCATTCCGATCATGTACAGCGGCGTGTATCTGGCAGCCTTTTGGGATCCGTACGGCCATCTGGACCAACTGCCCGTCGCCGTCGTCAACCAGGACAAAGGCGCGGAATTCAAAGGCAAAGAGCTTCACATCGGCTCGGACCTGGTGGATGAACTCAAGAAAGGAAAAGACTTCGACTGGCATTTCGTCAGTCCGGAGGAAGCGGAGAAAGGGATCAAGGAAAACCGCTATTATATGAAAATTACCATCCCTGAAAACTTCTCCAGCCAAGCGACCACGCTGATGGACGATCATCCGCAGCCGGCAAAAATCGTATATGAACCGAACGGGGACTACAACTTTATCGCCTCCCAAATCGGGAATACGGCGATCAAGGACATCAAAGCCAAAGTGTCCGCGAAAGTCACCGAATCCTATACGGAAAGCCTGCTGGATAATTTTACGGAGGTATCCGACGGGCTTGCGGAAGCGGGCGAAGGCGCGGATAAAATCCATAACGGCAGCACCGATCTGGATGCAGGCGCCGTCAAGCTGAAGGACAACCTGAAAAAATTGGCGGATGGCACGCTGGAAGCCAAAGACGGCATGGCGCCGCTCGCCAAAGGCGTGAGCGACCTTCATCAAGGCGCGGGTCAGCTGAACCAGGGCGCAAGCAAACTTGCCGGCGGGCTGGGGCAGTTGAACGCCGCGGGCGGCCAGCTGCTGAACGGAGCGAAGCAGGCGCAGCAGGGCGGAGCGCAGCTGCATGCCGGGCTGCAAAGCTCCTTGGATGGCGCGAAAAAGCTGAACGCCGGCATTCAAGGGTCCGAACAGGGTGCGGGCAAACTTGAGTCAGGATTGCAATCCGCCGAGAAAGGCAGCGCGGATTTGGCTGCAGGACTCAAGTCTTCGCTTGACGGGGCATCCAAAGTTTCCGAAGGCGCGAAAGGCGTTGCCGACGGGCTGAAGCAGCTTGCTTCTTCCAGTCCGGAGCTGGCCCAAAATCCGCAGTTCCAGAAGCTGCTGGCCGCCAGCCAATCGGTGGCCGAAGGCAGCGCGAAGGTGGCTGCCGGCCAGGAGCAGCTCTCCCAAGGCGCGGACTCGCTGCACGACGCCCAGCAGCAGCTGCTGAGCGGAGCGACGGCGCTTCATAGCGGGCAGCAGCAGCTGCTGGAAGGCAGCAGCCAGCTCGTGCAAGGCCAGGAGCAGCTCGAGCAGGGCGCGGCGAAGCTGAACGAAGGACAGTCGGCGCTGACGGCGGGACTGACGACGTTTAACGGGAAGCTCGGCGAAGCGGCGAGCGGAAGCAAGGCGCTTGTCGCCGGCTCGAAACAGCTCGTGGACGGCACGTCCAAGCTGAAAGGCGGCGTCGACAAATTGTCGGGCGGCTTGGTGACGTTGGCCGACGGTTCGCTGCAGCTCCATGAAGGCGCGGGCGAACTCGAAAACGGCATTACGAAGCTGGACGACGGCTCGAAGGAATTGGCGACCAAGCTGAACGACGCGGCGGACAAAACCTCCGAGCTGAAAAAGACCGACGATTTGGTCAAAATGTTTGCCCAGCCGATCGACTCCGAGGAAAACGACAGCCGTAAGGTACCGAATTACGGCACGGGCTTGACCCCTTATTTCATGTCCCTCGGCTTGTTCGTCGGAGCGCTCATTTCAACGCTCGTCATTTCGCTGAAAGGTACGACGGTAGAGGGCGCTTCCGGTTTCAGCCGGTTCGTCAGCCGCGCGCTTTCCTTTGCGGGCATGGGCCTGTTCCAATCCGTCGTTGCCGCTACCATTATCTTGTACGGATTGGGGCTGAAGGTGCAGAGCGTGCCGTATTTCTTCCTCTTCACCTTTATTACGAGCCTGACGTTTATGTTCATCGTGCAGGCGGTCGTCACTTGGTTTGATATGCCGGGACGGTTCCTTATTATCATCCTGCTCATTTTGCAGCTGACGACCAGCGCGGGCACGTTCCCGCTCGAGCTGATTCCGGATTGGCTCAAACCGATCAATCCATGGCTTCCGATGTCGCACAGCGTGCTTGGATATAAAGCGATTATATCCAGCGGCGATTATGACCTAATGTGGAAGCAAGCCGGCGTGCTTGGCATCGTTGCCGTGATCTTCCTGATCTTCAGCCTGATCTATTTCCTGTGGAAGGGAAGCAAAAAGCAGCAGCCTGCCGAAGCGGCGGCCTAAAACAAGGGATTCAAAGACGAGTCCTGAAAGAAAGCAGTCCTGATCCGTAAAGGATCGGGACTTTTTTTTGAGGGAACAAGAAAGTGAAAAAATATATGCTAAACACCACGCGATCCGTCTTCTGTGAAAGTACGTCGATGGACGTTTTTCATCCGTTCAGGGTATAATATAGAGATCAGACAGGAATGAGGGATTACATGATTACGATTAAAACGAGATCACAAATCGAGCAGATGAAGGAAGCCGGCGCCATTTTGGCGGCCTGCCACCGGGAGATCAAAAAGCTGATCGCTCCCGGAATTACGACGATCGAAATCGACCGTTTCGCCGAAAAATTCATCCGGGCGGCCGGTGCGACACCGGAGCAAAAAGGATACAACGGATTTCCATACGCGACCTGCACGTCCGTCAACGACGTCATCTGCCACGGCTTTCCGGGCAAATATGCTTTAAAGGACGGGGACATCGTGACCGTGGACATGGTCGTGAATTTGAACGGCTGGCTGGCCGATTCGGCATGGTCTTATACGGTCGGCAACGTGTCCGAACAGGCCCGGCGTTTGCTTGACGTGACCAAAGAATCGCTGTACAAAGGGATCGAAAAAGCGGTCATCGGGAACCGGATCGGAGACATCTCCCATGCGATCCAGGTCTACGCCGAAGCGGAAGGCTTTTCGGTCGTTCGCGAATTTATCGGCCACGGAATCGGCAGGGAAATGCACGAGGAGCCGCAGGTTCCGCATTACGGACCGCCAAACGTCGGGCCGCGCCTGAAAGAAGGCATGGTCATCACGATCGAGCCGATGCTGAACACGGGTACGTACCGCAGCAAAATCGACAGCGACGGCTGGACGGCAAGAACGCTCGACGGAGGATTGTCCGCCCAATACGAGCACACGATCGCGATTACGGCGGACGGCCCGGAAATTTTGACGCTGCAGTAAGCGCATAAGAAGAACGCCAAAAAAGGAGCCCAAGCGGCTCCTTTTGTCATTGAAGCGTATTTGCGATCAAACTATTCCACTCTTTGCTTGTATTTTCCCGAGCTGTCGATGGCGACCCGAACCTCGATCGATTTAATGGAATCCTCATCGAGAATAAAGGGGCTGTTGCGATGGAATTGATGCCATTTTTTGGGATGTTTGCGGTAGAGCTTTTCGTCAAGCATGAACACGTCCGCTTTTTTTTCGAGGCCCTTTTTGAAGCTCACTTTGATCTCGTTTTTGATCGCTTCGCTGGCCATCTCCTCCATTTTTTTTGGCGGCGTATCCGTGGCAAGCTCGTCGATATACGCGTTGAGGGACACGCGGATATTGTAACGGGCTTTGTTGTTTTCGATCACCGGTTTGATATAGAGATGGGGTCTTACAAGAATCAGCGTGGCTACCGGACGTCCTGTATGCGGTATGTTCATCGGGGAACGGACCAGCTTCCGCTGAATCCAGCGCGTTCCCTTCAGATCATCCTCGCTCAAATGGCCGCGGTATTCCCTGTCTTGAAAAAAATAGGCCCCATTGATCCGAAACATGGGACGTTTATCCACGTCCTCAAACCAGCTCGTCCGGTCGATCTCAAGTCGGGGAATCATGGCGAGACCGCTGGGTTCTTTTATCTGAGCGATCGTTTTGAAGCCGTATTCGGGCAAAATAAACGATCTTTCCGAATAGGTTTGGAGTGGCGAATCCATAATCGTCTCCAGTGGTGAAAGATTCAGGATCGATTTTTGCGTAAGAACGTCAGACATAGGTTCCCCTGTGCCGTATATCCAAATGTTGTAGCGAATTTCCCGGTAGCGGTTCAACATGTCGTAAATTTCCAGCAAACCATGTTTCATCACGTTTTCCGACAAAATGACCGATTTCATATGCCCCCAAAACACTCTCATTTGGGAGGTCGAATATAAGGTCGTCATCGATTCGGTCAACGTTTTCCCTTCTCCCGTTCCAACCCAGACGGGAATGGGTTTGCCAATCTCAATGCCTTCCGCTTTGGCGACGTTGGAAAAGTTCAACACCTGCGCATAACTTTTAAACTTTCCATCCTCATAATCAATGCCCAATGTCGTAACATAAGCCAGATTTTGAATGTCCTTGGAATTCCAGCAGCCCGCAAGGAGAACCGTAATCAAAACGGAAATCAATATTTTTCCTGTTTTCTTCATGCCGGACTCTCCCCCTGATGGTCGGAGTCGACAGTGCTCAGCGAGGACGGCTTTTTGCGAAGCGCCTTCCACGGGCTGCGGAGAATGGACAGCAACACATCCTTTGGAATGACAGGCGATACCGGGGACAGATAGGGGACGCCGAAACTTTTAAGCCGTGATATGTAGGCAATCAGCAGGATGCCGCCGAGAATCATGCCGTACATGCCGAGAAAGCAAGATATGAAAAACAGTCCGAACCGGATGACGCTGACGACCGAGCTTAACGTTTGGTTCACCAGCGTTGCGCTTGCAACCGCGGTGATGGCTCCGACGACAACGGAAGAGGGGGAGACGAGCCCGGCCCGAATGGCGGCATCCCCGATGATTAAACCTCCGATGACCGTAAGCGTTTGGCCGATGGTGCTAGGAAGCCGGATTCCCGCTTCGCGAAAAATCTCCAGGAGGATCAGCATCTCAAACAGCTCCATTTGAGCGGAAAGCGGAAGCCCCATTCTGGATGTCGCGATGGTAGCCATAAGCCGGAATGGAATCTGATCTTGGTGAAAGGCCGTCAAGGAAACCCAAAAAGCAGGCAAGCCGATAGTGATAAGCAGGCTTAACAGACGGATGAACCTCACAAAGGATACATAAATATAGTTGAACTGAACGTCTTCCGGCGATTTCATCTGCAGCGACAACGTGGCAGGGCCGATCAGCGCCATCGGAACGCCGTCGATGACAACGACGAAACGCCCGTTGATCAAGCTGCCGATAACATAATCCGGACGTCCGCTAAAGTCCAGCAGTGGAAAAAGCGAAAATTTGGAATCGGCTAAAAACTCCTCCAACTGATTGATCGAATAGATGGCATCGATATCGATCTTTTTTAGTCGTTTTCTCGCTTCCTCTAAAATACTCGGTGAGATGATGTCGTCAATGTACATTAAAGCGATCCTCGTTCTTGATCTCCGTCCTAAAACAAGTTCCTCGCAGCATAAGGTATTGCTGCGGATCCGTTTGCGGATCAAAGCGATATTCGTAATATAATCTTCGGTAAAGCCGTCCTTCGGCCCTTTGATCGAGATTTCGACGTTTGATTCTTCCGGCGCGCGCTTCGGAGCGTTGCAAATATCCAGCGAGTACATTTTGTTGGTCAAGGGGATCAAAATGATCAGACCGCCTTGAAACAGGGTGTCCTCAATTTCTTGCTGCGAGACGGGTTCCTTCATTTCGTCCATCGCCAGCTTGGAATACATTTCGCCGTTTTGTTGCAGGAAGAAGCCGGTTTCCCTGTGCATATCCTGAAGCTCGGGCAGGACGACCTGGCTGATCTGGGCCGAATCCGCGAGACCGCTGGCGTAGACGAGAACGACTTCCGAAGAGGCGGATTCCTTATCCAAACGGTAGGACCTTATGACGACATCGAAGCTTTTGGAAAAGAGATTTTGGATTTTGGCCATGGTCCATAACGTTTTTTCGCTTTTGGATTCTGATTTCGTCACGGGGTATCCTCCTTTCTTTTTCTTGGCAGAAATGATATGCCTGTCCAAATGATGGATAACGCAACGTTCACGTATAACGTGATGGGAAAGTAATATTTATAGTTCGTTTGATAGAATGCGTTTTGACTTAACGGAAACATGGCGATCAGGATGTAACTGAAGGTCACCGCGAGAGTAAAACGGTTGGCCATAACCCTGCTTTTGAAAGGAAGCATTTCGACGAGCAAATATTGCGCCAGCGAAATACGCATAAAAGCGCCGGCAAGCCACTGGTATACGGACAGAAAGTCTACATGCTCCAAGTAATCGCCGATTTTGACAAGCCTCCATTGTTCATAGGGGGATTCCATCTGTTTGGCGGCCTCCTGGGGGCCGAACTCGGAGATCCCGCCAACGATGGGACCAAGCGTAATGTAGGAAATGACCAGCCCGTAGACCACGAGGTGCCATGGTTTGACCTTGTTTTTGATCCGATGCTGCATCGACAAAATAACCAGAATCTCCACGAACCCTCCTCCAATGTACACCATCCCGTGCAATGGCGGTATGATGCCGTGCTCGAAAAGGGGAACCAGCAGATTGAAGTTTTTTTGCGGGGCGTTGGAGATCGATACGAAAAATCCGAGGCAAACGACCAAAGGAAGCAGAATTCCTGCACCGACGGCGATGGCCCGAATCCCCAGCTTGGCCGTATAGAAACAGACAAACGCAAGAGTGGAGACCAAGACGACTTTCGGCGTAAGGGGCAAATAGTTGCTGATCGTCCAACTGGACGTATGATACAAGGTAAGGCCGCCGATAAAATACAAATATATGATTAACGGGGCAACGAGAATCCAAGACAATACGGGATTCGTCTTTTCCGCCAGCCAAGGCTGAAGCTTTTGCTGCCCGCTTCTTCGCATAAACACGGCGAGCATGATCGTCCAAGGGACAAGCAATACGGTCGCGAATAGAACCGAAATCCAGGCATCCCTCCCCGCGGCATCCAGCACCATCGGGTTGGTGACGACATGGCTTGTCAGGCCGTTCATTAACATAAGCATCATGAATATTTGTAAAACATGTACGGGTGCCGTTTTATTCATGGGAGGTTCGTTCCTCTCCTTGAAATCATTTTTCAATCGTATTTTGGCTGAAATCCCCTGCAATTATTCCAAGATCTTGAAACGACGCCAATTGCGGTTAGGACAACATGAATGAAAACATCGATGGCGATTTGATATCGACCGTATCAACGAGGAAAAAAGGCAGGCTAGATTGGAAAAGTGTTGAGAGGTTGGTCAAAAAATCGGAACTAGGGGTTAAACGGAGCAATATGTCACAAATTCAACATATGAAAAATTCACAATGAATGATATACAATCCGAACTTTGCTCAGATAGACGTAAACCTGCCAACGACCGCGTACCAAGGCAGAGGAAAACGGATAAAGGCAATGAACGGATAAAGACAATGGAGGAAGAAGGGGAAGGAAAAAGAAGGATGGGATAAGAAACAAAAAACGCGGGCGCCTGCCGTTTCAAGCAGATTCGCCCGCGTTGCCGTATTATTCCTTGTTCAGCAGTTCCGCCCCGGCGATTCCCGGATTGGTCATTTGATAAGGATCCAGAATGATGTTCAATTCTTCCTCGGAGAGCACGTTATAGAGAAGGCACAATTCGCGAACCGGCTTTCCGGTCATGATGGCTTCGCGCGCGATGCGCGATACGACCTCGTAACCGAGATGCGGATTAAGCGCGGTGATGATGCCGACGCTGTTCTCGACGTATTCGCGGCAGCGTTCCACGTTGGCTTGAATGCCTTCGACGCAATGCTCGCGGAATACGCGGAAGCCGTTGTTCATGATTTCAAGAGATTGCAGCAGGTTGTAGACCAGCACCGGCTCCATGACGTTCAGTTCCAGCTGTCCGGCCTCGGAAGCAAGGCAAATCGTATGGTCGTTGCCGATGACCTGGAACGCGATTTGGTTGATGACTTCGCACATGACCGGATTCACCTTGCCCGGCATGATCGAAGAGCCCGGTTGTCTTGCAGGGAGCGATAGCTCGCCGAGTCCGGCTCTCGGTCCCGATGCCATTAAGCGGATATCGTTGGCGACTTTGGACATGTTCATCATGCAAATTTTGAGCGCGGCCGATACCTCGGTGTACGCGTCGGTGTTTTGCGTGGCGTCGACCAGATGATCCGCCGGCTCGATCGGAAATCCGCTCAGCTCGGCGAGTACCTTGGCGACATGCTCGATATAGCGGACATCGGCGTTAAGGCCCGTGCCGACGGCGGTGGCTCCCATATTGATATGCAGCAGGTTTTTCTTCGTAGCGCTAAGACGTTCGATATCGCGGCCGAGCACGCGCGCGTATGCCTGGAATTCTTGCCCGAGACGGATCGGAACCGCATCCTGCAGGTGGGTGCGTCCCATTTTGATCACGGAGTCGAATTCTTCGGCTTTGCGTTCGAAGGCTTGCTTCAGATCCTTCATCGTCTGCAGCAGCTTTTCGATCATGGTGAGCGTAGCCAAATGAACTGCCGTCGGGAAGGAGTCGTTCGTCGATTGTGCCATATTGACGTGGTTGTTCGGGCTGATGTCGGCGTAGCTGCCTTTCCCTTTGCCGATCAGCTCAAGGGCGCGGTTTGCGATGACTTCGTTCGTGTTCATATTAATAGACGTGCCTGCCCCGCCCTGGATCGGATCGACGATGAAATGATCGAACCATTTACCGTCAATGAGCTCATCAGCAGCTTTGACGATGGCTTCGCCTTTGGACGGGAGCAGCCGTTTAATCTCCATGTTTGCGATCGCGGCCGCTTTCTTGACCATGGCCATCGCCCGGATCAGTTCCGGATGAATCCGCTGGCCGGTGATCGGAAAGTTCTCCGCGGCACGCATCGTTTGAATGCCGTAATATGCTTCTTCGGGTACTTCTTTGGTGCCGAGAAAGTCTTTTTCTAGTCTCATGAATACATTCCTCCGAGTTTGGTGAACTGGAAATTAGAGTCAGATGAGAACGCTTTATTTTATCGGACCCGCTATCATTATACGTTTTAAACGTGGGAACTGCCAGTCCTATGTCATTACGGAATGAAAAAAAGGTGGAAATGTCCGCCAAGAGCGTACAAGTGTATTTCCGAGTGAGAAAGGGAAGGGGAAAAAGGGGAGGGGCAGGGATAGAGAGTAAGGAAAAAGCCCGCAAAGCGGGCTCTGGTCTTCATATCAGAAAGTATAAACTACAGAGCCGTTGCTTCCTGATATTGCGAGAGAAAAACTACCTTTAAACGTGATCTGTCTTCCTGAAGTGCGTCGATAGACGTTTTTGTATGTTCATCTATCAGATTGAATTCGGAACTTTCACGTCCGGATCGACGTCGGTGTCGTAATCCACGCCTTCGGTTTCAAACCCGAACAGTTGGAAAAATTCCTTGCGGTATCCTTCAAGATCCGTCAGATCATAAATATTGTCGCTTGTGACCTGATCCCAAATTTTGACCACTTCGGCCTGAACGTCCTCGCGCAGCTCCCAGTCGTCGATGCGGATGCGACCGGCTTCGTCGACAGGAGGTTCTCCCCCGGCATACAAGCGATCCGAGAACAGGCGATAGGTCTGTTCGATGCAACCTTCGTGGATGCCTTTTTCCTTCATGGTTTTGTACAGGGAGGAGATGTAAAGCGGCACGATCGGGATCGCGGAGCTGGACTGCGTGACGAGTCCTTTGCTCACCACGACATAGGCGCGGCCGCCGGTGGATTGGAGCTCGTCGTTCAATTTCAGAGAGGTAGCTTCCAGGTGATCTTTTGCCCGTCCGATCGAACCTTCCCGGTACACCGCTTTCGTAATTTCGGAGCCGATGTAAGAGAACGAGATCGTCGTAACGTCCTCGCTAAGCACCTCCGCCGCACGCAGCGCCTCGATCCATGCCTCCCAGTCATCGCCGCCCATGACGGCAACCGTTTCGCGGATTTCTTGTTCCGTCGCCGGCTCCAGCGTGATGTCGGTCACTTCGCCCGTATGGAAATTGACCGTTTTATTCGTAAAAGGCTTGCCGATCGGCTTCAGCACGGAGTTGTAGGTTTCTCCGGTTTCCGGATCCGTTTTGCGGGCGGAAGCCACGCTGTAAACGACAAGGTCGACCTTGCCGAGCTTTTCCTTTATCAGTTGGATGGTTTTATCTTTTGTTTCCTTCGCGAAAGCATCGCCGGTTACGCTGTAAGATTTCAAGCCCGCCTCCTGAGCGGCCTGCTCGAAGGCAGCCGAATTGTACCACCCGGCCGAGGCGGTACGTTTCTCGGAGCCGCTGCTTGGGCGGTAGACGCCTACCGTGTTGGCTTTGGCGCCGAAGGCCGCCGTAATCCGGGCCGCAAGTCCGTAACCTGTGGATGCGCCGATGACCAGCACGTTTTTTGGCCCTTCGATCACGGGTTTGGACTGCACGTAGTCGATTTGCTTTTGAACCTGGGCCGCGCAGCCGGCCGGATGTGAAGTGGTGCAGATAAATCCGCGTGTTCTCGGTTTAATGATCATATTAGACTTTTCCTCGCTTCCAAATAGTAATGCATCATAAGAAGATATGGACATACTCCATCCTATTGTATCAATTTTTTGGGAAAGGACCAACCTGAAAGCTGGGGTAGCGGATGAAAAACGAACCGTGCGCAAAAGCAATTGACGATGATAATCATTATCACTTAAAATAAAAAGGGAGGTTCAGATGATTTTTGCATGATACATAACGCATAACGTCATTTTGCCGAAATCAACCATTACAAAAACGTAGGAGGCGGCTTATATGTTTGTTCAGCTTCGAAAAATTACGGTCAAAGCGGGTAACGCCGATCAAGTCGTGGCCCGGTTCAGCAAGGAAAGCCCGATCGACGGCATGGAAGGTTTGATCGATAAAACGGTTATGACGACCAAACTCAGCAAGGAAGAAGAGGAAGTAGTAGTCATGATCCGCTGGCGTTCGCGCGAAGACTGGAAAAACTGGGAGAAAAGCGACGCGCATCTGCAGGGACACCGCGAGAAGAAAGGGCAGGAGCCCCCAGAGTATATCCTTGGCACAAAAGTGAACATGTACGAGGTTCAGAGCATAACCCAAGGAAAAGCTTCGCAAAGCCTATAACAGAGCGGACTGTTGCAGCAAGACCGGCCTTTGGTCAAGACAGTCGGCGACAAGAGCCGCTCCCTGATTTATCCGGAAGCGGCTCTTGCATTAGGGCGAACCGTATTTAGTTCCTTTTCCATGTACCAAAGACTTGTCCGCAGGCTACGAGGTTTCCCCAGATTTTCTCCGTCCGTACACGCGGTAGAGCGCAATTCCGAACAGCATGCCGATAAAAGACATGCCCGAAATCGTCAAATACATGGTCCGTCCGCCGAAAGCCTGGTATAAGGCGCCGCCCGCAAAGGAGGACAAAATGCCGGATACCCCGAAAAACAGCAGCGCCAGCACGGTTTGGCCGGTTGCTCTCCACTCCACGGGAACGATGTTGTACAGATATTGGATGGCCGCCGTATAAAAGACCGGAAACGTTAACAGCTGCAGCAGCTGGATGTAGGCGAGCCAATTCGGATCCTGAATCCAGGCCGAAATGAAAAAGCGCAAAAAATAGAACGCTCCGGAAAACGATATAATGGCCAATTCCTTGTTTTTGCGCAGCCACCAAAAGCTTAAGGAAAACACAAGAATCTCGCTGCCCGCCGCCAAAAACCACGCGAGCCCGAGCAAATCCGGTTTCCCGCCCAAATCCTTGATGTACAACCCCAGAAACGTGTCGTTCATTCTCGCCGGAACCGAGCTGATAAATACGAGGATGAGAAACAGCAGCGTTTCCTTGTTGCTCAAAAAGTTTTTCAGGCTTTTCATCGTGACGGGTTTCCCGGACACGGGTGCGTCCGGCATAAAGAAAGTAACGACCAGGCTGACGATCCCGAGTCCCGCGAACGTATATCCCAGACTGCGGGAGCCGAATTCAGTCATCAAATAACCGGCCAGCAAGGACATTACGGCATAACCGAGGGCACCGAATGTCCGCAAGGAGCCGTAGCTGATTCCAGCTTGTTCCGCCACGCGGAAATTCAGGCTTTCCGTCAAAGGATCGACCGGCATGAGAAAAAAATAGGTCAGCATGACGAACAGCACGATCAAAGCATATTGGCTTGTACTGTAAAGCAGGTATCCCGTTACCGTCGAACAGAGCACCAAAATCAGCAGAACCTTGCGGATGGTCCGCGTGCGGTCGCTGATCATGCCCCACAGCGGCTGCGCGATGAGCGTAATGAAACCGCCGGTCCCGACGATGACGCCGATTTGCGTCTCGTTTAATCCCTGGTCGCTGAAATAAAGGGGCAAAAAAGGAATAAACATCGACAGCAGCGCAAAGAAAAGAAAATTAAATGATTTAACCGTAAACGAAGATCTCATTTTGTCCTGTCCTTCTTCAATTTTCAAGATTACTGCAAAATCCTTCAATAAAGCAGCAGTTCTGCTATTTTAACACAAATGAAAGCCCGCAGGCAGATAAAATTATTCAAGAGCCATGCCATGTTTTTACCCGTTCTTGCGACTCCTATATTGACTAACCCGCATATAACGCCTATATTGTATCGAAGAAAAACGCAATGTATGGATTCCTTTTTTACGACTCTGATGACAGCGGTTACATTTTCGACAAAATGGTCATCGGGTAAGCTGAAAACCGATCAGGATGCTTATGACCGCTGGAACAAACCGAAATAAAAGAAAAAGGTGTGACTTCTAATGACGAAACCGAATATCGTGGTCATTTATTGTGATGATTTGGGATACGGCGATTTGGGATGTTACGGATCGGATGCGATTCGAACCCCTCATTTGGATGCGCTTGCGCGGCAAGGCGTCCGGTTCACCAACTGGTATTCCAACTCCCCTGTATGTTCACCTTCCCGGGCCGCCCTTTTGACGGGGCTATATCCCGCGAAAACGGGCGTGAGCCATATTTTGGAGGGGAAGCGAGGCACGGCGGGGCTGAAGCCGGAAGCGAGAACGCTGCCGGAACGCTTGAAGGAATTCGGCTACAGTACGGCGTTATACGGAAAATGGCATTTGGGTTCGGCGGAAGCCACGAAACCGAACGCGCGCGGCTTCGACGAATATTTCGGTTTTCAAGCCGGCTGCGTGGATTACTATTCCCATATTTTTTACTGGGGGATGCCTCACACGAATCCTGTGCATGATCTGTGGAGCAATGAGGAGGAGGTTTGGCATGACGGCGAATATTTAACCCATCTGATCACGGACAAGTCGGTCGATTTCATTGAACGGAACCGGGCGGCGGACAAACCGTTTTTCCTGTACGCAGCTTATAATGCGCCTCATTACCCGATGCATGCGCCGGAAAAATACATGAAACGTTACAAGCATCTGCCGCGGGACCGCCAGCTCATGGCGGCGATGATTTCCGCCGTGGATGACGGGGTCGGGGAGATCGTGGCTGCCTTGAAGCGCAACGGCATCGACGAAAACACGCTGATCTTTTTCTCCAGCGACAACGGTCCATCCTCGGAGTCCCGCAATTTCTTGGACGGCACGGAAGACGTTTACTACGGGGGAAGCGCCGGGATTTTTCGCGGGCATAAAGGAAGCCTGTTCGAAGGCGGAATCCGGGAGCCGGCCATCCTCGTCTACCCGGCAGCCGTTCCGGCGGATCAGGTTTGCGAAGAAGTCGGCATGATGGCGGACATCCTCCCGACCGTGATGGAGTTTGCCGGCCTGCCTGTGCCTTCGCCCGGGGAAATTGACGGGTTCAGCGTGGCGGGCATGATCACGAAAGGCGAAAAAACGCCGCATCAACAAATTTTTTGGGAATACGGCAGCCAGCTTGCCGTCCGTGAAGGCAAATGGAAGCTGGTATTGGGCGGGAAACTGGATTTTGACCGTTTGCAGCCGGATGACGTTCACCTCTCGGACCTGGAAGCCGATCCGGGGGAACGGGTGAATCTAAAAGATCAACTCCCGGAACTTGCAAGCCGCCTCGAGGGTGAAGTCCGTGCCTGGTATGAGCAGCTGAAGGCTCAGGCTGGATCGTAAGGCTGACCGTCCTGCTCCGTCCTGTTCGGGCCGTATCAACCGCAGGTAGGACATGAAGGCGAAGCGCCACGGCATATCCCTTTTATGGTACACTATCAAATGTGGATAGATTCATATTTTGCAAAATCCCGAGATGGATAGCCATAAGGAGAGTCGCGGATGAAGCTTGTATCATGGAACGTAAACGGCCTGCGGGCCTGCGTCAATAAAGGTTTTAACGATTATTTTGCGGCAAGCGATGCCGATTTGTTTTGCGTGCAGGAAACGAAGCTGCAGGAAGGGCAAATTTGCCTCGATTACGGGGAGGAATACGGACAGTATTGGAATTATGCCGAGAAAAAAGGCTACTCCGGGACTGCGGTGTT
Organism: Paenibacillus sp. VCA1; assembly: GCF_031583795.1. NCBI lineage: Bacteria > Bacillati > Bacillota > Bacilli > Caryophanales > Paenibacillaceae > Paenibacillus > Paenibacillus sp. VCA1. Next base: position 314,544 of record NZ_JAVLSX010000006.1, on the reverse strand, counting down.
TTCGAAATTGAAACCTTTGTCCGCCTATTACGGCATGGAGGAAAACGCGGAGGCGGAAGGACGGCTCGTTACGCTGGAATTCGAGCATTTTTATCTTGTGAACGTGTATACACCGAATGCCAGAAGAGACCTGTCCCGGCTGCCGCTGCGCCTGGAATGGGAAGAGCGGTTCCGCCGCTACGTCACGTCGATTGATGCCAAGAAACCCGTCATTATATGCGGAGACATGAACGTCGCTCACCGGGAGATCGACCTGAAGAACTGGAAGTCGAACATGGGCAATTCCGGATTCACCGACGAGGAGCGCGGCAAAATGACTGAGCTGCTCGAAGCCGGGTTCGTGGACTCTTTCCGGCATTTTTATCCGGACCGCGACGACGCGTTTACGTGGTGGTCGTTTATGCCAAAGGTAAGGGAACGGAATATCGGATGGCGGATCGATTACTTTCTTGTCTCGAAGCGGCTTGTTCCTGCGCTGACCGATGCGCGGATCGATGCCGGGGTGATGGGCAGCGACCACTGTCCGGTTATTTTGGAGCTGAACGAGGCCCGGCTAGCGCAAATCGGGAGCGAAAGCTGATCGGGCGGAAAAATGTTGGATTTCAAATGAATGTTTAATGGGGCCGTCCCAAAAGACGGCCCCTGATTTTTTGTTTGGGAGTTCGGTTTGTGTTCGAAAGGCTCCAAGAACGTACGTTGCTCCCATCGCCGTTGGTTTTGGATTTCCTGAATGATGCTACCACCCCCTAACTCCTTGTGCGTTGATTTGAGGGCTAATCATCTTCCGGCCCGTTCCAAGCAGCGTTCGGCGCATCCTGAGAGCACCCGGCCAAGGCACGGAAGCTCCTCTTCGGAATACCGGTTCAATCCCGCTTTCAAGTCTACAGCATAAAGTGCTTGTTTTTCCCGCAATAATCACAAGCGACATGCGTCGTACCGGCGGCTATAATGGGTGGAAAAAAAAGAGGATGTGGGAGAAATGTCAAAACCAAACCCGGCGTTATCGCCACCCCATGCCGCCGCCGGCAATACGGCGTTCGGCGTTTTGCTGGCCGTCAGCGCGGCCCATCTGCTGAACGATGCGATGCAGTCGGTCGTACCTTCGATGTTTCCGCTTTTCCAGCAGCAGATGCGGCTTAGCTACGCGAGATCGGATGGGTTGCTTTCACGTTGAACATCACGGCTTCCATTCTTCAGCCGATGATCGGTTATTTTACGGACCGCCGGCCGGTTCCGCTGTTGCTTCCGCTAGGCATGCTGTTCACGATGCTGGGAATGGTGGGGCTGGCTTTATCGCCGTCGTTAGGGTGGCTTCTGCTGTCGGCATCTTTGATCGGCATCGGATCATCCGTACTCCATCCGGAGTCATCGCGGGTGGCCCACTTGGCGATGAGTAAGCGCAAGGGCTTCGCCCAATCCGTGTTCCAGGTCGGCGGCAACGCCGGGCAGGCGATCGCCCCGCTCATGGCGGCGTTCATCATTAGCCCGCAAGGGCAGCTTGGTTTCCTTTGGTTTATTTTGCTTGCCGGAGCGGGATTCGTACTTCAAATCGGGGTTGGCCGCTGGTACGGACGCAAGACCCGACCGAATGGCCCGGCCGTTAGTCGAGCGGGAAATGCCGGAGAAAAACGATTCGGCAAAAGTTTCATTATGTATGTTCTTTGCATTTTGATTTTGATGCTGTTTTCCAAGTTCGTTTATTTGGCCAGCATGACGGGTTACTATTCCTTCTATTTCATGGACAAATACCATTTGCCCTTCAAGGACGCGCAAATATCGATCTTTGCCCTGCAGTTTGCCGGCATGGTAGGAACCTTTATCGGAGGACCTCTGGCCGACCGGTTCGGCCGCCAAAAAATGATCTGGTTTTCGATTCTCGGCACGGCCCCGTTTTCATTGCTTCTCCCGTATGCGGGACCGGTAGGCTCCGTCATAGTATGCGTTTGCATCGGACTGATTCTGATGTCGGGGTTTTCGGTCATTATCGTCTATGCGCAGGAACTGCTTCCGGGCCACGTGGGGACGGTTGCGGGGTTGTTTTTTGGCCTGTCGTTCGGCATGGCCGGCCTGGGTTCCGTCGTGATGGGTTGGCTTATGGATACCCATGGGGTTGAAATCATGACGCGGGTGTGCGCATTTCTGCCTCTCCTGGGGCTGCTGGCGCTGTTGCTGCCGAAGGACTCCGTCATCATGGGGACGAGGAAAGAAAGCGCAGGACTTCCGGCCGCCGAAGCCGTCAAGGGATGACGCGGCATCCGCCTGCATATTCAAGCGCTTTGCGTCTTCCCGTACAATAGGGCTCACTGCCTAAGAATGATTTCATTCGCCTAATTTTTTCGGGAGACTCTTGACAATTTCACCCAATCGCTATATTTTTGTTGTACATACAAAATAAACTCGCGTCACCGATCCGACGAAGGAGGAATTTCCATGACCAACGAAATCAACAACGCAACCAAGCCATCATCTGAAGAAGACGGAGCGTTTTTGCACAGCTGTATGTACTTCACCACCAACCGTTTAAGCCGGGCGATTACGCGCCTCGCCGACGATGCGTTTGCCGTGACGGGGCTTGCGCCGGCTTACGGTTATCTGGTTCGGCTCGTCATCGCGAATCCGGGCATCACTCAAAAGGAGCTGTCCGAGAAGCTGTACATCACTCCTTCAACGCTGACCCGTTTCATCGACAAGCTGGAAGGAAAACAGCTCGTGGAGCGTCAGGTGCAGGGGAAAACCGTGCTCGTGTATCCGACGGAAAAAGGGACGGCCATGAAGGAAACGCTTCGCGAAGCATCCAAAAGGCTGAAAGCCGCTTACGTGGCCAAACTCGGCAAGGAGCTGGCAGATATGCTGACCTCGATGCAGGAGTCGTCAAGCGAACTTTTGGAGAACTGACAGAGGCGCATACACAGATTTAGCACCAAAGCGCAATTCTTTTCGGCACATACCCGATAAGCGCTTGGTTGTTTTCTTTTTTAATTTTGTATGTACAACCAAAATATAATGAAAAGGGAGAATCAAACGATGAGCATGACGGAAGAACAGGTTCAAATCAGGCCGAAATCGCGTTTTTATTATGGTTGGATTATCGTTTTGCTTACCTTTGCCACGCTGCTTATATCGGCGGGCATTCGTTCGCTGCCCAGCGTTTTGCTGGTTCCGTTCCAAAACGAGTTCGGATGGAGCCGCGGCAGCATTTCGAGCGTCATCTCGATCGGCATTTTCCTTTACGGCCTTGTGGGGCCGTTTTCGGCGGCGCTGCTGCTGAAATTCGGTTTCCGCAAAGTGATCGTTGCTTCGCTTGCCGTGTTGGGGCTCAGTCTGGCCGTGACGCCTTTGATCCGTTCGTTTTGGCAGTACGAACTGCTTTGGGGAATCGTGTCCGGGCTTGCAACAGGCATGATGGCCAACGTGCTGGGTGTAACGGTCAGCAATCAGTGGTTCGTGAAACGCAAAGGACTTGTCGTCGGGTTGCTGACGGCCAGCGCCGCCACCGGCCAGCTGCTTTTTTTGCCGCTGTTTGCCAAACTGACGTCCGAACTCGGTTGGAGATACGCCGTGTACGCCGCGGTCTTCAGCATCGTCGTCGTGCTTGCCGCCGTAGCCGTATGGATGCGCAACCACCCGTATGAAGTGGGCGCCGCACCGTACGGTTCGACCGAAATGGCGAAACCGGTTCCTTTCAAAGGGAACATATTTCTCGCTCCGCTGCAAAATTTGCGAATGGCTTTGGGAAGCGCAACGTTTTGGCTGCTCGCGGGCACGTTTTTCTTTTGCGGGTTGTCCACGAACGGGCTGATAGGCACCCATCTCATCGCCGCCTGCGGCGACCATGGCATATTGGAGGTTGCGGCCGCCGGGCTGCTTGCCATGATGGGGGTGTTCGATTTGTTCGGCACGACGATTTCAGGCTGGTTGTCCGACCGTTTTGACAGCCGGAAACTTCTGTTTGTGTACTATGGTTTTCGCGGGTTGTCTTTGCTGTTCCTGCCTTATGCGCTAAACAGCGCCTCTCCGTACATGCTTGTCGCTTTCTCCGTATTTTACGGCCTGGACTGGATCGCAACCGTTCCGCCAACCGCCAAGCTGGCGGGAGAAGCGTTCGGCAAGGAGAGATCCGGCATGATTTTCGGCTGGGTCGTCGTCGCCCACCAAATCGGCGCATCGGCGGCCGCTTACGGCGCAGGCGCCTTGCGCGACTGGCTCGGCAGCTATTCGCAGGCGTTTGTCGTCGCCGGCTTCCTATGCTTTATCGCCTCGGTGATGGCGATGCAAATCCGCAAAAACCAAGCGCGGAACGCCCGCGCGGCGGCTTGAACGACAAAACCCGCCTTCGGCTGCCGCAGCCAAAGGCGGGTTTTGCACAAGAACATATCGCAAAGCTCATTTCATCCCGTTTACACCCATACGCCGTTCCGGAATACCGGCTCGATCGTACCGTCCGGCAAAATGCCGTCGATTTCGAGCGCCGCGGAGCCGACCATAAAATCGACGTGGGTCAGGCTGACATTGGCGCCGCGGGCGAGGAGCTCTTCCTTGCTCAGCTTTGTACCGCCTTCGATGTTTACGGGGTAAGAGCTGCCGAGCGCGAAATGGCAGGAGGCGTTTTCGTCGATGCCGGTGTTGAAAAATACCCGCTTCATTTTCGAAATCGGCGAGTCGTTTGGCACGAGCGCCATTTCGCCGAGATACGACGCGCCTTCGTCCGTTTCGAACAGCGACGCCAAATGCTCGCGGCCGGAATCCGCGTCGTATTCCACAACCTTGCCGTCCTTGAACGTCAGCTTGATGCCTTCGACCAGGCGGCCGTTCAGGTTCAGCGGAAGCGTGCTGGTTACGGTGCCGTTGACGCCGGTCCGGTGCGGCATCGTATAGATTTCTTCCGTCGGCATGTTGGCGACGAAATAATGCCCTGCTTCGTTATAGTCGCCCCCGCCGAGCCAGAGATAACCGTCAGGCATGTCGACGTGCAAATCCGTGCCCGGAGCGCGGTAATGAAACGCCTTGTACCGTTTGTTGTTCATGTGCTCCTGCTTTTCCTTCAGCGTCCGGATATGCTCCTTCCAGGCGGCGACCGGATCGTTGTCTTCGGTGACGCGGTTCATTTGGAACACGGCCTCCCACATGGCAGGCACGCGCTCGTCCTCCGGAAGGTCGGCGAACACTTTGTCCGCCCAAGCTTTCGTCGGCGCCTTGATCAGCGACCAGGTCACTTTGTTGCTGCGCACGTAAGCCTGGTATTTTTCGCGGGCGACCGCGGCGGCTTTCACGGCGGTGGACACTTTGGAAGAATCGATGCCGCGGAACAGCTCCGGATCCGGCACTTTGATATGTAATACGGCGCCCCCGCCTTCGGCAAGCTGCTCCATCATGTCGGCCGTCCACTTCGGATAAAAGCCGAACGAATCGTCCGGAGCTTTTTCGTAGCGGATACGCGTTATTTTTTCGTCATCCCAATCGACCTGCACGTATTTAGCGCCTGCATCGTAGGCTTTGGCGACGACGTGACGGGTAAAGTCGGCGGTTTCGAGCGGCGCCTGCACAAGCAGCACCTGCCCAGGTTGAATGTTTACTCCGACCTTGACAACCAGCTCGGCGTATTTTTCCAGCATGCGATTGAAATCTTTCATGGCTTTATCCTCCGGTTTCGTTGAAAATCTCTTACAGGAATGATGCTCCGAAGAGGCAATCCCTATTATAACCCGAAATCCATATATTCGCTTTCGATTTTAAGCCAAAAAGCGCTGCGCAATTGGTGTATAATGGAAGTGGAATGCCAAAAGCAATGCCACTTCAATATAAGGGAGAGTGGATGTATGCAGAAAACGGAAACGTCGCTGCCAAGAAAAAGCCCGGAAGAGTTGGGGATATCCTCGGAAAAGGTAATCGGGTTCCTCGATGCGCTTCAGGAACGAGGGCTTGAAGCTCACGGTTTTATGCTTCTCCGGCACGGACACGTGGCGGTGGAGGGCTGGTGGGACCCTTATGCGCCCGAGCTTCCGCACATGCTTTTTTCGTTAAGCAAAAGCTTTACTTCAACGGCGATCGGCATGGCGGTTCATGAGGGGCTGTTAACGCTTGACGATCCGGTCGTCTCGTATTTCCCGGAAGACTTGCCTTCGGAAGTATCGGAGAATCTTGCCGCCATGAAAATCCGCCATCTGTTGATGATGGGGACAGGCCATGACAAGGACACGACGGATGCGCTCCATGATGCCGAGGACGGCAACTGGGCCAAAGCGTTTCTTGCGCTGCCGGTTCCGCATGAACCGGGCACTCATTTTCTGTACAACACCGGAGCGACATACATGCTTTCAGCCATTCTGCAGAAGGCTTCGGGACAACGTTTGCTCGACTATTTGCAGAGCCGCTTGTTCGAGCCGCTGGGCATTTTGGGTCCGACATGGGAAACTTGTCCCCGAGGCATACATACCGGGGGGTACGGCTTGAGCGTAACCACCGAGGATATCGCAAAGTTCGGGCAGCTTTACCTGCAAAAAGGGGTATGGCACGGAAAACGGCTCATTCAAGAGGATTGGATCGAAGAAGCCACCGGCAAGCAGATTTCGAACGGAGACGGTGGAGACAGCGACTGGGCGCAAGGGTACGGGTATCAATTCTGGCGCTGCCGCCACGGCGTTTACCGCGGAGACGGCGCTTTCGGGCAATTTTGCATCGTGCTGCCGGAGCAGGACGCGGTAGTTGCGATCACGGCCGGAACCGGGGATCTTCAAGGCGTCCTCAATTGCGTATGGGAACATCTGCTGGACGCATTTTTGCCTGAACCGGTCCAGGAAGATGAAAGGTTTTCCGAACTGAAGGAACGTCTCGCGAAGCTGCGCCTGGACATGCCCGGGTTTGAACCGCGATCCGACATGGAGGCTCGAATCGGCGGCAAAATCTATGATCTGGAGGAAAATCGGTTTTCGCTTCAAAGCTTCCGCATCGATTTTGGCGAAGACTCCGCCTGCCTGACTTTCGAAAAAGAAGAGGGCGACGAAATCATCACGTTAGGGCGCCAGTGCTGGGCTATGGGACAATCGCCCGCGTTCGGCGGAAGAGACACCCGTACCGCCTCCAGCTTCACGTGGAAAGCGCCGGATCAAATTCTGCTTTCGATCCGGGGCGTGGAAACCCCGTTTTGCATCACGATGGAGGTAAGGTTCGGTGAAGAGGATATAAAGATCGACCACAAGTTCAACGTTTCTTTCGAAGCGGATGAGGATCGTCCGATCGTGGGAAAAGCCGCCCGATAAAATGATACGCCCGCCCGCGGCCTTCACGGCTGCCGAGCGGGCCTTTTTGTTATGATGGGCGCCATATCGGGTAAATCCTATGAAACTTGACCATGAAACCTGGACAAGCGGTTTCCCGTCAGAGGAAGAAGGAGGTGGCACTGCGCATGCACAACAAAACAATGAAGTTAAGCCTCGTTTCGCTGGCCGCGTTGCTGATCTTTGCGATCGCGGCATGCGGTGACAAACCAGAGCGGGAGGGACAAGATCGGCCAGCTGCCCAGCAGCCGGAGCAGCAAGCGGAAAAGCCGGCGACTCCCCCGAACCCTGAGCAACCGTCGGGAGAGGAGACCCCGGTCGTCAAGCAGGGACAAGGCAGCTTTACCGGACTTGCGGATCCGCATACCGTCGAAATTATCGTGGACGGCAGCCCGATGGCTTTTCAATTCGGCGAAAAGCTGAAATCTGCCGTAGAAGCGATCGCACCCGACCAGCAGGTCGAGTTTAAATACGAGGAAAAGGCGATCGAAGGAGACGCTTCCTTGAAGCAGCTCGTGTTGACCGAAATCTCGAAAGCGGGCTCCGGGCGATAACCGGCGTGACCGCCAGCAGGCCGCCGTGCGGGGCGGTTGGCATCATACGGCATGAAAAATCATCCATGCATCCAAAAAAGCACGCATACCTAAACGGTCCGCGTGCTTTTGTCTTCCCGAAATCTTTCTTTCGCATCGTAATCTTTCCGAGCTTGTTCGATTTGAGGATAATGCTCGTTCAACCAATGGTTAAGTTGGCGCAGGTAGGGGATCAGGCTCGCTCCCAGCGGAGTCAGAGCGTATTCCGCCACAGGCGGAACCTCCGGAAGGACGCTGCGCTCAACAAGGCCGTCCCGCTCCAGCTGGCGGAGCGTCTGGATCAGCATTTTTTGGGAAATGTCCGCGATGCTGCGCTGCAGCTGACCGTAAGGCTTAGAGCCTTTTTCCAATACGAAAATGATGAGGACGGGCCATTTATTCGAAACGATTTCCAGTACGCGCCGAGCCGTGCAGGACGTTACCGAAAATGCGGGTTCCGCTGCTTTCATGTTTTCCATCCATTCCACCTCCTAACGCACCTTCGGGTTCGCGACGAACCGAAAAGTGCCTTCTTTTCACATTGTACCCACTGTATTAATCTATGTCTACCAACCCGAAAGTCTTGAAAAATTTGTCAGATCAATAAGAGGATCCCTTATCGACGCTTAGAAGATTAAATTTTTTCCACCCTGTTTCAAAAACGATGTTAAATGCTTATAATGTTTCATACATATTAATCATAAAAGCTTTGTCCAAAGGAGTGATGATGTAAAAACTGCATTACCATAAGCCAGCGATGGGAGGCCGAAGCGATTGAAAAAATTATGCATGTCGTTCACGTGTCTATTGCTTGTCGTTCTCATGGTTAGCGGGTGTTCAAGAGGTTCTTCATCTAACGAAAATGTGAAAACGCTTACTTTGTGGTACTGGAACCGAAGCATCGATGACAACCTCATCAAATCGGTCCAGAAGCAGTTTCCGGGTATTCGCCTCAACGCCCAAAAGATCGGCGGCGATTTCAAATCCAAATTGAAAACGACGCTGGCGGCGGGCACCGGCGGACCGGACATCGTAGCCTTTAACGACTGGGTAACGGAGCTGTTCCCAAGCGCCGACCGTTTTTACGATTTGTACGAACTCGGCGCCAAAGACATCGAGCAGGATTACCTGCATTGGAAATGGAAACTGGGCGTGACGCCGGAAGGGAAAATGATCGCGCTGCCGATGGATACCGGTCCTACCGCATTATTTTACCGTGCCGATCTGTTCGAACAGGCCGGGCTTCCGAGCGATCCGGAAGAGGTCCACAAGCTGATGGGAACCTGGGACGATTATTTCGCCGCAGGCAAAAAGCTGCAGGACGCACTGGGAGGCAAGGTCAAGTTTACGGACAACATCGGCAACATTTATACCCAGGTGAATGCCCAGTCGGACAAAATCTATTTTGATAAAAACGAAAACTTCATAGGCGAAAATCCTTCTTCTTCCATGAAAAAAGCATGGGACTTCGCCGTCAAAGCATCCCAAATAGGACTGCTGGCCAATGCGAGCACCTTCTCCTCCGAATGGAACGCCGCGGCGAACAATGGAAAGATAGCTTCGTTCGTCGGCGCGGTCTGGTGCAAGGAAATTCTGATGCAGGCGGCTCCGGACACTTCAGGGAAGTGGCGCGTTGCAAGGGCACCGGGAGGGGACGGCAACAACGGCGGGTCCTTTCTGGCCATCATGAAAACGAGCAAACATCCGCAGGAAGCTTTTGACGTTATCCAATGGCTCGAAAATCCGGAAAACCAGGTAACCGCCATGAAAGAAATCAACCTGTTCCCGTCCGCCGTGAAAGCGTTGGATTCCGACGTCATGAAACAAAAGGAAGATTTTTTCGGCGGCCAGGTGACCGGCGAAATCTTTTCGGAGTCCGCACGCCATGTGAAACCGGCCTATTTCGGGACGAAATACGCCAACCTGAACGGCATCGTCAGCCGGGAGCTGTCGGCGGTGGCGATTCAGGGCAAAAATTCGGATCAGGCATGGGAAGACGCGCTCTCCAGGGTCAAAAAGGAGCTGCTGCGGTAAACGATCATACCATCATCGACAATGGAGGTTGAGTCTTATGGGTGAACCTTTACAGAAGCAAACTCATTTCGATCCGGGAAGCTCCATGCAGCCTATGGGGCGGAAGACGGGATTGGCGTCCGAAATATGGAAGCACCGGAAAGAGTACCTGGCGATTTCTCCGTTTTACATTTTGTTTACGGTGTTCGGACTGTTTCCGATTTTGTTTTCGATGTATCTTTCTTTCCAAAAATGGGACGGCATCGGCGAAATGACCTTTAACGGCCTGAACAACTATCGGTTCATGGTCACCGATCCCGAATTTTGGAAGGCGGTCGGCAACACGCTGCTGATCTGGATCTATTCCACGATTCCGATGCTGTTTTTCGCGCTGATCGTGGCGTTTCTGCTGAATGCGTCCTTCGTCAAATTCCGGACATTTTTCCGGATCGGCTATTTCCTTCCGAACGTCACTTCGCTCGTCGCCGTAGCCATCGTGTTCAGCACGCTGTTTTCCAACAACTATGGTTTGCTGAACTATTTGCTTTCGCTCTTTGGCATCTCGCCCGTGGAATGGCTGAACAAAACGTGGGGCATTCAGCTGGCGGTGTCCGTGATGGTCATCTGGCGCTGGGTTGGCTATAACGCGATCATTTACCTTGCCGGCCTGCAAAGCATTCCGACCGTATTGTACGAAGCGGCCAAAATCGACGGCGCCACAGGCGTTCAGGCTTTTTTTCGCATCACGATCCCGAATTTGCGGCCGATCATTTTGTTTACGGTCATTACGTCGACGATCGGCGGCATGCAGATTTTCACCGAATCCCAGGTGCTGGTCGGCAATGACGGCGGCGTCAGCGGCGGCGGCCTGACGATCGTGCTGTATTTGTACCGCGAAGCTTTCGTGAACAACTATTTCGGTTACGGTTCGGCCGTCGGCTGGGGAATGTTCATCCTGATCGCCCTGTTTTCGATCTTCAACTGGCGGGTCGTTCAGGGCGGCGGCGCCAAAGACGAATAAACGGGGGTGCATCGCATGGCTATCCGAAAATCGATCCTGCTCTATTTCGGTTTGATCGTTGGACTCATCATTTCCGTCTTTCCGTTTTATTGGCTTGTGGTCATGTCTACGCGCACGACGGCGGAGATTTACAGCTTCCCGCCCAAGTTTTGGTTCGGGACCCACCTGATCGACAACATTTCGCGGGTGCTGCAAAACATCGATTTCTTCGGCGCTTTCCTGAACACGCTGTTCGTGGCGGGGTGCAGCACCGTGCTGGTGTTGTTCTTCGATTCGCTCGCCGGTTATACGTTCGCCAAATTCAAATTTCCGGGCAAAAAATGGCTGTTCGTTCTGCTCTTAGCGACGATGATGGCTCCGGCGCAGCTTTCGCTTGTTCCGTCTTTCGTCATCATGGCGAAGTTCGGCTGGGTCGGCACCTTCAAAGCGCTGATCATCCCGGGCATGGCGAACGCGTTCGGAATATTCTGGATTCGGCAATATGCCGAGGAATCCGTGCCTACCGAACTGCTTGATGCGGGACGGATCGACGGATGCGGCTTTTTCCGGCTCTATTGGAACGTGGCCTTGCCGATTTTGCGGCCGGCCCTTTCCTTCCTGGGCGCGTTTACGTTTATCGGCGCTTGGAACGATTATTTGTGGCCGCTGATCATTTTGAACGACGAGCGCAAATTCACGCTCCAGGTTGCCCTGTCTTCCTTGAACGGCATTTACACAACGGATTATTCGATGGTCATCGCCGGTACGCTGCTTGCGGTGGTGCCGCTGATCATTTTGTTCCTGTTCGTCAGCAAGCAGTTCATTTCGGACATTGCCGCCGGCGCAATCAAAAGCTGAAATGCCCAGACTGTCGGACTGCCCGGCTGCAGCGCCGCTTCAAGATGATCGAAGGCTTGAGGCTACCATAACTTTGCAAAGCCGTCCCGGCGACAGCCTGGGCGGTTTTGCTTTTCTGGAGGAGAACAATTCACGCAGGATTTTGAAATCATGATGCCCGTGAGTGTAAAGTTGACTAAACTTATTCATTGCCTATCTCCGCATCAAGGCCGATGGTATCATTACCAATATCAGGTGCGCGCAACCATTGTTAATAACAGGATTTTGCAAAATCTTCAATATAAAAGGGGATATGGATATGAGTAAAGACAGTATCATTAAGTCGATGTTATCGGATCAAGTAAGCATGACGCCAAACGGATTTCTCGCAGATCACTTAAGCCCGGCCCAATTTGCGGATTGTTATGAGCTTTTTTTTGACAAGATCCTGGAAATTAGTGCGTCGGATATCGCCGGAGTAGAGGGCTACGGCGAGTTCAACGAGGATTGCAAAACAGAGTACCCAACCTGCAGGGAATATCTGATCGACACCTTTGCGGAAGAGAAAGAAGGATATTGGTTTCATTGGAAGGAACTTTACGATACGACGATGTTGGACCGCGGCTTTGTCGAAACGTATTTGAAGGAAATGGAAGCCAGAATTGATTATTGTGAAGGACAACGGTATTTGGTCAATAATAATACGTTTTTTGAGATTATGATCACGGATGGAAAAACAACGGTCGGTTTCCCGGATTGGAGCCGATCCGGCATATGCGATTTCCTTTTGGATTTTGCCATTATGGACTTAAATAAGCCTTACTTGCACATCCCTGAATTGCTGTTCGAGTATTGCGGAAAAAGGGACATCGTCATCCCGGATTTTAAAGAAAGATTTTTATGCATGGCGTATTATAAAGGGATCGATACCTTGCGTTGGCATGCGTCGATCGATGACACGGAATCTTGCACGTCCATCATGACATCGATCAGTCAGCTGAAGGATCGAATATACGCCTTATAAAGGGTGATCGTATGAAATATGAAAACGCCGGCGAAGTCATACCCGAGAAGCTATTGAAAGAAATCCAAAAATACGCGGCCGGGAAACTGTTATATATTCCAATCGGAAAGGAAAAGAAGGGTTGGGGTGAAACAACAGGTTACCGGGATCGATTGCAGAAGCGGAATAGGATGATTCGCAATAAATATGCCGGCGGAATGACCGTTTCGGAACTCGCGGACGAATATTTTTTATCTTTGGATTCGATCAAGAAAATCATTTATTCGAAGAAAAATGACGGACATATGACGTATGCTCCAACCGTACGATCGGCCGTCGAATATACGAATATCGGGATGCTCGAAGAATGGATCCAATGTTTTCTGCAACTGACTCTAAAAACGGACCCCGTATTATATGATTTCATGGAAGAAAAAAATGTCTATTTTGGCGTCGTAAAGTTTCCCTTGCGTCTTGTCCAGCTAGATGGAATAGAGGTGTGGGGAAATGCAATTGGAGCGGATGAACCGGATGAAACGGGTGATCACGCGGCGGATCTTCCGCCTCTCCTGATTCAGTATGAAGAAGGCAAATTTTATTGCATCGAGCAAAAAGACATGTTAGCCGCATTAAAACGACGCAAAGTAAACGCATATCCAACCGTCATTGTTTTAAAAGAAACGGCGGATTATAAAAGGTTTATGAAGCATTATGGGAATGTGTTGTTTTTTATCGACCGGACATGAGTACGCATATTTTCAAATTTGGGGCCGTCCCAAAAGTCATCTTGACCAGGGCGGCTCTTTTGTCTGTTATAAGGACGCTGCGGAATGAAGCATTCCTTTCAATCGCTGCCCGCCCCTGAACATATAAAAAGGCGATCTTCGCCCGTCTTTTGTCGGGGAAAATCGCCTATAAGCACTTATTTCTTCTGAACCGTAATCGTCCAGGAAGCATCGTCTATCTGTTCGAAGTTCGTGACGGTGTGACCGGCTTCGGCAGCCCAGCGCGGAATGGCTTCCGTCGCTTGCGTGCAATCAAAATCGATCACCAGTTCATCTCCGCTGTCGAGCGTTTCGATCGCCTGCTTGGCTTCGATTAACGGAAACGGGCATACCATTCCGACGACGGCCAGCTTTTGTTGTTTCATGATAAGATCATCCTCCCTTAAGTTGTTGATGTGCGAAACGCCGCACTTGGATTCGTTTTGGTTTTGGTCCGCGGGCGTACATAAACGAAGTAAGACGCCGTCCAGGTACCGAGAATCATAAAGGCAAGGGAAACCCAGCCCTGCCAGGTCATCATCGCGGTCATCACCAGACCGTTACCGATGGAGCAGCCGCCGGCCCAGCTGGCGCCAAAGCCCATTAAAATCCCGCCAATGAAGCTTGAGACCGCCGTTTTGGCATCCGGAGCTCTGAAACGGAATTCACGGCTGCCTTTTGCGGCGATAAAAGATCCGATCAGAATGCCGAGAACGAGGAACATGCCCCAATTCACGAATTTATCGCTGTCCCCTGTAACCAAATACTGCAAAATATTCGCGGAAGGCGTGGTTATGCCCAGACCGGACATCCGGCCGGTCGCTTCGCTGAGCGGCCAAGCAAGAAGAGCGATCAACCCTACCAAAATCGCCGTAAAAAACGGATGCCACCGCTTTTCGAACAACAGGTGGTTCAGACCGGAACGTTTCGCTTTCATGGTCGGAATGGCAACCTTCGGTTTGCGCAGCTGCCGAATGACAAAAATTACAGTGATAACGGCAAGAATAGCAATAAACGGCCAGACGGAAAGGCCGAACGTTTCCGGAATCGAATTCACCGGTGCGTCAAATTTTTTGATTCCATTGTTGATTGGGGCAAGCGCTCCGGTTTTCATCGTCGCACTCATCGCCATGTAACCAAAAAGCGCGATCCAGCTGCCGATCAGACCTTCCCCGGCACGGTACCATGTACCCGTCGCACAACCGCCGGCAAGGATTATCCCGATCCCGAAAATAAAAGATCCGAGGATCGTTGCGACCCAAGGAAATGCGCCTGCGCTAAATTCAATCAGACCAGCCTGAATGAGGGCAAAAACGCCGACGCTTTGAATCGTGATGGCGATCAGCAGGGCGTAGAACATGCGATTATCTTTGGTTAAATACATGTCTCTGAACCCGCCGGTCAGGCAGAAGCGGCCGCGTTGCATCACAAATCCCAGCAAGGCACCGCATAACAAGCCCGTTAACATCATAAGGGAACCCCCTTTTTCTATGGATTTAAATACAAGTAAGACGCTTTGAATTATCGGTATTACCGATTTTAGCAGATCAAAAGGAGATGTCAATGGTCAAAAATGTTAGCGGGGCTGTTCAAATGATGGGAAGTATGCGCCTCAAAAAAATGATTGTAAAGGAAGTTTAAACACAAACGTAGCGAAATAGTTTAGAATAGGGTGAAATAATATTTCATCATTCAGTTTGTTTTATGACATTTTACTTAGGAGGTCATCATGGTGAACCGTGTCTGGCAAACGTATCGCACTGTGTTGTTTTGTCGGCTTTTCGCCAACTATTTTGCGCTGATTCTCATTCCAGTCATCGTAGCCAGCGTACTGACCCACTTCTTTGTCGTCCGGTTGATCGAGCGTGATGCGGAAACATTAAACAACACCATCATGCAGCATTTCTCGGAGCAAATTGACGACACCTTCGGTACGCTTGAGCGGGATATGGTGAACATGCTGTCGACTGTAAGCGTCAAGAGCTTTCTGAGATCGACCGGCGATCCGGCCGAACTTCAGCAACACTATGAATCGATCCATTCGCTTATGCAGCAGATGAACAAACTGGATTCTGGAAATCTGGTGTACAAATCGTTCCTGTACTTTGCGAATGAGGACCTTGTCATCGACGGCAAAACGTACAACGGCAAAGATGAGTATTTCCGGGAACAATACCCGATCAAAGACACGGATATACCCTCGTATGTCGCCAATTTTACCGGCAAGAAGTCGATGGTTTTTGCCAAATCCCATACCGTTTATGAAAGGCCGCCATACACCCGGGACATCGTCTCGACCCATTCGAACATCGCCGTGATGATGAGCTATCCGTTCAACAGCAGCAGCCCCGACGTCTATTTGGTTGTGAATTTAGATGAGGAAAAGCTTCGCGAACGACTGGGCATTCAGGAGAAATGGGTGACGGATACGATGCTGGTCAACTCGGACGGCTCCGTCCTGATCGCAAATGGATCGTCCGGATTCCGGCCGGATTCGTTCGCGTCGATGATCCGCAAGAAGCCGGAACATGATTTATTTTTAAACGACGAAGGGAAAGCGCTTACATATACGGAATCCCGGTTCGATGATTCATGGTACTATGTGAGCATGATCGACCTGCCAACCTTGTTGAAGCCGGCTCATACGATCCGTATGATGACGGTCGCGCTGCTTTGCATGTTTATCATCGTGGGCGGCCTGGTTTCTTATGTGTTGAGCAAGAGGTTGTACAACCCGATCCGCGAAATCAAATCCGGGCTGGAATCGCAGCATCTGGGCGATGCACCCGGTTTGCATAACGGCAACGAGTTCGATATGATCAAACGGTTTTCCCGTTTGCTGATATCGAGGAACAAAGAGCTGGCACAAACGGTGGACGGCATGTTTCCGATCGTCCGGGAGCAGTTTATCGTCAAAGTATTGCTCGGTGAATACCGCGACAGCCTGTCGATCGGATATTACGCGAAAGAAATTTCCTTCCCCTACAACCCGGTTGCAGCGGCAACGGTACTTTGTATTGAAATCCAATACTACTCGCCATTTGCGGACCAACTGTCCGAGACGTCCAAATCTTTTATGCTGGCCGAGCTGAAGGAGAAGATCCGCAAACTGTCTCCGGCCATGATTTGGGTATGTCAGACGCGTTCCGATCTATTGGCCTGCGTGCTGCATCACGAAGAGAATCGGCTTTGCGATCCCGGGGAGACGGCGAATGCCATCAAGCAGCTTCTGCAGCAGCCTGATTACAAAGCTTCCATTGGAATTGGGAAAACGGTTCACGCGATCGCCGCCCTCCATCAGTCTTACAACCATGCGCTTTCGATGCTCAAATATAAGAGTCTGCAGCCCGGTGCGGAAATTTGCAGCGAACAAAGGGAGTGGAAAGGAAGAATATCAGGCGACAGTTTCTTGTCTGCCCATGAAGTAAACCGGATCTTGAACAGGTATAAAGCCGGGGATTGCAAAAGCTTGCTCCAGTCCGTGTTCGACTTGCTGGACGCCGGGATGCGAAGCAACACAAACGCACACCAGATGAAAAATTTAGCCATCGATGTGCTGAATACTTGGACCCGCGCCGTCGAGAGCGAGCGCAACGATTTTGACATTTCGGTCTATTCCGAGTTTTTTGCCGCCATCAACCGCTGCGTGACCTGGGAAGAAATGAGGCAAACGTTCCGCGACATCCACGGCGTTTTGTTCCGGACGATCGAACCGTCGGATCGGAAACAGCAGTTTGCCGAAATTTTGGCCTATATTCAGAACCACTATAATGAAGAGCTTTCCATTGAATATTTCGCGGAGCAAATGAACATGTCCGCCGGACATTTCAGCCGCATGTTCAAGGAAGAAGTGGGTGAGAAGTATGTGGAATACATTGCCAAATACCGGATTTCGAAAGCGAAGCAATTTTTGCTGGAAACGGATCTGAAAATCGACGATATCGCAGAACAAATCGGCTATTGGGGAAGGAATTCGTTCATCCGTAATTTTCGCAGGTATGAAGGAATTACCCCGGCTAAATATCGCATGATGCATCAATCCTGAGACTTCTTTTTTTGGGAAGTCTCATTTTTTTCGCCCGCTTGTCATGCGAGTAGCGCTGCGGTGCGGGATGTAAAAACGGAGACGTTCCGAAAACATGATGCTTTACCCGTGCCGCGCCAAACCCGTATAGTCAGGGCAAAGATTCAGTATGGCTTTGGCGTGCAAACGCCTGCCAAAGGGGGTGAAACCGTTGTCATTGGAACGAAGCGATGCTGCGAACGCACGAATGCCTGCCCCGCGTAGGGGAAAGGGGGCTTCTCTCCGATTCTTTCCGAAGAAGTACCGGACGTTATATTTGTTAATGCTGCCCGGCATGTTGTATTACATCCTCTTCAAATACGTGCCGATGTACGGGGTGATCATTGCGTTTCAGAATTTCTCGATCGGCCGCGGCATCATGGGCAGCAAGTTTGTCGGCCTGCAGCATTTCATCGATTTTTTCGTCAACACGCCGGATGCCTGGAAGCTGATCCGGAATACGGTCATGCTGAACGTGTACGACCTGTTGTTCCGTTTTCCGGCGCCGATCATCCTTGCTCTGCTGTTTCATGAAATTCGAAGCCGGAAGTTCAAATGGTTCGTGCAGAGCGTCAGTTACATGCCTCACTTTTTATCAACCGTGGTGATCGCCGGCATTATGGTTACCTTTTTGTCGCAGCAGACCGGAATCATCAATCATATGCTCAGCTGGCTCGGATTCGAGCGGGTCCTGTTTCTGGGACAACCCGAATGGTTCCGTACGATTTACGTCGGCTCGGAAATATGGCAAACGATCGGCTGGGGCACGATATTGTACTTGGCTGCCATTGCCGGGGTCGATCCGACCTTGTACGAGGCCGCCAAAATCGACGGCGCCAATCGGTTTCAACAAATGCGCCATGTGACTTTGGTCGGCATGATTCCGGTTATGATCGTCCTGTTTGTCCTGACGCTCGGTCACTTTATGGAAACCGGCTTTCAAAAAATCATTTTGTTGTACAATCCGATGACTTACGAGACCGCGGACGTCCTCAATACGTTCATTTACCGGCGCGGCATCCTGTCGGCCGACTTCAGCTTCGCTACGGCTGTCGGTTTGTTTCAGTCGGTGATCGGCTTCGTGCTGGTCGTGGCGGCGAATCGCGTCGTCAAGAAATTTTCGGACACGAGTCTATGGTGAAGGGGGCGGGGAAATGAAAATCAAGGAAAGTTTTGGCTCGCGGCTGTTTGACGCCGTCAATATCTTCCTCATGATCGTCCTCGTGATCGTCATGGTTTATCCGCTCGTATATGTGTTTTCCGCTTCCATCAGCGACAACGCGATGGTCATGAGCGGGCAGGTCGTCCTCTGGCCAAAGGCGGTCACCCTGGCTGCTTACAAACGGCTCGTCGGCAACCCGGATTTATGGATCAGTTATTGGAACACGATCCGTTATACCGCCGTTCAAACCTTTTTATCGCTCGCCGTCACATCCGCCATGGCTTACCCGCTTGCCAAAAGGTGGCTGCCAGGCCGTCGGCTGATACTTCTTCTCGCGGCTTTCACATTGATGTTCGGCGGAGGGATGATTCCGACCTTCCTTGTCGTGCAGAAACTGGGCTTGCTCAATACGATCTGGGCGATCGTGCTGCCGTCGTTAGTCAGCACCTGGTATTTGTTTATCATGCGCACCTTTTTCGAAGCATTGCCGGAAGAGCTTGAAGATGCCGCCACCATTGACGGCTGCGGCATGATGCAGGTGTTTCTGCGGATTGTGCTGCCGCTTTCGCTGCCGGTACTCGTCTCCATCGGTTTGTTTACCGCCGTCAATCAATGGAACTCGTTTTTCGATGCGCTGCTGTATTTGAACGATCGGAACATGTACCCATTGCAGATCATGCTGCGCAACATTATTATCGCCGGCTCCAATGTACAGGGCGAAGGAAACACGGATTATATAGAAACGCTGAAATACGCCATGATCACGATCGCTACGGTGCCGATTTTATGCGTATATCCGTTCATTCAAAAATATTTCGTCCAGGGCGCCATGATCGGCGGGATCAAGGGGTAGCCGTAGATTCCACCGGAATCTATTTCTATAACCGATGCCAATAAAAGGAGGGTACAAACAAATGGGAAAAAGAACGATGGCCATCATGCTTGCCGCCGTTATGCTGGGCGGTTTGACCGCAGGCTGCAGCGGAAAGGGCGGGACCCAAGACGGGGCGGGTGAAGGGGGAGCAGGCTCGCAAAAGCCGATTACGTTTTCCTGGCTCGTCTACGACCGCCCGGAAGGAAAGGTAAAGGACGACTGGGAGATTTTCAAGCAGATCGAAGCCAAGACGGGCGTCAAGGTGGATTGGCAGGTCGTCAGCCAGGAAGGGTTGACGGAGAAACGGCAGATTATGATCGCCACCAACTCGGTCACCGATTTTAGTCAGCCGACGAATCAAGAGGCCAGGGAGAACGGGCCGGAGAAAGTGTTCCTGAACTTGAAAGATTATTTGGATATCGCGCCCAACCTCAAAAAGTTCTACGATAATTATCCCGAAGCAAAAGCCGTGGCGACCGGCGCGGACGGCGGCCTCTACGACGTTCCTGTGCTCGAAGGCGACCCCGCGGGGAAAGGCTTCAATTATATTTGGATGGCGCGGAAAGATTTGATGGATAAATACAACCTGAAGGCACCGACGAATTTGAATGAATTTTATCAGTTCCTGAAAGATTTGAAGGCGAAAGAGCCTGACAGCTTCCCGCTCAGCTTCAATACCCCGGTGACGGGGGATACCGGAATGTATACCGTTTTCGGAAAAATATTTACGGGTATATCCGGCTTTTTCAATCTAAGCCCGACAGGTGACAAATACGAGTTCTCGCCGTACAACAGCGGGTACAAAGATGCGCTTATATTTATGAATAAGTTGTACAAGGAGCAGCTGCTCGACCCCGAATTTTATTTGTTGACCCCGGAACAGTGGGAAGAGCGGTTCTTAAAAGGGAAGTCGACCGTAACGTACTACTGGAAGGCGGAAGTGAACCCGATGATCGACAAAGCGAAGCAGTCCGGGAAGGCGGATTACAATCTGGATGCGCTTCCCGAAATTGCCGCGGACGGCATTCAGAGCTACCAGTTTTCCCGTCCGGTCGTCGGATCGTCGGGACGGGCCATTTCTGCAAAAGTGAAGGACAAGGAGCGAGCCGTCAAATTCCTTGACTATCTGGTGAGTGAAGAAGGCACCAAATATTTATCGCTGGGCATCGAAGGCAAATCGTATACGCTTGAGGACGGGAAACCCGTCTTCATGAAAGAGTTCGGAGCGAGCCCTTATGTGCCGCTGCGCCGCGATTTCGGCGTATGGTACGACAACATTTCGCTGAACAATGCGCTTGCGCGCGAAACGTGGGAGAGAGGGCTCGACGACAAAAGCAAGGAGATCAATAAAAGCTATGAAAAGTTCATCATCCCCGCGCCTAAGGCCATCGTGAAGACGACGGAAGAGCTCGACCTGGAAAAATCGAAGCTGACCCCGCTCACCAAGTTTTTGGAGCAGAAAATTACGGAATTCGTTACAGGCAAAACGCCGATTACCGACGCGAATTACCAGCAGTTTTTGGATCAATTGAAGAAGCTCGGCGCCGATGAATTGTTGAATATGTACAACACGGCGTATACCCGTACGTACGGTTCGAAGTAAGCGATAAGATTCAAATCAAAAGGGGGGCATGGAATGCGATCCGCACCGTTTATCGTCGATGCCGACGTCCATAATTCCATCGGCAAGCCGGAGGACTTGTTGGCTTATTTGCCGAAAGCATGGCATCAGCAATGGCTCGAAAGCGGGGTCGGCGTGCATGGGCAGTATTATTCGCCCGTCGGCGTGATGCGTCAGGACGCAAGGCCCGAAAACGGCGGGGCTGCCGGCAGCGATCCGCATTTTGTCCTGCGGCATTATATGGAACCGTTCGGCATCGATTATGCCATACTGACCGGCGGGGGAGAGCAAGGCCTCTCTCTTCACGCCGATCCGGACTATGCGAATGCCTTGGCTTCCGCCTTTAACGATTGGCTGGTGGACCGTTGGCTTGGCGTCAGTCCGAAATTCAAAGGTTCGATTCAGATCAACCATTCCGATCCGGCCGAAGCCGTCAAAGAGATCGACAGGATGGGAGCGCATCCGGGCATGGTGCAGATCGTGATGGGAAGCGGAGCGCGAATGCCGTACGGCAACCGCTTCTACCACCCGATCTATGAAGCGGCGGAACGGAATGGTCTGCCGGTCGCCATTCATCCGGGCACCGAAGGGAAGGGGATTGCCGGCGCGCCGACACCTTCCGGGTACCCGACCCGGTATATGGAATGGCATAATATTTTGCCGGCGAATTTCATGACCCATATCAACAGCCTGGTGTGCGAAGGGGTGTTCGAAAAATATCCGAAGCTCAAATTTATAGCGATTGAAGGCGGCATAGGCTGGTTGCCCCATTTGATTTGGCGCATGGACAAAAATTACAAAGCGCTGCGCGATTCCGCGCCATGGCTCAAGCGGCTGCCGTCGGAGTATATTGTAGAGCATGTGCGGGTAACAACGCAGCCGATCGAAGAACCGCAGAAGCCGGAACATCTGCTGCAAATCTTTGAGATGATGCATGCCGAACGGATCGCCATGTTTTCGTCCGACTACCCTCATTGGGACTTCGACAATCCGAAAGTTGTGCTGAGGGGTCTTCCGCAGGGATTGAAAGAGCGTATTCTAGGGTATAACGCGGCGGAGTTGTACGGCTTCCCGATCCCTTCCGAGCACATAGGGGAGGATTCTGTATGAGGGTAAAAGTGGCGGAGCCGGATGAGCTCAGCAGCGGCGGCAAACGTATCGTAAAAGTAAAAGAGATGGAAATCGGCTTGTTTCGAATCGAAGACGAATACTATGCGTGGCTTAACGTTTGCCCGCATGCGGCGGCGCCGGTATGCGCGGGTGTGATTCGGGGGACCCGGCTTCCTTCCGGCGTGTACGATTATTCATACGGCATGGACGATCAAGTGCTGCGCTGCCCGTGGCACGGCTGGGAGTTCGACCTGAAAAGCGGCCGTCACCTGGCTGCCGGCAGCGATGCAAAGCTGCGGGGTTATCCGGTGGAATCCGACGATACCGGGGTGTACATTGTGTTGGGCGACCGAAAAAGAAGCTAGGTTGGCTGCTGCGCCGGCGCGATCCAGCCTTGTGTTTTGGATGAAGGGATCTTTTCCGGCGAATCAATGATCACAAATTGAACAAAACGGCTGAGGGTATATTCCTGAAGCCGTTTTTTCTTTTTTCCTAGGGGGCCGGTCAGGTTTGGTTTCTCCGCAATCGCAGTTAAGTTTTCTTTAAGCTGGCGGTGCTACGATCATATTCATTCAAGGGAAGGGAGTATGAAGATGAATGAACAAGGTGACTAGGAACGTATTAATCATCTGCGGCTGCGTCGTCGTGATCGGAGCGGGAGGGACTTATTTTGTCCAGAAAAGCGCGGCGAAACCTAAAATGGAAACGGCGACGATTACATACGAAGTCAAGAAAGGGGATTTATCAAAAACGGTTACCTCTTCGGGGAACGTGGAAGCTTCGGATTCCGTCAACCTTTCCTTTAGCGGAAAATCCAAGGTGACCAAAGTTCACGTGAGCCCCGGCGATAAGGTTCAAAAAGGCCAGCTGCTCGCCGAAATGGATACCACCGCGCTGCAAAACTCGCTTTTGTCCGCTCAAGCGAATGTTGAGAGTGCGGCCGCCAAGCTGAAGAGCCTCGAGGAAGGAACGGATGCGGATACGATAGCGGACCAGAAGTATGCAGTATCCCAGGCGAAAGCGGATTGGGACAGCGCGCAAAGCGATCTGGCGGAAGCCAAAAAGCAGGCGGATCCGTCATATGTCCAGCAGCAGCTGGATAAAGCGAAAACCGCCGTTGTCAATGCGCAGACAAAGCTGGATCAAGCCAAGCAAGGCACGGATCAATCCCAAGTCTTATTCGCTCAGGTGGCGCTGGAAAACGCCCAAAATGCGTACAAGCAGGCGGCGGCGCAGCAAAACGGCGCAAATTCCTCCGACGCCGCGGTAAAGACGGCGGCAAGCAAAGCCCAAAACGCCAAGCGGGTATACGATCAGGCGGTTCAGCAGCTGAACAAATTGCAAAAGGGACCGGAGGAAAGCGACCTTGCGATGGCCAAAGCCAATGTGGCGCAGGCGGAGGCGGGTTTAAGCGATGCGAAGGCCAACCTGGCGGGAGCCAAAATCTACGCTCCGTTTAACGGGATCGTGTCGGCGGTCAACGTCAAAGCCGGGGAATACCCTTCCGGGGATACGGCCGCCGCGGTTTCGATGTTTTCCACCGAGGGCAATTATAAAATTTCCGCCTCCATCGACGATACCGATATTACGGACGTCAAGGTCGGTCAAGAGGTCCGAGTCACGTTCGACGCGCTGACGGGCGTGACGTTAAAAGGAAAGGTCACAAACAAGGCGGTTCTCGGCGAAGTGCAAAGCAGCGGGCTGGTCACGTTCCCGGTGACCGTCGAAATCACTCCGGGCCAGGACAATGCCGATAAACTCATTCCGGGCCTTAGCGCAACGATTGCGATCGTCACCGACGGGAAAAAGGATGTGCTGACCGTGCCGGATGCCGCGATCAAATCGTTTGGCGGCCGAAAGATCGTCATGGTGGAAACGGGCGGCAAAACGGAACAAAAAGAAATTGCGACCGGCCTGGATGACGGGGTAAGCTCGGAAGTCGTTTCCGGCTTGGCGGAAGGTGACAAGGTCAGCATTACGATGACAACCTCGTCCTCGTCCAGAACGTCTTCTTCGATGATGCAAGGCGGCTTTGGAGGTTTTGGCGGATTCGGCGAAATGGGCGGAGGAAGACAGCAGTTCAAGCAGTCGGACCGCAGCGGAGGCGGCATGCGCCAAGGAAACGGCGCCGCCGGGGGTGGCGGCCAATGATTACATTTGAGCATGTGGACAAAATATACACCTCCGGCGAGATGAGGGTCCATGCGTTAAAAGATGTATCGCTGCACATTGAGCCGCGGGAATTCGTGTCCATCATGGGCCCGTCCGGCTCCGGAAAATCCACCATGATGAACGTGATCGGCTGCCTGGATAAGCCGACCTCCGGCATGTACATCCTGGACGGGATCCAGATCGGTTCCGCATCGGCCAAACAGCTGTCGGCGGTCCGCAACCAAAAAATCGGCTTCGTATTTCAAAACTTCAACCTGCTGAAGCGGACCTCGGCGATCGAAAACGTGGAGCTGCCGCTTTTGTACGCCGGAAAAAACAAAAAGGAGCGGCGCGAACGGGCGGAATATTGCCTGGAGCTGGTCGGCTTAAAGGACCGGATGCACCATAAACCGAACGAGCTGTCCGGCGGGCAGCAGCAGCGCGTGGCCATTGCCCGGGCGCTCTCGAACGAACCTGCGATTATATTGGCGGATGAGCCGACAGGCAACCTCGATACGGCTTCATCCGAAGAAATCATGGGGATTTTCAAGCGACTGAACGACAGCGGCAATACGATCGTATTGGTGACGCACGAGCCGGAAATCGCGGCGCATACGAAACGGATCATTTGGTTCCGGGACGGAAAAATCGAATCGGACCGGCCGAACCTGGAGCGTGTGTCGCTATGAATATGATGGAACTGCTGAAGCTGTCGTTTCGGAGTTTGCAAAGCAATATGCTCCGCTCGTTTTTGACGATGCTGGGCATCATGATCGGCGTTGCGACAGTCATCGCCATGATTTCGATCGGGCAGGGAACAAACAACCAGGTGACCAGCCAAATCCAAAGCCTCGGCTCCAACCTGATCACGGTGACCGCATCTTCGTCGGGGCAACAGGCTGGCGGGGGAAGCGGCAGCGGCATGCTGAAGCTGACGGACGCCGACCCGCTCTCCAAGATCAATACCGTCAAATACGTCGCGCCGGTCACGCAGGCGAGCGGACAATTCAGAAACGGAAAAAATGTTACGTCAACCAGCGTAATCGGAACCTCGCCGAATTATGCGGACATCAAATCATGGGAAACGGATATCGGCCGCTTTTTTACCGAGGATGAAGTGACGGATAAAGCCAAGGTGGTCGTCCTCGGCGCCACCACGGCCGAAAACTTGTTCGGAAATGCGGGATTTGATGCGATCGGCAGCATCGTCAAAATCAACGACATCCCGTTTCGCGTCATCGGGGTGCTCAAATCGAAAGGCTCCTCGGGCTCCATGGATCAGGATGACACCGCCATCGCGCCGATTACGACCGTGCAGTCCCGCTTCATGTCCGGCAGCTCGAGGAACGGCCTCCGCCAAATTCTGGTGGAAGCGAACTCGCCGGAGGCGATGCAAAGCACGATCGCGCTGATCGAATACACGATGCGGCAAAGCCACAAGCTTGGCAGCGCCGAGGATGACTTTAAAGTTCAAAGCCAGGAGGACGTTCTGTCCTCGGCGCAAAGCGTGACGAAGACGCTGACGCTGTTCCTCGGCGGCATTGCGGCCATTTCGCTCCTTGTCGGCGGAATCGGCATCATGAACATCATGCTGGTGTCCGTCACCGAGCGCACCCGGGAGATCGGCACCCGGAAAGCGATCGGGGCGAAGGAAGGTACGATTTTGGCCCAATTTCTCGTCGAATCCGTTACGCTGGCCATTTTCGGCGGCATCGTCGGCGTCATGCTTGGTTTTGGCGGCTCGAAGCTGGTCGGCCATTTCATGAGCATCCAAACGGCGGTATCGCTGAACTCCGTGCTGCTGGCCACATTGTTTTCGGCGTGCATCGGCATGATTTTCGGGGTGTTCCCGGCAAGAAAAGCGGCGAAGCTGGACCCGATCGAAGCGTTGAGATACGAATAGAAATAAGCGTTGAGATACGAATGAAGAATATGGAAAAAGAGCCCGCTTAAGCATCGCTTAAACAGGCTCTTTTTCTTGTTTTTCCGCCGGTTTGTTCCAGAGGATGACGTGTTTGGTTTTGCTGAATTTCTCGTAAAAGAGCTGGGAATCCTTTCGAAACAGACGGATGACGACATGGATAAAAAACCAGGCATCCATCGCAAACACGATCACGCCGAGCCCAAGCCTCCCGATGTCAGGCACGTTATCGATCGATCCGGCAAGCAGGCGATTCAGGCCAAAAAATACCCAATACAGCAGCCCGTACCGTAAAAGCAGCGACGAAAGCGTAACGCGTTCCCCCATTTTCGTAAGCTTGATGCGGACCAGCCATTTTCCGGGAGTGACGCCGTGCGTCAGCCATGGAATCAATATAAAATAGATGCCCGTAGCCACCCAAAACGAGGCTCTGATATGGAGAACGAAACAGATCGCCATCAGGATCGGCCAAATGACCGAATCGATCAAAAATGCAACGGCCCGGCGGGTATAGGTGACTCTTTTGGCCGTTAGGTCCACGTTTTCGTCCAGCTTTTCGATTCTCGGCAGCAGCCCCGACAACCATTCGGCCGCCAAATATCCGCAAATGCCGCCCAGCGTGTTCATGATCAAATCGTCAACGTCAAACACGCGGTAAGCATGGTCATACAAGCCGTAGATGCCGGTCAGCTGGGTAACCTCGAAAAAGAGGGACAGCAGGAACGAAAACAAGATGGAGCGTACCCAGCCCTTGCGGAAATAATAACGGAGCATCATGCCGAAAGGCACCGTCAGGATAATGTTGAAAACGACCTGCAGAAATGCCCGTTCCTTCAGCAAATGCCAGTAGGTGGACGGATCCGATCCGACGACCGAAGTTTCTTTTAAAATGTCCAAAATGAAGTTCAGCGGCACAAGCTGCATGGCTCCCGACGCAAGCGCGGCATTATGCCGCGATGACGGCAGCGGTAGAATGACAAGGAAAAACGCGTTCATCAAATAAAGCAAAAACAGGTATAGCACGAAAGCCCGAACTTTATTGATATAACCGTATTTACGGTATTGCACGATCAAAAACGGCAGCGTAAACAATAACGCCGCAAACGGAAAAGACATAAAGGCGTAAGAAATGGGAAACAGATAGGATTGAAGCATACGATCACCGCCAATGTTTAATCAATGCTGCCGAACAAGACAGCCGATATTGATCATAACATAATCGCGTGTGGTACACGATTAAATTAAGTTTAAATTTTCCTGTAGCCAGCTTTAAATTCGGCCATTATTATTCACAAAAACACAAAATGGTTTATACTGAACTATACATTTATTAAAAATTATAGTCATTCATCAATGAGTGTACACCGGGAGGATATGGATGGGACAACCAGAAGGATCGCTACAAAAAAAACTAAAGCCTAGACATATCAGTTTTATGGCCATGGGCGGCGTCATCGGAACCGGCATTTTTAAAGGAAGCGCGGAAACGATCGGGTTGGCGGGCCCCGGCGTTATCGTGACTTACGTGTTTGCCGGTTTGCTGCTTTTGGTCGTGATGGCGGCGATGGCGGAAATGGCCACGGTATACAAAGGCCGGAACATGAAGGATTTCGTCAGGGAGGCGTTCGGCGAGAAGGTTTCCTTTATTCTGGGCTGGATGTATTGTTTTATGTGGCTTTCGGTATGCGTTATCGAAATCATTGCAGCCGGAAGCTTTTTGCAGTATTGGCTGCCGGGAGTCCCGTTATGGGTGCTTAGCCTGGCCTGCGCCGCCTTGATCATTCTGATCAATTTGCTGAGCGTAGGCACGCTCGGAGAATTCGAATTTTGGCTGGCCGGCATCAAGATTGCCATGATCATCCTATTTATCGTGCTCGGCACTTGTCTTATCTTCGGCATCATCCCGAGCGGCAATACGCCATACCTTCGCAACTTCACCGTTTCCGGAGGATTTTTTCCGGGGGGCTTGTCCTCCGTGTTTTCGGCGATGCTTGTCGTCATGTTTTCTTACGGCGGTTCCGAGCTGATCGGCTTGACGCTGACCGAAACGGAAAATGCCGAACGGATTTTGCCCAAAGTGGTCGGCAACTTCATATTGCGGATCATTTTGTTTTTTACGCTGCCGATTCTCGTCATTTGCGGTTTGATTCCGTGGAACGAAGTCGGGTCCGAGAGCAGCCCGTTCGTGCAGGTATTATCGGCGACGGGGCTTGCGGGCGCGGCGCATATCATGAACTTTATTCTGATCACGGCGGTGCTGTCGGCGGCCAATTCGGGGATCTACGGCGCATCCCGGATGCTCTATTCCATGGCTGCGGCCGGAGAAGCGCCGAAAGGACTGGCGAAAACGAACCGGAAAGGCAGTCCGGTCAACACGCTGCTGTTATGCGCCGTTTTGCTGCTTGCGGGCGCCATGCTCGGCATTTTTGCCCAGGATCAGCTTTTTCGCGTGTTGATGGCGGTGCCGGGTTTCGTCGTGCTGCTGGTTTGGATTTGCATCGCGTTATCGCAGATAAAGCTGCGGAAAACATATCCGGCGAAACCGACGTTTAAAGTGTGGGGATACCCGTACGTAACCGGATTTGCCGTGTTGTGTCTGGCGGTCATTGCCGCGTTTTTTGTGGTGGACCAACAAAACCGCCTGAGCATCGGGATATGCCTTGCCGTTCTGCTGCTGCTTATCATCTGGGCTTTTGTAAAATTCCGCGGGAAAAGGGCAGGGGGATAACACAAACAAGAGGAGTTTTTGTCAAAGAAAGACCGGTCGTTCCATGTAAAGGAAACGGCCGGTCTTTTTTGCGAAAAGGAACTTTAGTTCCAGCTCAGCTGCCAGGAAACGCCGAACCGATCCTGTACCCAGCCGAATTTTTCGGCAAACGGGTACTTGTCCAGCGGCATCAGGACGGCGCCACCTTCGGCAAGCTTGCCGAAGGCTTCCGTCAATTCCTCTTCCGAATCGCAATGGACGAACAAGGAAATCGCCGGCGTAAACGTAAATGCGTGCTGAACGAAGCTGTCAATGCACATGATGTTTTGTCCTTTGATCGAGAAGGCGGCTTGCAGCACCGATCCTTCCGGTCCCGCTTCATTCGGCCCGTAACGCTTGATGCTGACGATTTCCGCGGGAGCAAACACCGAGGTGTAAAAATTCATCGCCTCCTCGGCTTGCCCCTCGAACATTAAAAACGGCGCCACTTTGGATTCCATTATGTTTCGCTCCTTTAAAGTATGTTAAAATCACTAACGAGCCGATGTGCTGTTATATGCGTTAATTGCAGGCATCTCTACATTTACATTGTACCGGAACGGAATCGGGGCGAACAAGCCTTCGGCCGTTGCAGGCAGATCTTACAAGGCGGCGGCGTCCGGCAAACGGAAGCCTCAAGCCGAGAAACGAAGCGTAAGCGTTCAAAGAACCTGTCTGAAACCTATTGCAAAGGAGGCTGCCGTATTATGGCGACAGTCCGCGAGCTGTTGACGGAAGCGGATTTTCGGGAGGCCGAGGAAAAAAAGCTGACGATTCGCGTTTTTCGCGACGACCATTTGATTGATTCCAAGACAACCATCATCCGTTTTACGGACACGACGGTCATTACCCAGTCGGATGTCAGCGACGTAACGTATCATCCTCGCAAGGAATGCCAATTTTTCGAAATCCGTAAAGCATGACGGAAGTCGGGTGGCTTTCGCTTGCCCATAATCTTCTGAAAAAGCATATAGCATACCAAAATAGCAAAGCGCCAGCCCAAGGATACCCCCTTGGATTGGCGCTTTGCTTACTTTTTTTGCAAACCGTCCACTCTGCTGCAAGATGACTTGCTTTTGGGACGGCCCCTCCGTTCGACTTATGTCGCTTTTAAATAACTAAGAATCATGGATTTCAAAATTTCAAGCTGCTTTACGGGCTCGATGTTCGGCTGAAGCATCGGAATGCTGTTTTGCAGCGACAATTTTTTGGCAAACTGGCCAAACGCGTTTGTAACGGTCGCGATCGTTTCCTCCAGAGGCAAGTCGGAGCGCAGAGAACCGTCGTTGACGCCGTCTTTTAAAATTTGGGATAAGGAAGATTGAATCCGTCCGACGGCGGCGCTATAAACCGGAAGATCCTCGAGGGGTTCGCGGGATTGGGCGGCGTAGCTCTCGAACGCTTCGATCAGTTTCGTGTTTTCGCTGTGCTGGTCGCCGACAAAACCGATGAATACGTCCAGCATTTGCTCCAGCCTTTCATAACAAGTGCCGGGACGATGAAGGATTTCTTCGAACGTTTCTGTTTGGGAATCGATAATCTTGGTTGCAACGGCGACGATGAGCTTGTCTTTTTTCGGAAAATGACGGAACACCGTGGCTACCCCCATATGGGCCTCCGTCGCGACATCCTGCATGGTCGCTTTATCGAGCCCTTTCCGGTTGAAGACCCTTTGGGCCGCTTCGAGCATTAGGGATACCCGCTGCTGCTTGGCCTCCTCGCGTTCCCGATCCCATCTGGTTTTTGAATTCAATTGGTCCACATTCCTTCCAAACGGTTCGTTTTTTTTGTTTCGTGATCATATCAAATGGGCGGGAGCCTGTCAACCAAACGAAGCGGGAAAAGCTTGCGCGCCGACTCCCGGATGGAAGGGTTGTCACCCGCCGGCGAGCGGAGTATAATAATCGGTGTAGTGATAGTCTTACTATCATAATGATACATAGACTATCACAACTCGATTTTTATTCTAAATCTTAAAGGAGTCGGTCCATATGTCGGAAAACGATCAAGTTGTTGTCATTACAGGTGCGGGAAGCGGCATCGGCCGCGCGACGAGTTTGAAATTCGCCGCAGGCGGCGCCAAGGTCGTGCTGGTAGACTTTAATCAGCAAACGGGAGAAGAAACGCTGAAGCTCGTGAAGGAGCAAGGCGGAGAAGGTATCTTCGTGCAAGCTAACGTTGCAAACAGCGACGACGTCCAAAATTACGTGAACAAAGCCGTTGAGGCCTATGGCCGGATCGACGTCTTCTTCAACAACGCGGGCGTCCTGCAAAAATTCTCTATGTTTGCGGATATCGAGGACTCCGAATTCGACCGGATTTTCTCCGTCAACGTCAAAGGCGTTTTCCTTGGCATGAAATATATGCTGAAAGTGATGGAAAAACAGGGCGAAGGGGTCATCATCAATACAGCCTCCACGGCCGGACTGCGGAGCGAACACAGCCTGGCGGCTTATTCGGCAAGCAAACACGCCGTTGTAGCGCTGACCAAATCGGCCGCGCTTGAATACGTGAAAAAAGGAATCCGCGTCAATGCGATTTGCCCTGGCGGCGTGGATACCTCGTTGACGCAAGCCGTTCCGTCCATGATGCAGGAGTCCGGGTACGTTCCGGAGGAACTGCCTAACATGAGGATCGGACGTTACGCCAATCCGGAGGAGCTGGCGGAAGTCGTTACGTTCCTGGCTTCGCCGAAAAACAGCTACATGACCGGTTCGATCGTCCCGGTTGATGGCGGGTTGACGCTGTAACAAAGAAAGGCTTTTTCGGCCCGTGCGGGTGACGCATGGGCCTTTTTTGCGTTATGCGGAAGAATTCGCTCTAAAAATCGCTACCGCAACCATATTTGACAGATCAGTACAAAATAAGTATGATGATTCCACCAACATTTTCCGGAAAGGAGGATGCGAGAGATGAGCAAAAGCGGAAGACCGCGCGAGTTTAAAGATACAGCCGTGATCGATGCCGCCGTGGAGGTTTTTTGGGACAACGGCTACGAAGCTTGCTCGACCGAGGCATTGTGCAGTAAGACCGGTCTTGGCCGGGGGAGCTTGTACAACGCGTTCGGAAGCAAACACGAGCTGTATGAGCAAGCCCTCCAAAGGTACCATGAGCTTGGAATCCGGGAACAGATGGACATCCTGGAGAAGGAGGGGCCGATTCGGGACCGTTTGCGAGCGCTGCTCGAGTGGGAAATCCATGAGGATTCCAAATCGAAAAACAGGGGATGCCTACTGATTAACGCGGCATCTGAGCGCAGCAAAACCGATCCCGCCGTTGAGCGCATTTTCAAGCAGCATGTCGACCTGCTGGAGCATGCGATCGAAAAAACGATCAAAACAGGGCAGGAGACGGGCGAAATCCCGCGAAACCGCGAAGCTTCCGAGCTTGCGGACATGTTTTTGAGCAGTTACTACGGGCTCCGCGTCATTTATCCGGCGACGCTGAACCGGGGTTTGGCGGAACGGATCATCCAAGGAACGTTATCATCCATTTTTTAGAAGCGGTATTTGCGCTTTCCGGACTGGAGAGCGCAAATGCTGCCTGCGGCTGCCGGCGAGTGCGATTGATCAGGTAAGAGGTTTATATGATGCGGACTTCTTTTTTTGATTAATTTTTTACTGATTAGTACAAAATCATCTAATGAGTTTTACAATCCATCCCTTATGAACGAAGGGTCGCTTTTTTAGTCTTTATTTTGTACTGTTTATTACAAAATAGTTAATCCGGGAGTGATTATATGCCGTTGGCGATTTATGTGTTGGGACTTATGATTTTTTCCATGACGACATCGGAATTTATGGTTGCGGGCATCATGCCCTCGCTTGCGGCGGAATTCGGGGTATCGATCGCGGCGATCGGCTATTTGGTTTCCGGTTACGCCGCAGGCATGATCGTCGGCGGGCCGCTGCTGACGATCGGGCTGCTCAGGCTGCCCCGAAAAACCGCCTTTTTGACGCTGTCCTTTGTGTTTCTGGCCGGTCAAATCTTGGGCGCGCTTGCTCCGAACTATGAGCTGATGATGGCGGCGAGGGTAATAACGGGCATTGCCTCTTCGGCCTGCTTCGGGGTTGCCATCGAAATCGCATTGACCCTTGTCCGGCCGGAAGCCAGCGGGCGCGCAGCTTCGATCGTGCTTGGCGGCTTGATGGTCGCGACGGCGATCGGCCTGCCTGTCGCGATGTTGTTCGATCAGTATTTCGGTTGGCGCTCCAGCTTCTGGGCGGTCGCGATTCTCGTGCTGCTGTCCGGAATCATGGCGCTGCGGCTCATCCCTTCATCGCCTTCGGTCGGATCGGTAAGCATCCGCGGCGAATTGGCGGCTTTTAAAAACCGTCACCTATGGGCGGCCTTCGCGACAAGCATGCTGATCATCGGCGCGACCTTTGCCGCATTCAGTTATTTTTCGCCGATATTAACCGATGTGGCCGGTTTTGACGCGAAGATCGTCCCGCTTCTTCTCGGTATCTACGGCGCGGCGACGGTTGTCGGCAACCTGGTCACCGGAAGGCTCGCGGACCGCTTCATGATGCCGATTCTGACGATCGGGCTTACGGTGCTCGCCGCGGCGCTGATCCTGTTCGGTCTGTTTGCGGGCAATCCGGTCATTGCGATCGCTGCCGTAATCGTCATCGGCCTCGCCGGCGTGCCCATGAATCCAGCCATGGTGACGCGGGTCTCGCGGACGTCGAACAGCGGATCCTTGGTCAGCACGGTTCACGTTTCCGTCGTCAACTTCGGCATCGTGGTCGGATCGACAATCGGCGGACTTGCCATCGACCACGGACTTGGTCTATCATCCCCGCTGTGGGTAGGGGCGATTTTGGGGATTCTCGGCCTTTTGTCCTTGCTGCCGTATCTCGTGAAGGAGCGCGAACCGAAAGCCGGAATTCAAAAGGGCGGGCAAACCTGCGCATAACGCATCCATGGAATAAAAATCGGCAGGCCCGGCTTTCATGCCGTGGCCTGTTTTTTTAAACGGCAGCATGCCTGATCCGATCAACCAGTTCGCGAAGCGGGTTGGAAATCCACTTTTTGGGATGCATGGCGAGCAGCAAGGTTAACCGGAGACCGGGATGGGCAAAGGGAAGGCTGACCAGTTCCCCTCTGCCGATTTCGGCGGCGGCGACCATCCGCGGCAGCAGCGATATGCCCGAACCGCTCATCACGCATCGTTTGATGGCTTCGGGATTGCCGAGTTCAAGGCCGATAACATAAGGCGTCCCGCTTTGCTTTAATGCTTTTTCGAGCATGATCCGGTAGTTGCAGCTTTCTTCAGGCATGATCCATTCGGCGCCGGCCAAATGCTCCAAGGTGATTTCTTTCTCCCGGCAGAGGGGATGTTCCGGGCTCGACAGCAGGACCAACGGTTCGTCGCGGATCGTTTGCCATGCCAATGTCGGATCGGAAGGTTCGTCGTCCAGGATCAGGCCGAGATCCAGTTCGCCATCTTTGACTTGCTTGAAGATATGCGCCTCACGGCCGGTCTGCAGCCGGACGGACAGCCCCTCGTGACGCTCCCGGAGTTCCTGCAGGTAAGGGGGGAGGAAATAGGCGGCCAGCGAATCGATGGTGCCGATGGAGAGGGTGCCCCCGCTTTGGTTGCCCAGCCTTTCTTTGGACTGTTGGTAGAGATCCAGCATTTGGACTGCGAACCGCAGCAGCTCTTCCCCCGCGGAAGTGAGGCGCAACCCTTTGCCGAAGCGCTCGAAAAGCTGGACGTCATAGGCTTTTTCCAGTTTTTGAATTTGCGTCGTGACGCTGGACTGCGCGTATCCAAGCTCCTCGGCCGCCCGGGTAAAGCTTTGGCGAAGGGCGACCTCGCGAAACGTGTGCAGGTAAGTCAAATCCATCCGTTTCAACTCCCATCAATAATATTGATAATGCTTATCGATTATTATAGATAACACCGATGGCAATTCCTATGGTAAATTGGAGCCACAAACCGATAGGAGGTCATCCCGATGTTGAAAAGAGAAGATTTGCAGGGCGTCTTCGTGCCTGTCGTTACGCCGTTTACGCAAGATGGGGAGCTTGATTTGGTTTCGTATCAAAACTATGCGGGGCAGTTGGTTGAGCATGGGATTGCCGGACTGGTCGTGAACGGTACGACGGGGGAAGCACCGACGGTACGCTGGGAAGAGGTGCGGGAGCTGGCGGAAGCGACGCGGACGATTGTGAAAAATAAAAAAAGGGCCTTGCCCGTCGTGATCGGAACCGGAACCAACGATACGGCTTCGACCGTCGATCGAACCGAAAGCGCCGCCAACATGGGGGCCGACGCGGTCCTTGTTGTCGTTCCGTATTATAGCAAACCTTCGCAGGAAGGGATCTTGGAGCATTTTCGGAGCGTCGTTCAGGTCGGAATACCGGTGATCGCCTACGAAATTCCTTCCCGCACGGGAGTCCTCTTAAGCATGGATACGGCAAAAGCCATCATGGAATTGGACGGAGTTATCGGCATCAAGGACAGTTCCGACAGCCTGGAGCTGATCGGAGAGCTGACGAGGCATAATGCCGGACCGGTCCTTTGCGGGGATGACCCGCATTATTTCGCCAAGCTGGCGCTAGGGGCAAGGGGAGGAATATTGGCTTCAGCGAACGTAAACACGCAGCGTTTCATCGACGTATTTAATCATGTTCAACAAGGAGATCGCTTTGCGGCCGAACAAATCTTCGACGCCATGCTTCCCTTGATCCAAGGCCTTTTCCGGGAACCGAACCCCGCTCCGCTCAAATGGATGTTGGCAAGCTTGGGCCGAATCGCCTCGGATCGCCTGCGGCTGCCGCTGATGCCGATTTCCGAGCAGCTGAAAAACGAACTTAAGCCGTGGCTCCATTACCTATAACCCGAACATTCCCTTATAATAATAGATAAAGACCGCAGGACCAAATAAAAGCCGGCGGGCGATTCGAACGAAGGGGATTTGTGAATTGGCGGCGCGAAGAGAACGGATATTGGAACGGTTGAACAAACAAATACAGGCGAAAGAGCATCTCATCGGCGTGGCGGCGGGTGCCGGCATCTCGGCCAAATACGCCGTCAAAGGCGGAGCGGATCTCATTTTGGCGCTGAATTCCGGAAGATTCAGACAGATGGGACTCGGCTCCGTCGCCGGTTTTTTGCCATTCGCAAACAGCAATGACATGGTCATGGAATTCGGCTCGAGGGAAATTTTATCCGTGGTGGGAGAGACGCCTGTCATTTTCGGCCTGTGCGCGACGGATCCGACGATGGAACCGGAAGCTTTTTTGAAACGGATTCGGGAAAGCGGCTTTGCGGGCGTCATCAACTATCCGACCGTGGGGCTGATCGACGGGAAGTTCCGCGAAGCGCTGGAAGAAGAGGGCGTGACGTATCTGCAGGAGGTGGAAGCCGTCAGGCTGGCGCATGAGCTGGGGCTTTTCACGATGGCTTTCGTTTTTAACGAGGAACAGGCCTCGTTGATGCTGAACGCGGGCGCCGAGTGCATCTGCGCTCATTTGGGGGTTACCGGAGGCGGATGGATGGGCACGAAAAAAGTGTTGTCCCTGGAAAAAGGGGCGGAGCTCGCCCGGCAAATTTTCGATGTTTGCGACGCTTCGGGCAAGCGTCCGATCAAGCTCGTCTACGGCGGTCCCGTGCATGCTCCCATTGATGTGCAATATATGTACGACAATACGTCGGCGATGGGGTATGTCGGCGGGTCCAGCTTCGAGCGGATTCCGACGGAAGAAGCGATCGTGGAAACGACGCACCGTTTTAAGCTGACCGGGCATCTGGAGCAGGACAAGCAGCTGATGGACCGGCTGTCGCATGCGAACGAACCGTACGATTATGTCGCTTTTGTCAAAGAATTCGTGGCGGAGCATTATATGAACAATATTTCGCTCACCGAGCTGGCGGAACGGATTCACGTATCGCGCACCCATTTGAGCGCTTTGTTCAACAAAGAGGTCGGCTGCAGTTTTCCGGAATACATCGCGAAATACCGCATCCATAAGGCGCAGGAAGTGATCAAGCACACCAGGCTGCCGCTGGCGCGGATCGCCGAAACGGTCGGTTATCCGGACTACGTCCATTTCAGCAAAACGTTCAAAAAATATACGGGCATGACCCCGCAAGCCTACCGCCGACAAACATAAGACAAATATACATAAAGATCGTACATGGATACGATCCTTTTTTGATGAAAGCGCTGTATCCTTAACTTGTAACGGGATGAACGGCAGCCCGATCCGGGAGGCCGCACGAGGCTCAAGTGAAGGAGGTTGTTTTCATGAAAACGATTGCGATTGCCGGAACGTTCGATTCCAAGGGCGAAGAGTTTTTGTACGTGAAATCGGTCATTGAAAACCTTGGCTTAAGAACGTTTACGATCCACTGCGGCGTATTCGAGCCCATGTTTACGCCCGACGTGTCGAACAACGAAGTGGCGCAGGCGGCAGGAGGGGACATCCGGGAAATTGCCGCAAGGAAAGACCGGTCCGCAGGAACGGAAGCGCTCGCCAGGGGAATGGAACGGATCGTTCCGAAACTGTACGCGGAAGGGAAATTCGACGGCATCCTGTCATTCGGCGGCACCGGCGGCACGTCCATCGTTACCGCAGGCATGCGAGGTTTGCCGATCGGCGTTCCGAAGCTGATGGTTTCGACCGTCGCGTCCGGCCAGACCGAGCCGTATGTGGGAACCAGCGACATCGTTATGTTCCCGTCGATCGTTGACGTATCCGGGCTGAACTCTTTTTCGACCAAAATCTTTACGAACGCGGCGCATGCCATCGCAGGCATGGTGCAGTTCGAATCGGCTCCGCCGCCGGATAAGAAGCAGCTGGTCGCCGCGACGATGTTCGGGGTGACGACTCCGTGCGTGAACTATGCCAGGGAATATTTGGAGCAGCAGGGCTTCGAGGTGCTTGTATTCCACGCGACAGGCACCGGCGGTAAAACGATGGAAAGCCTGATCGAAGGCGGCTTCATCGACGGCGTCCTGGATCTGACCACGACCGAATGGTGCGACGAGCTTGTCGGCGGGGTGCTTGCCGCCGGACCGCATCGCCTTGAGGCGGCAGGCCGCTGCAAGGTGCCTCAGGTCGTATCGACGGGTGCTCTCGACATGGTCAATTTCGGGCCTTACGATACCGTGCCGGCTGCGTTCAAAAACCGCAATTTGTACAAACATAATCCGTCGGTCACGTTAATGCGGACGACCGTAGAGGAAAACAGGAAGCTTGGCGAAGTGATCGCGGATAAACTAAACCGGGCGCAGGGGCCGACGGCGCTCATGCTTCCGCTGAAGGGCGTGTCCATGCTTGACGTGGAAGGCCAGTCGTTCCACGGAACGAAAGAAGACGAAATGCTGTTCAACACGTTAAGACAACGGATTGACCGCCATACGGTGGAACTGATCGAGCTCGACTCCGACATCAACGACAAAGCTTTTGCCGTGGCGGCGGCGAAAAAATTGATCGAACTGATGAAAAAAAGCTAACCGGAGAACGACCTCAAACAAACGCGATATGGAGGAGGAAACATACGATGAAAACCAGAACTGAAATTTTGAAAAAATTAAAAGCGGAGGTTGCTGCAGGCAACGTGCTGCTGGGCGCAGGAGCGGGAACGGGCATTTCGGCCAAAAGCGCCGAAGCCGGCGGCGTGGATCTCATTATCATTTATAACTCCGGCCGGTACCGGATGGCGGGACGGGGGTCGCTTGCCGGACTGATGGCGTACGGGGATGCGAACCAAATCGTCGTGGACATGGGGAACGAAGTGCTGCCGGTCGTCAAAGAAACGCCGGTGCTTGCCGGCGTCTGCGGGACCGATCCGTTCCGGATCATGGATATTTTCTTGAAGCAGCTGAAGGAGCAAGGTTTTGCAGGCGTCCAAAACTTCCCGACGGTAGGCCTGATCGACGGCGTGTTCCGGGCGAATCTTGAGGAAACCGGCATGGGGTATGATCTGGAGGTCGACATGATCCGCAAAGCGCATGAGCTTGATCTGCTGACCACACCGTACGTGTTTGACGAGGAACAAGCGAAAAAAATGGCCGAAGCCGGGGCCGATATTTTGGTTGCGCATATGGGATTGACGACCAAAGGAACCATCGGCGCGAAAACGGCGCTTACTTTGGACGATTGCGTAGAAAAAATCCAGGCGATTTGCGACGCGGGCAAGGCGGTTAATCCGGACATCATGGTTCTGTGCCATGGCGGCCCGATTGCCGAACCGGAAGATGCGGAATACGTACTGTCCAGAACGAAAGGCGTCGAAGGATTTTTCGGAGCTTCCAGCATCGAACGTTTTGCGACAGAGGTGGGCATCAAGCAGCAAACCGAAGCGTTTAAGAACATTTTGAAATAGAACGCTCGGACTGAATCCCTCACAGAAAAATACATCAGATTTAGCCTTGCCGTTACCATGCTAAAAGGAATCGATCCTTGAGGCATGGAATGGCCGAGGCTTTTTTTATTTCACACTGCGTAAAAAAAGAAATGCCTGCAAAGATCTTGCGCGCATGATTTTGGTTTGTCGCCGCATTGCAGACGGACAGGATTATGGGAGCGTAACGTCGAATAAGATCAATACAATGACCATGATGCAACAACTAAAATGTAGGAGGCGAATGGATCGTGAAAAAGGTAGAGGAGTATATTCAGGAATGGCTCCGGCATCGATTGGTGCTGCAGGACATGGTTGCATTGATTCCCGATGAACACATCGGATTTAAACCTTGGGAGAATGCAATGCCAATGGGAACTTTAATAACCCATATCGTCACATCAACGGATATGTTCGTAAAAACGGTAAAAAACGGCATGTTTACACCTCCGGCAAAAATAAATCCATGCGAAACGATGGAGGAAATCGGAAATGTCGTCCGGCAATTGACGGAGGAGACACGTGAAAATTTGAATTCGATCAACGATGAACAGTTGGAAAAAGAAATTGAGTTTAACGGCTTTATAGGTACGGGCAGATTATGGTTGGCTTCAGCAAAGGACCACGAAATCCACCATAAAGGCCAATTGTTTACGTATGCAAGAATGGTTGGAGTTGAAAATCTGCCATTTATGATGAAACAACCTCCAAAAAAACAATAAATGATTTTAAAGAGAGAGGCTGCAGCCGGAAATCCGGCTGCAGCCCTGTTTTTTGATCGAAGTCTCTTGTTTTATGAAAAACCGCTTCACCTTCCTATTTGACGGTCACTTTTAGAATGTCGCTTTTGGTAACCCCGCTGCCGTTCTCCAGCTCAACCTGGTATTTGTACACGCCCGGGGTTCGGCCTTCCACCTTGGTGGCGGCCGTTTGCGCCCGCGGCGTTGCGGCAGTCAGCGTCTGCGTGTCGATGAGAACGCCGTTTTCGTATAGCCGATAAACGTTTCCGTTGGTGCCCCACCACAGATTCATCGTGACCTGGTAGTTCCCGTCGCCATCCCAGTTGTCATCCGACAGGACCGGTTTGCCGGGAGCGGCGTGCTTGACGGTAACCGTATGCGGTTCGCAAGCGGTCGTTCCGAAAGCGTTCGCGAGCTCGCAGGTATATTGATAGATGCCGTCCGCCCGCCCCGAAATCGGCGTTGCCGCCGTCTGGGCGGCAGGGGAGTCGTCCGTCAGCCTCTGCGTATCGATCAGCTTTCCGTTTTCGTACAGCTTATATTCCGTACCGTTATTCCCCCACCACATGTTCATGGTGATCGTGTAGTCGCCGTCCAACAGGCCGGTATCCTGTCCGTTGTTGTCGGAGAGGACGGGCTTTCCGGGAACGCCTTCGGCTTTCACGGGCTCTTCCGGTCCGCCGACGTAGCGGATCTGCGGCGCAGCCGGTTCTTTCATGCCCTCCCCGAGGTAAAAGCTTGGATGGGGCGGCTGGTTGTAGCCGACATTTTGCCAGGCGACGCCAAGCCGGTACACGGGATCGTGCATCAGCGTGCGCAGACGGTGTTCCGTCGGATCGACCGTCGTGTAAATCCGCAGCTCGGTGCTGTCCGCGGAGCGCCAAACGGCTTCTTCCCGCCAATCGCCGAACAAGTCGGCCTGGATCATCGGATTGCCTTTCGTGAAATTGTTGGAAAGCGTGCCCTCCGCCGTTAGGAGGTTGACTGTTTTTTTGTTTTCGTAATCCCATTTGTCGATCGTTCCCGGACCGGCGCCAAGCTCGCTTTTCCAATCGTGGTTCAGCAGTTCGCGCAGCAGATCGCCGTCCCACCAGATTGCGAAATTCGTGGAAGAAGGAATCGCGCTGCTGATAAGCTCTCCTTTGGCGCTGTAAAGTCCCGTTATCGGGATGTGCTGCTCGTTCGTAATCGTCGATGCCCATGCTTCTTCGCCAGGATAATTCGGATCGATATCCGCCGTTAACCCCCGACCTGTGTCCATGCCGGTAAACACACCCCATAAAATTTCACCGGTCGAAGCATCATGCATTTCCATCCCGTACGTCGCGTCCTTATGTTCATGCACGCCGAACACTTCTAGACCCGGACGTTCCGGATCCAGATCGCCGAAGTGCATCGCGTCGCCATGTCCAAGCCGGGTGCTGTATAGCGGCTTTCCGTTATCGTCAATGGTCAAGGCCCCGAACAGCACTTCGTCTTTGCCGTCTCCGTCCACGTCCCCGATGGACAAATTATGGTTGCCTTGACCGACGTAGCTTTCGTAACCTTTGTCGTTCGTGTCGAATCGCCACTGCTGCGCCAGCTTGCCGTCCTGGAAGCGGTAAGCGGTCAAAACGGTACGCGTATAATAGCCGCGGCTGAAAATGACGCTGGGGTGTTCGCCGTCCAAATAGGCGACGGCAGCCAAAAATCGGTCAACCCGGTTGCCGTACGTGTCGCCCCAAGATCCGACGTCCCCGCGCGGAGGATCATACGGAACCGTAGAGAGCTCTTTGCCCGTCAGGCCGTCGAACACCGTGAGGAATTCGTTGCCGAGCAGCACGTACCCCGAGCTGTTCCGGTGGTCCGCTTTCGGGTCGCCGATCACGTTGCCTTGGCCGTCCACCGTGCCGTCGGCGGTTTTCAGCGCCACTTCGGCTTTGCCGTCGCCGTCCAGATCGTAAACGAGGAACGGGGAATAATGAGCTCCCGCCCGAATGTTCGGGCCGAGGTTGATTCTCCAAAGCCGCGTGCCGTCAAGCTTGTAGGCGTCCATGTAAACGATGCCCGTATAACCGCTTTGCGAATTGTCCTTTGCATTGGACGGGGACCAAAGCATCACGATTTCGTATGCGCCGTCGCCGTCCAAATCGCCGACGCTTGCGTCGCCGGCCACATACGTATAAGGCTGGCCGTCTTTCGTATAGGCATCCCCCGGCTTTTGCAGCGGAACCGAAAGATATTGCCGCTGCCATACGCCAAACCCGGGGCCGGCTGCTTTTTCTTTGCCCTGCACCACCGTCGTCAGCTTATAGACAGAGTCCGGCTTGCCGCGGGTATCCATCATATTCGTGCTGTCCTTGATCGGCTGTTTGTTCAGCTTCACGCCGTCCCGATAGACGTTGAATGCGATGTCGTCCGGATCGAGGCCAAGCATCCGCCAGCCGATATAGTTCCCTTGTTCTGTTCGCACTGCGACTGGGGCCCGGTCCAAATATTCCATGTCCCGGTACAACGTCGTCACGGCTTCGGTTTTTAGCGGTTCGGACATAGGGGAGATGCCGCCCGCGTTGACCGACGCCACCTTATAGTAGTAAGGAATGGTGGTCAACACGGTTGCGTCCGTATAGGAATTCGTTTTGGTCTGGCCGACAAACGCGTATTCGCCGTCGGCTTTGTCGGCACGGTATACGTTGTACAATCGGGCTCCGTCGACTTGGTTCCAAGCGAGCGCGATATCGTTTTTATGAATCGCCTCGACCTTCAAACCGTCCGGCGCAGCGGCGACCGGAACGTTCGGGTCGATCATCGCGATTCGAAGTCCGCCGGACGGAACCGATTCGAAGCCTCCGCCGTCAACGGATGTGACCGTATATTCGTAAACCTGCCCGACATCGGCCGTCGCGTCGGCAAAGGCCGTTTCGGTCGTTTCCCCGATCAAGACGGGGGAAGCGGAACCTTCCGTTTTCCGGTACACTCGGTATTTCGCCGCGTCTTCCGATGCCTGCCAGGACAGGTTCGCCACCACGGGATCGCCCGCAAGATCCAGTTCATCGACCTTCAGCGCCGTGGGGGCAAGCAGGATCGGGGTAATCTCCAGGCCGTTCAAATGCGCGGTTTGGCCGCTGAATACGAGGTTCATCTGGCCGTCCGTCACCGCGATCTGGTTGAATACTTTTTCAGCGATGTTTTCTTTGCCGGAAGAGACGGTACCGTAGTCTTTGCCTTCGATGTTCACATTGGTTTTCGTCGAGCCGATCCAGTCGCCGGTGTAGGTTTTGACGGCGTAGGACCCGTTCGGGAGATCGACTTTGAATTCGTAGCTGCCGCCGAAATAAATGACGAAATCCCGGCGGAGCGCATCCGTGGCGTTACCTCGGTCGCGGTCGGCCATGCCGGCGCTTGAAGCCAGGCCATACCCGCGCTCTGGCGTATACAGTATATTGCGGTTGACTTCGGTATATCCTTCGGCGACCGGGGAACCGACGGGGCCGAAATCAAACCGGTACGCCGCCGACTTCGTCCCGATCCGCACCTCGTCCGAAGGCTGCGATTCCCCGCGGCCGTTGACGGCCGTCACGCGGATCGTGTATACCGCGCCTTCCGCCATGCCGCCGATCGTCATCGACGGAACCGTCGTCGTGCCGATCATCGCGTAGGACGATTCAGGCTCGGATTCGAGTTTGCGGTAAACCCTGTAAATTTCCGCCGTGTCTACCGGATTCCATTTCAGCGCCGCGCCTGCGTTGCTGATGCTGCCCGCCGTAAGCCCTTGCGGCTTGGCGGGCACGGTTTCGGGCTCGCCGGTCTCCTTGACGTACCCGGAGAGAGGCAGCCCCAATCCTTTTATGCCGCCCGCCACGAGCCGCGCGATCTGAATGGCGCCGTATTTTTGAAAATGGGTATTGTCCTCCACGCCGTTCGGGAACGCCTGATACACGCCGGGATCGGCAAACAGGAAGACCGATTTGGCGGCTTCGGGGCCGATGGAGTCATAATAGGCTCTGCTTAACGAGCTCAAGTCGACCAGTTTGACGTCCAGTTCCGCAGCGACTTCCTTCATGGCCTGTACGTATTCCGGAAAACTGACGTTAAATTTGCCCGTATCCGCATTAAAATCCCTGCGGCCGACCGGCGTGATCAGCATCGGCGTGGCGCCGCGTTCCCTCGCGCCAAGCACGTAGGTTTTCAAATAGGTTTTGTAATCCTCCGGCGAGGCGTAGCGGTCCGGCCTGCTGATCGTCGCATCGTTATGCCCGAATTGGATGAGCAAATAAT
The DNA here is from genome assembly GCF_031583795.1 of Paenibacillus sp. VCA1. Lineage (NCBI taxonomy): Bacteria > Bacillati > Bacillota > Bacilli > Caryophanales > Paenibacillaceae > Paenibacillus > Paenibacillus sp. VCA1. The sequence goes on along the minus strand of NZ_JAVLSX010000006.1, from coordinate 270,076 downwards.
CTCCTGGCGCAATGCTCCGCAAAATTTCGTCCAATCGTCCTTCGGTGATAAACGTTTTGGAGCTGCGGCCTCCGATGGCCCGGTTGTCGAAACGCACGTCCTCCGTAAAATAGCGGTCGATCATTTGACCCCACCCCGCTTGGGGCTCCCAATAGGGATCATAGGTCTGCACGGTGGAATCGCTTGCGATGTACGCCGTAGGCAGCGCCCCCGGCAGACGCTCAGGCAACTTGCGGATGACGAGGGCGTTGAGTTTCGGAGCCGTTCCCGAAAACTCCAAATTCAGCCGGCCGTCCACAAGCGCGATATCGAAATCCATTTCCAAATATTGACCGGCAGGCTTCGTGGTCTGCTGCACTTTTTGCATGAGTTCGGCCTTGATTGCAATATCCGTCGATTCAACTTCGTCCCCGGCGATCAGCGACACCGTGTAATCTCCGTTCGGCAGGTCGACCATGAACGATGTATCCTGCGGCATGACAAAGTCCGTCCGAACCGGATCCGGGATGCCTCTGTCGGCCTCGGAGACGTTGGACGGATCGGCAAAACCGTACTTCAACTCCGGCGAGTACGCGGTCGACGCCGGCACCGCCGTATATCCTTCAGCTACCGCGCCGGGACCGAAGTCAAAACGCCACTCCCCGTCGCCGGAAAGCGGGGAAGGGGTGCCGTAAACGGAGCCGGTGACGGTTGCACCCGGGCCGTCCAACAGCTCGGATACCTCCGCCTGAGCCCGAACAATGCCCGATGGAAGAAGGGGGGCAAGGAGCAAGGCTGCGCTGACCAGCGTGAGGAAAGGACGTTTAAAATGTTTAAAAGTTCGCATATAACGGTCATACCCTCTTTCTAATGGAATCTGTTCAGGTGCGTTCAATCGACAGAAAGCGCTTGCAAAGTGGTGCATATCGATGATGCCTCAACAAGGAAACCGATCCGGATATTTTCTGAAAGTTACCCCCCCCTTATGCAAAAATTGGCAAAAAACAAATGCACAATCAAATGATAGGATGTTCGGAGCGTCATGCCCATGCAAAAATCCGTCCTCTTTCATTAAAAATCAGACATTTCAATGTTTAACATTTTTGCGGCATCGTTCGGTGAGAAAGGCGCAAAAAAGACCGCATTTCAGCCAGCGTGCCGACGTTTGCGGTCTTTTCGTCCCGGGCGAACCCGGAGGAATGCCTTAGTGAACATCCGAGAAGGGAGCCTATTTCGCCGTAACCTGCTTTCGCTCAAAGCAAGTCACCTCGAACAGGATCCCTCCCAAGGCGGTAAAATATAGCGAGTATCCGCCTCGAATATTGCGCGGCCGGGTTCCATCATGCATGCGGGCGGCGGTCAGCCTGTCGCAAAACCGGTCGACTTCTTCCGGCGTATCCACGATAAACCCTAGGTGATAACCTTCCGGATAGACGGGAGCTTCGCCCCCAAATGCTTTCGGGTTGCTTAAGACGAGCGTGAAGCCGCAGCGGTCGTTCATGACCAGCATGGCGTCTCCTTTTTGCTGCTCCAATTCGAAATCGAACAGGTTTTGAAATAGCTCTTTGGCTTCGGCCAGGTCGCCGACGCATAGATTCAAATGGTTTAAACGCATGTTATTCTACCTCCCACGCGGCTTCGATTTGTACGCCGTTCTGATCGACGAATATAAAATTGCGGATGGCGCCTTGCCCGTAAATGTCCGTCATAACGGTGCCTTGCTGCTGCAGCGTTTGGCGCAGTGTCATGGCCTCTTGCTCGGAAGCCAACGCAAACGCGATATGCTGCAGCGCTCCCGGCACGAATCGGTACAAGTCCGCAGAACCCGGATCGTCCATCAGCCGGCGGATCGCATCGGCGCTTGAGGTTATTTCGGCATCGGGGTATTCAAAAAAATGGAGCCCCCATGCATCGGTGTCGCCCGGCTTGATAAAGCAATGCCTGCCGCGCTGTTTCATCGCCGGGTAAATGTTGCCGGCTTTCATGCCGAGAACATCCTCATAAAAGCGAATCGTTGCATCCAAATCCGGGGTTACCAAGGCGATATGATGGAAGCCGAGCCAATGAAAGCGCGGTTGTTTCCCATGTTGATCCAATACATCCATTTCAAATGCTCTCCTTTCAACAAACTAATTAGAATTCTAACTACTAGGCGAAAAAAGCGGATTTTACCGCTTCTCGAATATTCCGACCATTTTGACCAACAGCTTCTTCAACGAGTCGAACTCCTCGGGCGTTAAGCCAGCCTTGACCTTGTTTTCGACGTCCGCGGCAAACCGCTCCGTTTCATCGGCCGTCCGCACGCCTTCGTCGGTCAAGAAGATCAGCTTGAACCGGCCGTCTTCAGGGTGATCCTTGCGCACGATGAGCCCTTTTTTCTCCAGGCCGTTCATCAGGCTCGTCACGCTGGGACGTTCGATCATCAGGATCGGCTCGATTTGGGAGGAAGTGATGCCCGGGAATTGCCGGATGATGCGCAGCGCGCTCCACTGCGTATGCGTCAGCCCCAAGGGTTTCAACATTTCCTCGACATCCTTGCGAAGCGTAATGTACCCCATCTTCATCAACCGCCCGATGGGACCGTCCTGCCATTTCCACTCGGATTTTCGCTCCGTCACGATCATGCACCCCAAACTAGTTAGAATTCTAACTAGATCATAGCGATGCAGATCCTCATTTGTCAATAGGCAAATTCCAATGGCCGGCCGAAGACCCACAGACTTCATAAGCTTTGAGGAGAAAGGGGAGACGCATTCCATCAGTATAAAAAGAAATCCAATGGGCAAATCTACCTTTGACGAAAATATGCAGGGCAAAAATTTGCTTTTAAGGAGACAGCGACCTATGACGAACGAACAAAAGCCATCGGAACACGGAATTTCGGTCACGGGCTCGGGCGACGCGCTGGACCGGCGGATGGGCACGGGGGAAGACGACATGACGTTGACCACAAGGCAGGGCCATCCGGTAACCAATAATCAAAGCATTCGGACGGTAGGGAACCGCGGACCGGCGACTCTTGAAAACTATCAATTCATCGAAAAAATCACCCATTTCGACCGGGAACGCGTGCCGGAGCGGGTGGTGCATGCCCGTGGCGCGGGCGCGCACGGCTATTTCGAATCCTACGGGAAGGTGGGAGACGAGCCGGTTTCGAAATATACCCGGGCCAAGCTATTTCAGGGGGAAGGCAAAAGAACTCCCGTTTTTGTCCGTTTCTCAAGCGTTATACATGGCGGGCATTCCCCGGAAACGCTGCGCGACCCGAGAGGATTTGCCGTCAAATTCTATACGGAAGACGGCAACTGGGATTTGGTGGGCAACAACCTGAAAATCTTCTTTATCCGCGATGCCATCAAATTCCCCGATATGATCCATGCCTTCAAACCCGATCCGGTGACGAACATTCAGGACAACGAACGCTTTTTCGACTTTTGCTCCAACTCGCCGGAAACGCTGCACATGGTGACGTTCGTGCAATCCCCATGGGGGATTCCGGCCAACTACCGGCAAATGCAGGGTTCCGGGGTGAATACCTACAAATGGGTGAACGACAAGGGGGAAGCGGTGCTCGTCAAATACCATTGGGAGCCGAAGCAGGGCATCAAAAATTTGACCCAGAAGGAAGCCGAAGCGATTCAGGCGAAAAATTTCAACCATGCGACGCAGGATTTGTACGAGGCGATCGAACGCGGCGACTATCCGGAATGGGAGCTGTTCGTGCAGATTTTAAGCGACGACGAACACCCGGAACTGGATTTTGACCCGCTGGACGATACGAAGCTGTGGCCGAAAGAGCAAATTCCGTGGCTTCCGGTCGGGCGGATGGTGCTGAACAAAAATCCGGAGAACTATTTCGCGGAGGTCGAGCAAGCGGCGTTCGGAACCGGCGTTCTCGTGGACGGTCTGGATTTTTCCGATGACAAAATGCTGCAAGGCCGCACGTTGTCCTATTCCGACACCCAACGATACCGCGTCGGCGCGAACTACTTGCAGCTGCCGATCAATGCGCCGAAAAAGCGCGTAGCGACCAACCAGCGCGACGGGCAAATGACGTACCATGTGGACCTGGCTCCCGGCCAAAACCCGCACGTCAATTACGAGCCATCTTCGTTAAACGGGCTGCAGGAGGCAGCCCGAACGAGCGCCGACTATACGCCTCACGTCGAAGGAAAGCTGGTGCGCGAGAGCATCGACCGGACGAATGATTACAAGCAGGCAGGGGAAACGTACCGGGCGTTCAGCGATTTCGAAAAAGACGAGCTGATCAGCAATCTAGTGAACGGTCTCTCTTCCTGCAAACCGGTCATTCAGAACAAGATGATCGAGCATTTGACAAAATGCGACCCGGATTACGGGCGCCGCGTTGCCGAAGGACTCAAGCGGCATGGGGCTAGCAATGACCACGGCCCGCTAGGTGCGACCGGAACACACGAGGCGGTGAAGGAAGCGGAGCGTAAAGGCCACGAGAGTGATTCCTATTAAGCAATTTGACGTGAACGAAAAATAGAACGGCAGCAAAACTGAAGCTAACCAGCGCAAACGTTCCCCCGGAATCCCCGCGCATGGTTAGCTTGTTTTTTTGAGCGATCCAAATGCGGATTGCAAAAAAATTTTTCAAAAACCGTTGACATACCTTCGGTAGGTATGTAAAATTTGAGATACCTACCGAAGGTATGTTGAAGCTTTTGCCGAATAATTACGAGCAGCAAACAAGTATGACGTTTAAAAATCAATGGGAGAGGATGATCCAGGTTGAGCAAAGGATCGAAATGGCTGTTTACCGATTTGAAACAAGAGCTTGAACGGGAGCCGCTTCATATTCAAGGGATCTTCCCGGAATGGCTGTCGGGAACTTTATTCCGGAACGGACCGGCCAAGTTTATGGAAAGCCATCTGTTCGATGGACTCGCAATGATTCATAAATTTGCGATTGACCACGGCTGCGTGACGTACTCGAATCGTTTTCTGCGTACGCCGGCCTACGATCGGGCCATGACAAACGGGCAGACGTTATCGGGATTCGCCTCCCCTTCGTCTTCCGGGGCCAAAGGCTATAACGCCAATGTCAGCGTCACCCGGATTGACCATCACTTTGCAGCCCTGACCGAATCGCCCGACATCGTCGCCTTCGATCCTTGCTCACTGGGAACGATCGGCGTTCTCCCTTACGAGGACGACCTGCCCGCACATTACACAACGGCTCATCCTCATTACGATTTTCGCCGCAAAAGCTTGTTTAATTTCACGGTCCAGTTCGGCCGAACTTGTTCCTATCATGTGTACGGGATGCCTGATGGGACCCGCCGCCGCAAGCTGATCGGCACGGTGGAGACGACGGCGCCTGCGTATATGCACAGTTTTGCCATGACGGAAAACTATATCGTCCTCGTGGAATTTCCGTTGATCTTCAATCCACTCGAATTGATGCAAGGCGAGAAATCGATCGCGGACAGCATGCACTGGATGCCTGAAAGAGGAACCCGTTTTCTCGTGGTCGGCAAGAACAGCGGCAAGCTTGAACGTGTTTTCGAAAGCGATTCTTGCTTTTCGTTCCATCTGATCAATGCATACGAAAAGCAAGGCGACATTTTTATTGATGCGTGTGCGATGAAAAAAATCTCCATGGGCTCGATCAATCCCGGGCATTTGAGCGAATTGGCGTATAACCCCTCCAATCAGCCGGCGATGCTGCGGTTCAGATTGTCGCCCGGGAAAACCGTGGCGGCCGTTGAACGCTTATCCGAGGAAACGATGGAATTTCCAGGGATTCATTATCGCTGGTCGAACGCAGCGGAATACCGATACGCCTATGGTACCAGCACCAACCGGAATCGTCCCGAAAGCATAGAGAATCAGTTGGTCAAGGTGGATACGCACTTCGGAACGGCAAAAACCTGGTTTCAGGAAGGTCATTATCCGGGGGAGCCCGTGTTTGTGGCCACGCCCCAAGCTTCAAGCGAAGACGATGGCGTCATTTTGTCCGTCGTATTGGACGGCGATGGCGGAAGCTCCTACCTGCTTGCGCTTGATGCGGTTACGTTTGAAGAGCTTGGCAGGGCCGTCGTCCCGCATCATATTCCGTATGGGTTTCACGGTTTGTACACGAATGAATTATTTAATGAAGAGGAAGGGGTATAACTATGAAAACTCGTCGAGCCATCATCGTTACTCTGGTTTTGAATATCGTGCTGCCTTACTTGATTTACACCATGCTTATCCCGCATACTAGCAGCATTGTCGCTTTGTCCATCGCTTCCGTCGTTCCGCTTTTCGATTCCGTTTACAGCCTGATCAAGTCGCGCAAAGTGGATGCATTCTCCAGCTTTATCTTTTTGGGCCTTATTCTTGGGGTCATTGCCGTTCTCGTTGGCGGCGACGAACGTTTCATCCTGCTGCGCGAATCCTATGTGACCGGGATCATGGGGATTTTGTTTTTAGGTTCGCTCTGTTTTGCCCGGCCGCTCATTTATTATTTTGCCGACAGATTTACGGGGCATGATCCGAACATGGAGCAGAAGTGGAACCAATCTCCGGTTTATCGGCGCAGGTTCCGTTTGATGACCGGAGTCTGGGGCGTTTGCTTGCTGCTGGAGGCAGGCGTCAAAGTGGTGCTTGTTTACAGTTTGTCGGTGCCGGCTTTCCTTGCGATTTCGCCTTTTTTCACTTATGGCATCATCGCGTTGGCGATTTGGTGGAATATCGCCTATGTCAGAAAAATAAAAAAACAGGCTGCGCGCAATACCGGCGTGACACCGTAATAGGGAGGTTAACCATATCATGTCCATAGACAAACCAATGAATGAAAGCTTAAAACTGCTGCTAGACACTGCGGAAGAGATGATATTGGAAAAGGGGTGCCGGGCGACGACGCTTCAGGATATCGCGGACCGGGCCGGATTGACCAAAGGAGCGATCTATCACTACGTCAAAAGCAAAGATGAGCTTTTCGGCATGATTTTGGAGGCGGGATTGGAAAAAACGAACCAGCGTTTTTATGAATCCGTCGAAAAATCCCCGGGCGGCGACGAAGGGCTTCAAGGCCCGATGAACGCGCTGTCGCAGCGGATCGGGAGGGTCGGGGCGGCCGACAACGCAACCACCCTGATCTTCATGTATTTGCTGAGCAACAAAGATAAACCCGCCGTGGCGGATATTTTGAAACGGCATTACGAAGCTTCCATCGAGTCTTCCACGAAATGGATCGAGGTCGGGCAACAGCATGGAGGCATTCCTGCCACGATCGATGCGAGAAAGGCTTCACGCATGTTGGCGTTGTTCAAGAATGGACTGCAGATTCAGCGCATTATCGGCGCGGACGACCATATCGACGAAGCGGAAGTATACAAGTTTTTGATGAGCGCGCTCACGCATGATGATGCTAAAACGGATGAAGCCTAGTGTTTCATTCGTTTTTTTGCTTTACAAGAATTTTGCAAAAACGCGGCGCCGATAGTCGTTAGGAGGTTATTTTTTTGATCTTTTTCCCTGTTTTCACATAACCGTATCCCAACAAACCAAATAAAAGCACGTAAATGCAGGCGACAGGAAGGATGATTCCCCATACGCCGCTGTAATGGTTCAATACATTGACCATATTGGTTGAAAAAATGATGACATTCGTAAGCATCAATATTCCGATGACGCGCTGAATCTTTTTGTAATGCTCGGTCAAAGATTCGGTATCCGTATACAGCTTCGGGAGGTCACCCGATTCCCATTCCGTGCGGAAATAATGCCACGCGCCTTTGTAAGAAGACACATATTCCCATCCCGCGTCTTGATACAAATCCCTATATTCCTGCAGGCGTTCTTTCGTAAGTCCCGGCTGATAATCCAAACGGTAGGTGTATCGTACCGAAGGATTGCGCGTGAAAAAGCTATTGAATGCGCCCGCTTTCTTAAAGTGGAGCCCTTGGGCGGACAATCCATTTAACCATTCTTCTTCTTTCTCATAGTTCCAGCTTGTCGTGAAGCGGAATCTTTTCTCCAAATGCTCAACCATGCATCGTCACTCCTTCGTTTCATTTACTGCCTGTTCGCCTGCCGCCAGAAGCTCCTTCAGCCGAACGATTTCCGCAGCGACAACGGTTTTTCCGTCTGGCGTAATTTGATACATTTTACGCCTTGGGTCCGAGCCTTCAGGCATCGGAAAATGATCGATCAGTCCTTTTTTCAGCAACGTATTCAGCGCTGTGTACAGCGTTCCCGCGCCGATTTTTACTCTGCCGCCGCTCATTTTTTCCGTATCCTGCATGATGCCGTAGCCGTGTGCGGGCTCTTTGTACAAGGCGATCAATATATAATAAAAAGCTTCGGTCAGCGGCAGCATCTGTTCAGGTGGTTTCAACGGTGTTCTCCTCCGAAATATAATGAGTATCGATATATCATATAACGATATATTAAGATCAGTTATATCGAATGTCAATATAAAAACTGCATATATTTTCTTCATTAAACGTGAGGGCGTATAATGCGTTATCATCCGTTTTTATTTTAGTTACATGTTAAATAAAAATCCGAACGTCGTTTCGAACGCGAACAAATGAAATGCCAACTATGATTATGTTTTTCGCTCTCTTTAGTGCAATAGCTTATTTGGGATCGATAAGGCGCCCTAAAACCTATGAACTTTAGTATTGAATTTCAAATCGATTTGATATAATATAATCTAAAATATTTTAATTGTTTTCAAATTAAATGGTTTTGAAAGCGTTTAATTATTCGCGGGAATGAAAGAAAGGAGATGCGGCCGGTTACATAAAGGAAAATACGATGCAGGAAGACATGTTCCGCTACGCAAGGACAAGGGAGGAGAAACATAAATGAAAAGAAAAAGCGTATCCATGCTCGCCGCGTTGATGCTGTTTGCATCGGTTGCGGGGCAAGGGTTTGGACAGGATGCGGCCGGAGCTGCTTCAAGCCGCGGCAATGAGGGGAAAACGGAAAGTCAGGGAGGAACCAAACCCGTGTTTGCGAACGTATCCGTACATGACCCTTCGATCGTGAAGGACGGCGATACGTATTACGTATTCGGTTCGCATATCGAGGCGGCGAAGTCGAAGGATTTGCAGAACTGGACCCGGTTTACGAACGGATATACGACGCCAAGGAACACGCTGTACGGGGATTTGTCCAAAAATCTTGCGGAGTCCTTTGCTTGGGCGGGCGAGAACGATTCGGACAGCAAAGGCGGTTTTTCGGTATGGGCGCCCGAAGTGTTCTGGAACAATGACTACGTCAATGCCGACGGAACCAAAGGGGCGTACATGATTTATTATTGCACGTCCTCGACGTATATCCGGTCCGCGATCGGTTACGCGGTATCTCAAAACATCGAGGGCCCTTACAAGGACGTCGGCACGCTTGTATACTCCGGATTTACCCGCGACGATGCGAAGGATAAGGACAGCCAGGTCAACAAAAAATGGACGAATACGAACATCCGGAAACTGATCGAAGGCGGCACATTGTCCGGCGCCAACGACCGATGGTTTAACCCGGACGGCTCTTACGCCAACGGCACCTATCCGAACGCGATCGATCCGAACCTGTTCCGCGATAAGGACGGCAAGCTTTGGATGAGTTACGGCTCGTGGTCGGGCGGTATCTTTGTGCTTCAGGTCGATGAAAAGACCGGCAAGGTCATCTATCCCGGCAAAGACGGCAAAACGGCGGACGGACGTCTGATCGACCGGTATTTCGGAACGAAAATCGCCGGCGGATTCGGCAAATCCGGCGAAGGCCCTTACGTCATTTACGACAAGGAAACCGGATATTATTACCTGTATGTGACTTACGGATGGCTTGGCGCCGACGGCGGCTACAACATGCGCGTATTCCGCTCGAAAAATCCGGACGGCCCTTACCTGGATGCCGGCGGGCAAAACGCCGTGCTCCCGGCCGATACCGACAATGCGCCTTACGGCAACAAACTGATGGGCAATTACTTGTTCCAGCGGGATGTGGGTGATCCGGGAACCGGGATTGGCGTGGGTTACGTATCTTCCGGACATAATTCCGTCCTGATCGATGAGAAGACGGGCAAACGCTTTTTGGTATTCCATACCCGCTTCCCGAACATGGGCGAGGCGCATGAGCTGCGGGTGCACCAGATTTTCATGAACGGGGAAGGCTGGCCGGTTGTCGCTCCATACCGCTATACAGGGGAAACCTTGCAGAAGGTCGACCGCCAGGAGCTGATCGGGGAATACAAATTCATTAATCACGGCAAAGAGACGAGTCCGGCGATCCAAAAGGCGCGGTATATCCAGCTGGACAAAAATAATACCATTTCCGGAGACGTGACCGGTACGTGGAAAAAGACGGCACATAACGAAGCCGAGCTTACCATTGGCGGCAAAGTCTATTCCGGCGTGTTCGTCAGCGAATGGGATCCGGTGTCCGAACGCCGCGTCATGACCTTTACGGCGTCTTCGCATGAAGGCGAAGCCGTGTGGGGAAGCAAGCTGGAAGAACAAACCGATAAGCAAATCGTACAGTCCGTTTATCAAGATCTGAACCTCGGGGATACGACCAAGGTCGTTTCCGATTTGGTTTTGCCGGCAGAAGGAACGCGTCATACGGCAATTACGTGGGAGAGCTCGGATCCGACCGTCGTATCCGCCAAAGGAGAGATTCGCCGTCCGGAAGAAGGATTTGCGGTTACTGCGGAGCTTACGGCAACGATCACGAGAGGAAAGGAAAAGCAAACGAAGCGCTTTGAGGTTACCGTCCTTCCGTACGTCAAAGCGAAGCTTCAAGCCCGTTACGGGTTTGACGGAAATTTGGCGGAGGAATCCGGACGATTCGAAGCCGGCACCGTTTCCGGGGACCGGATCGACAAGGCCGGAGGCAGCATTACGTTTGCCGATGGCAAAAACGGCCAAGCGGCCCGCTTTGACGGCAAGTCGGGGATCCGCCTTCCGAAAGGGCTCATCGCGAGCAATACCTATTCCGTATCCCTCTGGGTCAAACCGGAGGCGTTAACGGCGTATACTCCGACCTTTTTCGGCGCCAAAGACAGCGAGCATTGGGTAAGCCTGGTGCCGCGCGGCCCGGTGAAGGACAACACGATGGTATGGTCGGGCAGCGCAAGCTGGTACGACGGTCCGGCGGGAATGACGGTTCCGGCCGGGGATTGGACTCATCTGGCATTCTCCGTGGACCTCGGCACGTTAACGGTTTATGTAAACGGGGTTCAGAAATTTAAAGGGGCAAACTTCCCTGACGTATTTAGCGGAGGGGATGCAGTGTTCAGCCTCGGGGTCAATTGGTGGGATGCCCCTTTCAAAGGGCTGATCGACGACCTTCGCATTTATGACGGGGCGCTGACGCCTGCACAGGCTGGCGAATTGCCGAATTTGAAGTCGTAGCGAAAACGAAAGAGCGAAAAAAGATAAAAAAGTGCAGATCGTTTCAAACCGGGGCGCAAGCAGGGAAATAACCTGCTTCGCCCCGATTTCTTTTTGGCGGAGATTGGAGATATTTGGATTCCGTCTGAAACAAAAGGGGCGCAAGCGCGTATAACAAAAAAGCACCGAAAACGTGGTGCAAGAAAGGAGGTGATCGCGATGAGCACGATTCATATGCTGGTCGGCCTCCCGGGCAGCGGCAAAAGCCATTACGCCAAAGAATTATGCAAACGTCAGCGCGCCGCACTGGTCGCGACGGACGCCATCCGCGAAAAATTGTTCGGCAGCGAATCGATTCAAAAAAACGCGTACCTGGTTTTTGAAGAAGCTTTTTTGGAGATCAGGAAGGCTCTGGAATCCGGCCGAAACGTCGTTTTTGACGCCACGAACGTGAGCCGGGACCGCAGGTTGAAGTTTTTGAAAACATTCACGGACGCACCCGTGGAATGCCATGTCATGACGACGCCGTACGAGGTGGTTGCGGAGCGCAATCTTTCGAGAAAACGCCGGGTCGGTGAAAGGATTTTAACGAAATACGCCAAAAGCTTCGAATTCCCCGTCGCCGGTGAAGGTTTCCAGGAACTGCATTTGGTTCATTTCCCTTCGGGAACGGGTCTTGAGCGGGAGACGCTGGAGCAGCTGCTTGCGAGCGGGGCGGACCACGACACGCTTTTTGCGTATTTATCGGCATATCCGCACTTTCGGACGATGCTTGGCTTCGACCAGGAAAATCCGCATCATTCCAAGACGTTGTCGGAGCACACGTATGCCGTGCTGGAATACTTGAACGCCTGCTACGAAGGTGAGCATTTGCTCGCCATGCAGCTGGCCGCATTGTTCCATGACATAGGCAAGCCGTTCAGCAAAGTATGGAAAGCATCCCGCGGCTATTATTCGTATTACGGGCATGAGCATGTATCGGCAAGCATCGCCGCCCATGCATTGCAGGAGCTCGGATATGACAAAGGGTTCGTCCTTCATGTCGTACATCTGGTCAGCTTCCATATGGATATTTTGCATGGCGGGGATGCAGGAGCATCAAAAATTTACCATCTGCTCGGCGAGGACGTGCTGGCGGAGCTTTATTTTTTCGCCGAAGCGGACACGTTTGCCAAATAAGAAATTGGCGGCTGTTTCGGAGCATACAAGCTCAATTATGGGCGAGTTGACGGGAGGTGAACGAAATGAAAATAAAATACCCGCGCACGATGCATCTGCCATGGTCGAGAAGCTATACCGACGATGACAAAATTTTGCGGAACACCGATCATTTTGCGGGCCGCGAAGTGGTCATTACCGAAAAAATGGATGGGGAAAACACGACGATGTACCCCGACGACATCCATGCCAGATCCCTTGACAGCAAGGATCATCCGTCCCGGCACTTTGTCAAAACGCTGCATGGCGGGATCCGGTATTTGATACCGGAGGGCTACCGGTTATGCGGGGAAAACGTATATGCCAAGCATTCGATTGAATATGTATCATTGCCTTCGTATTTCATGCTGTTTTCGGTATGGAACGAGCGCAACGTATGCCTTTCCTGGGACGAAACGGAAAGCTGGGCGGCGCGTCTTGGGCTATCGACCGTTCCGGTATTGTACAGGGGGATATGGAGCGAAGAAGCGGCTAAAGCTTGTTACACGAAGCTGTCCCGCTGCGGCGGAGAGCAGGAAGGGTACGTCGTAAGGCTGGCGTCCGCGTTCCGATACGAGGATTTTCAGCAAAGCGCGGCCAAATTCGTCCGCAAAAACCACGTGCAAACCGACGAGCATTGGTTAAGCAAGCCGGTCGAACCCAATCGGTTAGCCCCATCGCCGTAAAAATAGCAGCTAGGTCAAGCAACGGGATAAGCGGTTCACAATTCAAGAAAAGAAAGGCGTGTTGATCATGTAATTCGTCCGACAGATTTTCCGAGTTGAAGAAAAACCCGGCGGTACTATACATACGATGGGAGCAATCCTTAAAATTCCGTGCCTAAAGACGTTTATTCGGTTATCGTCATCATGCACAGGGAAAATCGAATGTTAGGAGAAATCTACTAAACATTCTAGTTCAAAAGCATTGTTTAAAGCCGTTTCACGTCCGGAAAATTGATGCAGCAGCGCAAAGGTTATATACTAATACATAATCAGGCTATGGAACCCCCTTCCTTCTATTCATCTTCCAATGGGCAATAGGGATTCCGATTTCCTGATTTTTTAGTTTCATAGCTTCATAACCTTACGGGGTACCCAAAAAATGCGACATTCACCCAAGAGCACCAAGTATCGAAACGTTTCTTTCGATTGAAGCTGCAACATACATAGGAAATTCAAAGAATCGCAACTCTCTTGGAAAGGAGATGGCCTCATGTGTACGGGGGCGGCTTTTTATCACACGGACCATATAGGTCCGCTGGAAGCCCTTGAGATCGGATGCGCTTTTTTCGAATCGACGGGCATTCGGATCACGAGTGCGGGTTATTATGAATATCTCGAGAACGGCGATCATGAAGGGGACCATGACATCATGGAAGTGTCCTTGGAAAAGTTGAGAGCACTGCTTGCAAGCGGGAAAGCAACCGCCTTCTGGCTGTACAACCAACAGGGGACGGTCCCTTGGAACGCCGCATTTGAATACCAAACGGACGGATTCGGGAGTTTCCCGCATATGGGCGCGTATTGCGATATCGGGATCGATCGGATTTACGGGAGGCTGACGGGTTGGATGAGGCAAACCGCCAAGCGGGTCCGTTTTCCGTACGGCATTCTGTATACGGCCGAAGACATGACGGATGCCTTTTATTATGCGGCGGGATATAACTTCACAACGATGTTTGCAACCGAAAACGGCTCTGCGTTCAACCGTGAAACGCCGGGCTTGTATAATGGACAGGCGCGTTATGTCGACAAAATGCTGCGGATGGCATATCCGTGCAATCTGTTGAATATGGAGCACTTAAAGATCGAACTCGGCGGAATCGCGCTTGGGGACTGGATTCAGTCTGATCCGAAACATGGGATTTTAAGCCGGGTCCGCGAAGATTTGTGGATGTGGGATGTGGAAGCCGGGCAGCTCGAAGAGATCAACAGGATTTTGGGAGAAGCGGGCATTCTGGTGGCATGGAGACCGCCGCAGCCGAAGAAGCCCCGAAGAAAATTGCCCTGATCAGCATATCAAAGGAATGGGTACCATCAAAGATTCGGAGGAAATGTATGTCGCGCCGACGGTTCAGCCGCTTGCAGGGGAACAGCAGGGGATGCCTTGCGTTCGAGCCCTTTTTTCTTATTCCTTACAGCATGTTTGGTACATATGCAACGCTTTATATGCATAACCTTGGCGTTTCCGAGACGAACATCGGATGGATTACCACCATCGGCCTCGTCGTCCAAGTGTTTTCTTCTTTCATCAGCGGGTACCTAACCGACCGAATGGGACGAAAATCGGCGATTTTGTATTTCGATCTATTGAGCTGGACATTGGCGACGTTGTTATGGGCCGTATCGCAAAACGCATGGTTTTTTGTGGCAGCGGCGATTGTGAACGGTTTTCAGCGGGTGCCGCATGTCGCGTTTTATTGCTTGGTGGTGGAGGATACGAAACCTTCCGACCGAACCTACGTTTTTACGCTGCTGCAGATTATTAGCGTCATCGGCGGGCTGTTTGCGCCGCTTGGCGGTTTGCTTGTAGAGCGTTTTGGCCTCGTGCCCGGCGTCAGGATCATGTATGTGCTTGCGTTTCTCATGATGACCTTTCAGTTCGTCGGACGGCATCTGACGACGCGCGAGACGGAAATCGGCCGGCGAAAAATGCGGGAAACGCGGGAGCTTGGCCTCAAAGAAAGCCTGATCGATTACGGCGGGGCCGTCCGCGATATTTTTGCCAGCAAACCGCTTTTTATCATTTTTGGCATTTATATTCTGTTCAATTTCCAAGCGACGATGAAATCGACGTATCTCTCGCTGTATCTGGCCGATTACTTGCATGTCAACAGCGGGTTGATCTCCCTTTTTCCGGCGGTGTCATCCGTCATCATGCTGCTGACGTTGTGGCTTCTTATGCCCAAAATCCCGGAACATGCCACAAACCGGGCCATGATGGCGGGTTTTGCGTTATCCGTCTTATCTAATGTCATGCTGGTCATTCTGCCGACTTCCAACCTGGCATGGATTGGATTAAGCACCGTATTCGCAGCCGTCGGATTGATGATCAGCTCTCCTTATTTGGAAGCGGCCGTACAAAATGCGATCGACGACGAGAAACGGGCCAAAGTATTTTCCATGCTGTCGGTGCTGATCCTGCTGCTGACTTCGCCTGCAGGCATTATCGGAGGCTGGGCTTACGAACTGGATCCGCGCATTCCGATTTGGATCGTTTCGGCTGCGTTTGCCGTTTCCGTCCTGCTGATGCTGATGCACCGCCAAGGGGAGCGGGTCCGCACTGACCGGGCGCTTAAACAATGAAGCGGATCGAAGAAAAAACTGCAACGCAATTAAAAGAAAGAACGTGGGAGGATGTCACGAATGAGCGAAGAAACAAATGCACCCGGCTGGGATGCCATCGAACAGCAATTTACGAAAATTTACGGGGAGCAGGAACCCAAGCATTACGGAACGATTCTTCCCTATATGCTCGGAGGGCAGGACCCTCTGCAGGGAATCAGCGCCTATCAAAGCGAGACGCCCGTTCCGCATTGGCATGTGGTGACTTACGGCTTTTCGGAGCTGTATGAAAAGGAATCGGAAGACGCGGAAATCAGCGGATACGGGTTCGAATTAACGTTTCGCCTCGCCCGGAGCCCGGAAGAGGAAGAACCGCCGGCTTGGGCTTTGAACCTGCTGCAAAACATGGGCCGATACGTGTTTAATACAGGCAACGTATTCAGGTCCGGGGATTATTTGGACGCAAACGGCCCGATCTGCCTCGGTTCCGACACGCAGCTCACAGCGCTCGCTTTTGTCCATGATCCGGAGCTTCCAGCCATTATCGAGACACCAAACGGAAACTTGGAATTTATTCAGATGGTCGGAATTACGAAGGATGAGCTCGAGTCCATGCAAACCTGGAATACGCTGGGGGTGCTCTCTACGGGACTTCCGTATATCCCGCAATACATCACCGATTTGGAACGGGAGTCGCTTCTCCGGATTCCCGCCGTCTCGGAAGCCGTGGAGAAAGGAATGGAAGAAGAAGGATCGAACACCGGCTTTTTGTTTGTTGATCAATTGGCTTGGACCCCGGGCAAAAAGGGACTGTTCAGCAAAACGCCTTCGGTGCTTTCTCTGGGAGCGAAGCAAGCCGGTATCGTCGGAAAGCTGCTTCGCGGACGGATTTTGAAAGGGAAAAGCTTAACCTTGGTGGGGCCGGACGTCAGGGTTGTGCTTGAACCGGGCGAACAGGCCGCGTGCGTGTTTGAAGAAGGGGAGGCCCGCATTTCGCTGAATGAAGAAGCCGTAACGGATTTTAGCCGAAATTTGCTTCCGAAAGAAAGCACGTTCAAGCTTCCGGCACTAAAAGGCGCCGAGATTCAAATCGTGAAAACCTACATCAAGGACCAGGACGGAAACGTGGTGGAGACGATCGGTTAGCGGGAGCAAGGGACAAGCAGAACTCCCCGGTCCAGGGGACAACGCCTGAACGCCGCGCCGTTGCAGCGATCTGCCGGGTCTGTTTTTGCATAGAGCTTTTATCATTAGTAGCGGTGAAGTTTCCGATATCGTCGTAGAGCATGAAACGCTGCTATTTTAAAGGAGGTTGGAACGTTGAACCAGGCTGCCGAAGCCTTTTTGCAGGATGTATGGCAACAAATAACGGATATTTACGAGAAAGAAAATGAAAGAATCGGGGAGCTGCCGAAGGGCAGAAAGCTGCAGGCGGGAATCAACGACTACTTGAGGGTCGCGTGGCGAAAGCCGAAGCTGGGCGGAGGATACGGACAATTCCATATCGATGTGTACGAACCGTTCGATTGGAGCGACGATTCTTACAAATTTGAGGCAGGGCCTTATGTCGAAGAGCTGACGGACGAGGTTCTTGCAAACGAATTTTTCCCTGCATTGTTGGAGCGGATGAACCGGATTTTTTTGGACGGACCTTATGATCCCCGTTTTTTTGACTACCGCTTGGAACTGGTATTCGAGTTTGATCGCGGCGAATCCGTGCTCCGGCACTCCCGGGTGTTACGAAATGAGGCGAAACGGCTAGAGCTCAAGCAGCGGTTGGAAACCTTCATTCAAACCAAAATCATGTCCGATCTTCCGGTGCTTCCCGCTCGGGAGGATGAATTTTTCTTTGCGCGCCTCCTTATGAATCCGGATGTTTTCGAGCAAAAACAAGAAAAAGTCGATCCGCTCATTCGCCGTCTCAGCGAGAAGCTGCGCTCAAACCGCGAACGGGCCGAAGGATGGGAATCCGAATGCGCTTCAGCGTTTAGAGGCTGGGCGGAGGAGCGCTTTTTGCCCCGTTATTTTCATCGAACCGGAAACTTTGGATTGGATTGGGCGTTGAAGGAAGCGGGAGAGAGAGAAGAGCCGCGATCCGGCGAACTGGAGTTTTTTATTTATGCTGCGCAGGAAATCGGGATCAAAGAACCGGATACCCGGCAGCAATATCTTGAGCTGGCCGCACGGCTCGGTTCGGAAAAGGCGGAAAGGTTTTTGAACGAAGGCAGCGGCCGGTTCGAAAGCTTGCGCAAGGGCAGCATGTTCCAAGGGAAAGCGAACGATATTTTGCAGACCATCGACGTCCGCATTCTTTCCGAAGAAGAAGCGGCCTACGGGGAGGCGCTGGACTACATCATCGACTTGCTGAAGCAAAGGTTTCCGAAAGGGTACAAGCTGGCGTTCAAGAGCAAAGAGAAGCATTACCTGCCCCTGAAAAAACTGGCGAAATCCCAGCAGCATCAATTTTTCGGCAATGCGCTTCGCTATCCTTCGCTTTACCCGCGGCTCGCGGCATATGCGGAGCTGGCGATGGAGGAATTTGCTTGGTACCGTGACGTGGAGCCGGGCGAGAAGTCGGTCATGCCGGGAACCTATGCCGTTTTTGGGCTTGGATTATACAGCGATGCCTATTTCCCTTTAGTTGAAAAATATATGGAGCTTGTCGATTCCGAGCATCAGTCGATGCAGGACGATTATGCGGATGCTTTTATCGAAGCCCATGGGCTCTCGGCCGAACGGATGCCGGTATTGGTGTCGATCCTGCTGGGCAGCGGCGAGTCGGCGAAACCCGCCAAAAATATCCCGATCGACCGCCCGGAATTGGCGGACGCGCTTTTGGCCGAGCTTGAAGCAAAAGAAGACGCTCGGCGGGAAACGGTACTGTACCGGATATTCGGCAGCTCAAGCAAACTCGCGCAGGCGGTCAAAAAAGCGTCTCCTCCCCTGAAGGACAAGCTGGAACGGCTGCTCGCGTGGTATCGGTAACGCCGAGGACATTCTCAGCGGGAACAAGCTTAATGAAGACGGCCATGCCCGCTGCGCATTTTGACGGTATGAAGCTGAAAGGAAGAAGCCCATGAACTGGAATGAGGCGGGAAATCCAAGGATGTGGATGCCGTCCGCTTGGCAGCGGAGCGGCTCGATCCGAACGAACGGGACGCCCGCGGAAGAACGCCGCTGATGCTTTGCATCACCAACCGGATGCCCCCCGAAGGAATTCGGCTTTTGCTGGAAAAGGGCTCGGATCTGGAAGCGGAAGACAAGCTGGGCGATACGGCACTAAAAAAAGCGGTGAAGTTTAAGCAAACGGAGACCGTCAAACTGCTGCTCGAATTCGGGGCTAAGCTTGATTCTCTGCACGGCATGGGCACGGCATGGAATGCGGCGAGGTTGGACAAATCGATGGCGGACCTGCTTCTGAATACGAAAGGGGCGGTGCGCCTAACTTTGGATAAACAAGAACGGAAAATCGTTGACGGCATTTTGTGCTTGGAATCGCTCGAAGACATGTGCGGTCGAATCCGACAGTTATCCTCGTCCGTACTTCTCCATGCCGTCCTCGACGGCTATAACTGGGACGATGGTCCGGAACCGATGATCGCCGCCTTCGAAAATCCGGCCATTGCCGACATCACGCTGCTCGATATGTACGAGCTGACGGATGCCGAATATTGGCTTGGCATGGACGGGGATGAATGGAAAATTTCGCGGAAGGCGGCCGATGGAGCAAACTTGCCAAAGGACTGCGGGAAAAAGTCGCGTCCCCGCCCGCATATTGAATTGTTGGGAGATGTGCGATGACGAACATGAGTCCTCTACAAATGGAACAGCTAAGGACATTGAAGGCTGCAAGCGAAAAGATTTGCGAGTTTATTGATTTTGAAATATTTGACCCGGAGCAATTGGATCGCGAGCAAATCGGATATGCCATGGATCCGGAAGGAAATTCCCTGGTCACCGGTGAAGAGGGCGCGTGGCAAGACGGCTGGCTCGTGATCGGGTATATGACAACGACGGGCGATCCGATCATCATCGAAACGGATGAACCGGGGCAGCCGGTGGCGGTTCTCATGCATGGTTTGGGCTACTGGGGCGCCGGCAGTTATATAGCGGGTTCGGTCGCACAATTTATCGAAGGCGTTAACCGCATCAGTCGGTTTCTTTCTCTGAAAACGAACGGGGAATCGGGTTTGCAGGTTACCTGCGATGAATTGAACGGGGTGGTTCATGCCATTTCGAACGCCGACGAATATGCGGATGGCGATATATGGAAAATGCTGCTGGAACCCGCTTACCGCTACGGACAACATCAAGAGGACGAGCTGGCCCGGCAAGTGAAAGCGATGAACGAACGTGGGATGAGCATTAAAGACATCGCCGAGAAGCTTTAAGTCCCTATTAAAGCGGCATATGGCATTTTAAAGAAGGCAAGAGGATTGTAAAAATGCAGCTGCGTCAAATCGGCCGCAGAAGGGAGAATGATATGTTCGCGGAACAACTCGATCGCATACGCAGAAAACTGGGGGAAGCGGCCGCGGCCGATGCGGAAAACACCGTATTTGGAGCACGCGTTCATAAGTATCGGCTCCATGAGCCGCTGAGACGAGAAGAACTGGAACGGTTCGAAAAAACGCATGGCATTCGGCTGCCGGAAGAATATGCAGCTTTTTTGACGGAAATCGGTAACGGCGGGGCGGGACCGTATTATGGCATACATCCGCTGGGTGCCAGACAGTCGATCGAGCTTGACGGCATCGGGCTGCCATCTCCGCTGCGGCCGCAATCACCCGTAGAGGCTTCGGAAAAAGGTGCGCATGAGGGTATGGATGAAGAAACGACGGGGATGGACGAAGAAAGCGAGTGCGAGTCTGAAATCTATCACGGGCTGCTGAATATCGGCGAGCAAGGCTGTTCGTATGAAACGATGCTGGTGGTTACCGGGGGATACCGGGGAAAGGTCGTATATATGAATTTGGACCATCCGAGGCCCTTTTTTACATATGAGGACCATTTTCTGGATTGGTACGAACGCTGGCTTGATGAGGTTATCGCCGGATATGAAAGCGCATGGTTCGGCCTTCGGCGCGCCGGAGACGAACGGGTATTAACGGAACTGTACCGCTCGCAGTCTTCCGAAGCCGTTCAAATCGAAGCGCTCGAAGGCATGCTGAAGCTGCGGGCGATCACGGATGAAACCGCCGACTTTATATGCAGCGTCCGTGCCGAGGCGTCGGAGAATGTCGGGCATGCTGCGCTTCATGTTCTGGCTAAATTCAAATTCGGCCGCGCCGAGGCGCTTTTGCGGGAGATGCTTGGGAGCGGCGACGCGGAATGCAGACTGAATGCGCAGCAGCTGATCAAATGGTATATGCCGAAAGGGGACGCGAGCTTTAACAAAGAACTGATTGCAATGCTGCCAAGCGAGACGGACGAGCGGTCGTTTCGGTTTATAACCATGGTTTTGAGCGACTCTGGTGCGGAAATGCTGCCGCTGCTGCTGCCTTTTTTTACTCACCCGGACAAGGAGTTTCGGATACAGGCCTTGTATCAGGCTGGCCACTCGAAGGCCAAAGCCGACTACCTCGAAGCCTTTTTGACGGCGCTGGAAGACGTCGAACCCCGGGTTCAGCATACGGCATTGCAGGCGCTCCGGGGGGTCACAGACCGAAGGCTGCTCCCGGCTTTTGAAAAGCTTTTGCAGCAGCATAAAACGAACAAAGATGATATCCGTTCCAACGTGAAGGGACTGCTGGAACATTTTCCGTTCACATCGATGGAACAGGTCGAACGCGAGCTTCCGTCTTCCCTGTTGCAGGTCAAAGGGATGCTGAAAAAAATATTGGACCCTTACCGCCGATCCTGAGCAGGCCGGGCTAGGGGATTGACGTTACCAAGAAGCGATAAAGAAAGGGGGGGAATGATGCGCGCGTTATCCGTAAAAGATTTGATCGACAACGAAAACGATGCATGGGCCGAAGTGAGCGAGATGCTTGAAAAGGGCGGCAATCCCTATGCGATCGTGCCGAACGAACCGGCTGCCGCCGAAGACGCACTGTATCGGCTTCAGGTCAGCACGAGATCGTATTTGGGGTCCGTTGCCTACCGAACAGGGGGAATCTTGTTCGACCACGGCTGGATCAAGCTGCTCGGGGCGGGCGGAGCCGGAATCCACGGCAGCTTGACCTTTTGGAACGGACTGCTAGAGGAAGCCGTGACGGAGCCTCTTGAAAGCGTGCTGCTTGTGGCTTACGATGCTGCAGGCGGTTTTTTCGCACTGGATACCGGGAGGTTCGGGCGTTCCGGCCATGTCTACTATTTTGCGCCGGATACGCTGGAATGGGAGTCAACGGAGCTGGCTTATTCCGGATTTTTAAGCTGGCTCGCCGCAGGGGATTTACGCTTGTTTTACGAAACGTTCCGTTGGGAGGGCTGGCAGGAGGCGGTTCGGCAGCTTGGGGCCGGCCAGGTGTTTGCCTATTATCCGCCGCTGTGGTCGCGGGAAGGAAGCGGGGAAACGAGCAGCAAGACGCCGATTCCCGTAGAAGAAGCTTGGCAGGCTGCAGCGGAGCGCAAATGACATAGACGTTATGACGAGTTTCATAGAATCGGGGGGACAAGCGATGACGGAACGGATTCCATGCCAAAGCGTAGGCTGCAAGGCCACGATATTGCCTGCCACGGCGGCCAAAACGGGCGGATACTGCATGCCCTGCCGTCAGGAACAGCAGCGGAAAGAACGGCAGGCTTACATAGAGAAGCATCGCAAAACGGTGAATCTTTACGAGAACCTGACCGATCCGGTGGATATTCTCAAAATGATGCATACGCCGAAACATAGCGATCCGCTCGTCCAATACGTACCTTATCCGCTCCGCGAGGAAGAAGTCTATGTTTCTTTATCGCCGGAAGACGCCGAAAAAATGCTGGAACATGCACTCGGCCTGTTGAAGGCGGGCGATGAAGAGACGTGCCGCGACATCCTCGCCTCGCTGGTATGCTACAGAAACGAAAATATCGGGAAATGCCTGCCGGTCTTGATGGAGCACGGCATATACGACCCCGAAATATTGTATAAGGATGCCGGGCCCGTTGTCCGCGACAGACTGATTGAGCGGGTGGAATCGGACGATGAACACCGGAATGAAATTTTGCTTGTGCTGGGATGGATTGGCGATGAGCAAGTGGCTGGAAAGTTCCGGTCATGGCGCATGAACCGGCCGGTATGGGCGGAGCGGCTTTACGTCCCGCCCGAAAGCTATTCGCTTTATGCAGGCTGGGAGCTTGACGCTGACGGGAAACGAAGGAACTTGGTTTATGGCCGAAGCTATGCTATACGCCAAACGGGAGAATCCGCGGCACCCGACTCCGTAAAAACCAGTGGCGAATTTCTGAAATTAAGCGGGGCGGATTGCCCATGGTGCGGAGGGAAGTTGACCACGCTGATGAACGTCCGGACTACGCATCCTTCGCTGGCGCATTTAAAACGGTTTTGGGACCGCCTGCAGGTGGATACCTGCATGAATTGCGGCTGTTTTGGCGTGGTTTATATGGATTGCGACAGCAATGGAAAAACGGCATGGAGTACATATAACCGGAAGCCGCGATATTTAGGGGACATTGCTCCGGAAGAAATGAACGACGAGTATCCGAGATGGGGTTCAAACCTGGCATTATCTTGCGAGCCGCGTTCCGCGTATTATTCGTCTATTTGGGGATTATCCCAGGCCGGGTCCCAACTCGGAGGTCACCCAAGCTGGATTCAGGATGCGGAATATCCTTCCTGCCCCTGCTGCGGGCGCAGCATGCTTTTTATCGGCCAACTGGACCTGGCGGAACTGGAGGAGTACGGGGAAGGCATCTATTACATGTTCGTTTGCCCACAGCACAAATTGACGGCGACAACGTATCAGCAAAGTTAGAGGTACCATTTCAGATTCCAAGGAATGACAGGGAGTGTCGGCATGGTAAGAACAAAACGGATGGAGCGGGGAAAAAATGAAGATTTATGCAAAGGTTAAAAAGACGGGAAAACGCAAAGAGCTCATGATGCAGGAAATCGAGCTTTCTGTCGTACCGAATACTCTCCGAGAGCTGATTGCCGCCGTCGTGGAACACAGCCTGCAGTCGTTTAAGGGCCGGCAGTCCGGTAAAAGCCTCATTCCCTATTTGACGGAAGCGGAGATCGGGGAGCGGGCCGAGCTTGGCAAGGTTGGTTTCGGCGCGATTTACGACGATCGGCTGCCGAATGACAAGCGGGCGATCGAGGCTGCGAAGGCCGCTTTTGAAGACGGTCTTTACCGGGTATTCGTGAACGAAACGGAAGCAGAAGACTTGGACAACCCGCTGACGCTGGAGGAAGGCGACCATATCGTATTCATGCGGTTCACCATGCTTGCAGGCGGCATGTGGTAAAAGAGAGGGAGGAGAAACGATGCCAAACAAAAATCCAGATGAAACGTTCTGGGAGGAAATGGAAGATAGGGCCAAAGAGGCCGGAAACGAAGGGAACGAGCTAGCTGTAAATCTCTATCGCCTGTGCCGCGAGCCTCATTTCGATATGGAGAGCAGCGAATACACAGCGGTGCTTCATCACCTGAAAAAACTGAACGATACCCGAGGCCCATCTTTTTTTGCTCCAATTTCGGAAGCCGTTTCGATATTGGCGGGCGGGAAAACCGCGGATATCGTCCAGTACATAGCCGAGCATACGGCCGAGTATCCTTATGCCGTCGGATATTACCGCAGGCCGTATCGTACCAGCAATCTTGAAGTGCATTTCCGCACCCTGATCTTCAAACTAAACCATTTGTTTGCCGCAGAAGCGCTGCGTTTTTCGCTGCGGGATTATTTGACGAAACCGGACTACAAATTTGACCGCATCTATTGGATCAACCGCGTGATCCCGGATTTGATCGCATACGAGCTGGATCAAGGCGACGGATGGGCGGAAGAGGCGCTGAGAGAGATCATTTTCGGCGAAAACCAGACCGCGCTTCTGAAACCCGAGATGATCAAGGGTATTCTGATGAGTCACCGCAAGGAACTTTACGCCATGATCGGCGAGCTTCTGGTCGCCGCCCGTTTGCAGGAAGGATTGCGCCAGGCCGTTGCCGAGCAGATGGATGCGGGCACGCTTGAGGCTAATTTGCATCTGCTGAAGGTCATACTGGACCAGGGACTCATCCGGTACAGCTCCATCGTCCGCGCGCTCGGCACCTGGACAGGCATGGGGCTTAAGACGGCCAATCAGCGCGTGGCGGGCCAACTTCTCGAACAGGCATACAGGGCACTAACCGACGAGAAGCAGCGCGATGAATGGTTGGCTTCCCCGAATGCGAACCAGGTTTATTTGAGCTTGTGGGCGGCAGCCGTTCATGAGGAAGAGGATTTGCCGGAACGAATCAGGCATTTGATGGTTACCGGAGAACGGTATCAAAAAATCGTGGCCCAGTACGTGTTGGCGAACAGCCAAAACGACGCGGTCAAGTTCGCCATTGCCCGGGAATGCCTGGATGAAACCGATCCGGAGCTGCTGTATTGGGTGCTGCGGAACTACGCATACGATTATGCATATGAGTGGCAGGTCGGCGGAATCGAGGACCGTCTTTTGAAAGTCAACCGCACGCCGGTTCTGGAAGACAAAAAAACGCGGACGTTGGAATACGAGCGGTTCAAAGCCATTTTGGAGCGGGTCCCGGTGAAAGAAAAATCCGGCGCATCCGGCGTGCTCGATTTTACCGGTTTCCATTATTCGAGCGACTTGGTTCTGCATAAAATGATGTATTTGGCAGCCTACGATATGGACGAAACATGGATCGCCGAGCTGATCGGCTTTAGCGGGCAAATGGGCCCGGATTTGCGGGGCGATCTCATTAACTATTTTACGGGAAATCCGGAATCGGCAAAGCAGCGTGAATTTATATTTTCATCGTTGACCGATAAAAGCATGACCAACCGCGAAAATGCGCTCCGCCAGGTGAAAAAGCTGACGCTGAACGAGGAAGAGCTGCTTCTAGTCGAAGGTTTGCTGAAGCTGAAAACGGGGTCGCTGCGCCAAAGCGCCATCGCAATTCTTTTGCAACAACCGAACGGATCGCTTGCTTCAAGCCTCGAGCGGCTGCTGAAGTCCAAAGGCGAACTCCAGCGCCTCGCCGGATTGGAACTGCTGACGGAGTTAAAAGAGGATCGGGAACGAACGGAAGCATACGAGTCGCTTCAGCCTTTAGCCGGGGTGATCGCGAGCCCGACGCCCAAAGAGAAGCAGCTTTTGGACAAGCTGCAGCAGCAGCGGGGATATACGGAGGAAGAAGGTTTTGGTCTGTATAACCCGAAGGAAACCGAGGCATGGCTTCTGGAGCGGCCGGACACTTCTTCCTTTAGCCTGGGGCAGCTTTTTTCGCTTTCGGAAGAACGCGCCGGCGCGTTTCTTCGGGGCCTGAACGATCTTGTGCATGAGCACCGCGATACCGAATACGATGTTGTATATTACGGCGGCCAGCGAGATACGAGACTCATCGGGGTCACGTTAAGTCCATTGACGTACGCCCCGCGCCAAGAACCGCTGGATGCCGACGATTTTGCCCGACTAGGCTGGTTGGAGCAGTATCCGCTGGCGGAAACGTGGCGGCGTTATTCCGAGGAAAACGGCTTGACATCAAGCGAGCTGATGGAGCTCTATTACTGTATCTTGCTGAAGGATATCACGAAGACGCTGTATTCGTATTACAGCTACTTTTCCGGCGCATTCGACTACGATCCATTAAGAAAAACTCTGCTGCTGGAAGGCCGGCGGAAGGAGTATCTGGAACAAACCATTCCTCTCGGGCAAATCCTGAAAATCCAGGAAATCATGGCGGGATTGCGCTACAGGGAGCAAGTGGAGACGCTGGTGGCCGCTTATTTCGGCGACAGCGAGCGCAGCGAAACGTACGGGCTTGCCGAATCCGCCTTGCGAAAAACGCTGGAGAGCGATTTCAGGCGGCTGCCGGAACAGGACCGGCCGGTTTTGTATGTCGCCGCAAATCCTTGGTATGCGATCATGCGCAGCCGGGTGCATGACATGGAATCGTTCCGGGCTTTCTTCCGGACGGCATATCAATATGATCTGGCAAGAAAAGAAAACGGAAACGGGGATTATTCGATCCTTCATACAAACCACTTTTTGAGGGCCTATCGCGATGGGCTCATCGGAGAAAACGAGATTTGCAAGGAGCTGTTTGGCCGAAACGTCCGCGGTTATATGCGGGAAATAACCTCGCCGCAGCATGCGATGGTAAACGGAAGCGAAAAGCTGTCCATGCTGCGGGAACGGATCGTTTCGCGACTGCTGGAGATCGAGCTGGGGCGCGGCGACCTAAAAACGGAAGCAAGCGCGTATACGATGTCCTTCCAGCGGATTTACGGCATGGAGCCTTTTGTCCGGATTTTGACGAGCCTGGACGGGGAAACGTTTGTCCGCGGGTACATCTACAGCTATGGTGACCCGACGAAAAAAGAATCGTTCAGCCATCTGCTAAAGGTTTGTTATCCGCGCGAAGGAGAAGACGAAGGCAAGCTGAAGCAGCTCCTTGCCGGAACGGGCATCACGGACAAGCTCCTGCTCGAAGCCGCGATGTACGCGCCTCAATGGATCGAGATCGTCGCCAAATATTTGGGCTGGGAAGGGCTGCGCAGCGCCGCATGGTATTTCCATGCGCATATCAACGAGAGCTTTTCGGCCGAAAAAGAAACGGTCGTCGCCCATTATTCGCCGATCACGCCGCAGGAGTTCAACGATGGGGCTTTTGACGTGAAATGGTTCGAAGAGGCGTATCGAACGCTCGGCGAGGAAAGGTTCCGGCTGCTGTACGACTGCGCCAAATACATTTCGGGCGGAGCCAACCACCGTCGGTCCCAGCTGTTTTCGGACGCTGTGCTCGGGCGGCTGCGGCTGGAGGACATGAAACGCTCCGTCGAGGAAAAGCGGAACAAAGACCATTTGCTGGCTTACAGCCTGATTCCGCTGGGCAGCGACCGTGAGGGAGATTTGCGCGAAAGGTATGATTTCATCCAGCTGTTCCTCAAGCAAAGCCGGAATTTCGGCGCGCAGCGTCGGGCCAGCGAAGGCACCGCGGCCCAAATCGCGCTCGGCAACCTTGCCCGCAGCGCGGGTTACGCCGACGTGATTCGGTTGACTTGGGATATGGAGGCACGCAAGGTCGAAACGTTGGGAAGCCTGTTCGAACCGCAGCCGCTCGATTCCGATACGTACGTGTCGCTTGCCATCGACGAGTTAGGGAAAACCGAGCTTGAAATCACGAGCAAAGGCAAGAAACTGAAATCGGTGCCCGCGAAATTCAAGAAACACGGTTATGTAGAACAGTTGAAGGAAGCGAAAACGGAGCTGACCGACCAGTACCGCCGGGCAAAAAGGGAGCTGGAGCGTTCGATGGAAGAGGAAAGCCGCTTCCGGGCGGGAGAATTGGCGGCGCTTGCGCACAATCCGGTGATCCGGCCGCTGGTTGAAACCCTGGTATTCAAAGCCGGGGATCGGCTAGGATATTTTGCTGTGGGGCAGGATGGCGAATCCCGTCTGGAGCAACCCGGCGGCGAATCCTGTAAGCTTGAGGAAAGCAATGAGCTTACGATCGCCCATCCGGTGGATCTGTATGACAGCGGGCAATGGGGTGTGTATCAGCGCGACTTGTTCGAGCGCGGCATCCGTCAGCCGTTTAAGCAAGTGTTCCGTGAGCTGTATCTTGTGAATGAAGATGAGCGGAAAGAACATGCCGGATCGCGGCGATATGCGGGATACCAGGTGCAGCCGAGCAAAACGGTGGCGCTGCTGCGCGGACGCGGCTGGACGGTCAGTTACGATTCCGGGCTGCAGAAGGTGCATTACCGGGAAAATATCATTGCGACGGTCTATGCAATGGCAGACTGGTTTTCGCCCGCGGACAGCGAAGCGCCGACACTCGAAACGGTCGAGTTTTTGGACCGGAAGACGTATAAACCCGTCGCCGTCGACCGAATCCCGCCGATTTTATTCTCGGAAACGATGCGCGACATCGATTTAGTTGTCAGCACGGCCCATGTGGGAGGGGTCGATCCGGAAGCCAGCTTGACGACCATCGAGCTGCGGAAAGTCATCGTGGAAGAGTCGCTGCGTCTGCTTAAGCTGGACAACGTGAAGCTGGACGGCAACCATGCCCGCATTGCCGGCAAACTCGGCGAATATGCGGTCCATCTGGGCAGCGGCATTGCGTTCAAGCAGGGAAAGGGAGCATTAAACATTATTCCGGTGCATTCCCAGCATCGCGGGCGGTTGTTCCTGCCGTTTCTGGATGAGGATCCGAGAACGGCCGAGGTGTTGTCCAAAGTGGTGCTGCTGGCTGAAGACCATAAAATCAAGGATCCGCAAATCCTGATGCAGCTGTAAAAACGGGACACGGATTTTGAATATCGATAAGAAAACGCTAAAAGCTGTGCCCCGGTTCGGGCACAGCTTTTATTTGCTGAGGATGAATTAGCCGCAGTTTTCCCTTTATCCGATTACTATTTTGTCTCATAAGGCCTTCAGCCGGCTGTTACGCTCGTTGTCTACGGACTCCGGCATCGTCCCGGAGAAGCCAGATATGGTAAACGTACTCAAAGACCCCTGCCAAAACCGCAATCAGCAAAATTTCGGAGAAGCTCAGCGTCCAACCGGTCACATCGGCAATGATCCATAACATGAGAAAGACCAACCCTGCATCCGCGATGGTCGCTACGGTATTTCCGGTAAATGGCAGGATCATCACATCACCCAGCAAATAAGCAACGATGCCTATACCGAGTGCAGCGAGCAGCGCGGAAATCAGCGTGGCGTTCGACAGCACATAAACCAAGGTCGTAATCATTACGCCGTGAACCAGCAGCTTGACAACAAGCTTTGCCATTCATATCAACTCCTTCTGAAAGTTAGGTTATCCAATCGTTGCATATATAACCCGTATTATGGTGTGATTTGCGTATCAACTAAAAAAGCCGCGCATATGAATGCACGGCTTTTTTTCCCATAACTTGAAGTTTATATTCTCTATTTATTTCAGCGGCAGCTGCTTGGACAACCGCTCAAATTCGTCCAAAATCGGATTGAATTTGGAGGTATGGCTTTGGAAATATTTTAGGGCCGCATCGTATTTGCGCTGTTCCGCTTTGGTATCCACAGGGAATATGCTATAGGCGTGGTGAACGGAGCCGCTGCGGTAATCGGCGCTGAACATTTGCCCTTTTTTAAACATGGCTTTCATGTTAACGTTGCTGTTAAGAATGTTCAACGTTTCATTCGGACTTTTGTAGGTGAAGCTGTAATCCGGGTCCGCCAGCGCATGGATCACGTTGTAACCGGTTTGAAGTACGCCGCCGCTGAAGGTGCCGGTTTGAATTTCGTTCCAGCGGACTGATCCGTCTTCCTGGGTTACTTTGTGGGTCAACGTTCCTTGACCGCTCATTTTGTCTTGTTTCCATGTACCGGAGTATACGACTTTATGGTTTTCGCCGTCCTGAACGTACTCGTTAATATATTTTCCCGAGCCTTCGCGTTTGCCGTTGACGAATTCGCCGGAATATTGTTTTCCTTCGCCCCATTGAATGGTTCCGCGTCCGTTCGGAATTCCGTTTTTGACCTCGCCGTAATAAGAGGCTTGATTCGGTAATTTCACCCATTCTTTGGCTGCCTCGGCCTTCGCCGGGATGGAACTTGCAGCGAGGGAAGCGGTTGTCAATGATGCGCACAGCGCCATGGATAAGGATAATGCCGTCAATTTCTTCATGTGTAAAGCACCCTTTCAAGGATAAGAATGATGTATGCCTGATAGTCGCGGGATCGTCTTGCATGATGATGAGACGGAACGATCCCGGCGACTCATTTTATATACGCATTTCGAGCGTGGGAAGTTGCCGGTCAAGTTGGAATTTTTCAGCAAATTTCAGCAATGAGGGTAACGGGTATGAAAGCTTACAATCGTCTTTTCTAATCTTTTATGAAAGTAAACGGACGTTTTCGTTCTCTATGCTCTCGCGTCGCAACACCCGAATTCCGAAATCCCGCCCAAACTGCGGCGAAAGAATGCCCCAAAGCGCGCCTATAGCGGCGTCGATCTTTTCCATGTTTACCGAATCCCCTACGTCGACCGGATCAAGGCTGATTTCCTGCATTAATTGGGCGACGGTCTCGTTGGCTTCGGAATGCATTCCGCTCAGAAATGCGGTCGCGTTTATCTGCCCAAATTGAGGATTCGCGATCACTTCCCACGGCAGCGTGTGAAAAGCCCTTACAACGCGCGCGTTTTGGGCAAGCCGAAGCACCTCCGCATCCGCTGATTTTCCGTCAAAGCGGTTCGTGCAGTTGATGAGAATTTTGCCGCTTAGATCGCCAGCCGTGCTTAGGATCCGTTCGGCTTCGTCAAACATAACGGCCAGCAAAATAACATCGCCGAAAGCAATCGCTTCCTGCACCGTTCCCGCCTGAGCCTTTGATCCAGCGGCTTGAAGCAGTGTTCGAATGCGGTCGCTGTGGGGCTCGCGTGATCCGAACATCACTTCATGACCGGCTTCGGCCCATCGTTTTCCTAACGTCCCGCCCATATTCCCTGTACCAATCGATGCGATTTTCATTTGAAAGACTCCTTTTCCATGACTGTTTTTGGTTCTTCATTCAGTATTTCGTTATAATACTCCAAATTCGCTTTGGTACGGTCGATGATGGTTTTCAACTCCTGATATTGGCGCTCCATGTTTTCCAGATGCTTGGAAAGAATATCTCTGCGGCTTAATATTTTCCGAAGATCCTCATCGGTTAACACATTGGAAGAACTCTTATAACATTCGCCATTCTGAATAAATTCCTTCAAATCTTCCAGGGATAATCCGGTTTTCTTCAGACAGTGGATCGACGTCAACTGCTTGACGTCATCATCACTGTATTGCCGTACATCGCCCGGCCCCCTACTGGGAGAGTTCAACAAGCCGATCTTTTCGTAATATCGCAGCGTATCAGGGCTAAAGCCCGTAACTTCGGCAGCTTGCCGGATCGTATACACCAAATGGGTCGCCTCCTTTATCCGTATTTTAATCGCTGGAGTTAACTCCAAGTCAACAGCTGAGAACAAAAAAAGAAAGATTGAACAGGTGCTCCAAGACCTCTATTCCATAAACAATCAAATTCACTCTTGAATCTGACGTAACGTTAGGTTGTATGATGGTACGAAAGAAGAAAGGAGCACCAGAGATGAAAGCGACAATTGCAAAATTGATGACTACGGACAAACAAGCCAGAATTTTGTATCTGGACAACACGTTCATGATGCGCGAGCTGATCGGCGAGCGTCCCATACATCCCGTATGCGCGGAAGCGTTGGCTGCGAGTTTTACGCTATCGAGTCTGGTTTGCGGTTTACTGAAGGATGGTCAGCGGTTAAGCATCCGCATCGACACGTCGGTGCCTTCCGCATATATTCATTGCGATGTTGATTCGGAGGGCAATGTCAGGGGTTACGCCAGCGATACATTCATCAAGCAAAAACCCGTGACGATCCCGGAACTGATCGGGGACAAAGGCGTGATCCGGATCACGAAAGATATCGGAATGGGGGCGATGTATACCAGTGCCGTCGATATGCCGCACGCCAACATTACGGACGATTTCTCCCATTTTTTCTTGCAAAGCGAACAGGTGGAAACTTTTTTTCGTTATGATTATGGCACGGACAAAAACGGTAACGTCGCTTTTAGCCGCGGCATGCTGTTTCAACTGCTGCCGTTTGCAGGAAACGGGTTGTTCGAAAAGTGGGCAAGTCGGATGGATGAAAGCCGGGAGAAATTCAAGGCTGCGTCCTTGCCAATGGACCCACAGACATTAAAAACGTTGTTCCCGGACGCCGATGTCATGGAATTTGGCACCGTGCGGCTTTTTTGCGGATGTTCCAAAGATGCTTTGATCGGCTTGCTGTTCGGATTGGGCATGGAAGAATTGAATCAGGCGATCGACAAGAACCAGGAAATCGAGATCGGATGCAGCACCTGCGGCAAAACATACGTATATAACAGCAGGGACTTGCTTGCTCTCATGGGGAAAGGATAAGATGCGCAATGGAACAAGAGTACATGAAAATCGGCGATTTGGCTAAAATGGTCGGCGTTTCGGTCCGAACGCTGCATCACTACCATCAGATTGGGGTGCTGATTCCCGGCCATATGACGGAAGGCGGACACCGGTTATACGACGAAGAAGACCTCAAGAAGTTATACCACATTATAGCGCTAAAAGATTTCGGATTCAGTCTCGAAGAGATTCGGGACCTGATGCATTCGGTTTCCGTGAACCCGCTGTTTTTGATTGATTTGCAATTGAAAAAGGCGACGAAAATGCTGCAATGGCAGCAAAAGCTTTGCGATTCGCTGAAAGAAGTCCAAACCATGCTGCGCGCGCAAAAATCCCCGTCCGTAAGCGATCTTGTCGAAATTGTCGTCATGATGCAGATGAACACGAGGTTTTATCTAACGGATGAACAAATCGCGCAAATCAAAGAAGTTTATCGATCGATTCCGCCCGAAGAGGAACGGGATTTAAAGGAAGGGTGGCGGAGCTTCATATCCCGGTTGGAGAAATGCCGAAGCAACAAGCTGCCGGTAGAAGATCCCGAAGTAAAAGCGCTGGCGGACTACTGGCAACGTTTTGTGAAAACCGTAACCGGCAATGATCCGGATATCATTAATGCCGCATATACGTTCCATGCCGATCATGCCGGAAGCAAACAAAATGTTCTTCAATACGGGCTAACCCCGGAGTTGTTTCAATATTTACAGCGGGCAATGCAAGCAATTGACGCGAATGAAAAAGGGGAAGGCAGGGCCGACGTGATCTGCGGCATGTCTAACGATGAAGACGGCGATCAGAAGTTAACAAATGAATAAGCCGAACTGGAGGAGCCGAAATCGGCTTCCTTTTTATGTTCCAAAATATAATCGCTTAAACCTTTATTAACACCAAATTAACAGCCTCCCCCTTATAATGGGCATAAATCGGGAGGGATCGCCAGTGGCCAACATTCTATTCAATCAGGTTTACAAGCGATATGGAAAATACAAAGAGATTGCTGTAAGCGATTTCAATTTGAACGTGGAGGATACGGAATTCATCGTCCTGGTGGGTCCGTCCGGCTGCGGAAAGTCCACGACGCTGCGCATGCTGGCGGGTTTGGAAGACGTATCCGACGGCGAGATTTATATCGGCGACAAGCTGGTCAACGATATTCCCCCAAAGGACAGGGATATCTCCATGGTTTTTCAAAACTATGCGCTGTATCCGAATATGAGCGTGTATGAGAACATCGCCTTCGGCCTTCGCTTGCGGAAGCTGCCTAAACATGAAATCGACCTTGCCGTGAAGAGGGCGGCCCGCGTGCTTGAAATCGAAAATTTTTTGAATCGGAAGCCGAGGGAACTGTCCGGCGGACAGCGTCAACGGGTGGCGTTAGGCCGGGCCATCGTACGGACGCCGCAAGTGTTTCTCATGGATGAGCCGCTTTCGAATTTGGATGCCAAACTGCGCGTGCAGATGCGCTCGGAGATCATCAATTTGCACCGCAAAATCGAAGTGACGACGATTTACGTTACCCATGACCAGATCGAGGCGATGACGATGGGGGATCGGGTGGTCGTTATGAACCGGGGAATTATCCAGCAAGTCGATTCGCCGGAAGTGATCTATAACAAACCCGTGAATATGTTCGTGGCCAACTTTATCGGGAATCCGCCGATGAATTTCATCAAAGGCAAGCTCCAGGAGCGGGACGGGGAATTGCAGTTTTATACGAACCGCTTTGACTTGACCGTACCGCCTGCGCAAGCCGGCACATTGCGGTCGCTCCATATGGCAGACCGGGAGATTATCCTGGGGATACGCCCCGAGCATATCAGCTTTGAACCGCACCGGATCGAGGCTTCCTCGAAATCCCTGGTTACAGGTGTCCTGCAGTTCAATGAATTCGTCGGCTCCGACCGTTATTACCATATTGACATCAAGCAGGATCGCCGGCTCGTCATCCGCGCGAACGAGGGCATCCGCTGCGATGACGGGAGTTTGGTTACCGCGGCGGTCAATATGGATAAGGCTTTGTTTTTCCACAAAGATACCGAAATGCTCCTGACGAAATAAGGGGGTGCAGACGTGAAACACAGCATGCATAAGTGGAGAAAACGCTCCATCATCGTCGGTTTGCTGCTGGCGGCAGCCATCAGCCTCATCAAGCCGCAACCTTTCGGTCATCAGCCTTCTGCATATGCCGAACCGACCGGATCCCAGCAAAAAAAGGAAGCATCAGACGTCGAGCAAGCAGGCCAAGAGGGGGCGATCGAACCCTATTATTTGGAACGGCTTCAAGCATGGCAAAAAGCGGGCATATCGAAGGGAACATCCGAGCAAACGCTGCGTGCGTCGGCGTTCACCGCCAAATCCGACGATGCCGGCCTTAAAGTCGAAACGTTCGAAGGGAAACCCGAATCGCTTGTCTGGTCGGGCCAGCGCGGATGGGTGGAGTACGAAGTCGATGTGGCCCGGGAAGGGCTGTATGAGATTTGGGCCGATTATTACCCGCTGTCCGTGAACGACGGAGGCAATCGCCAACCCGTGCTGCTTTCGGTGTTCGTCAACGGGGAATACCCGTTCAACGAGGCGAGATCCATCGTACTGGAGCGTTACTACCGGGACGTTGAGCGAGAACGGTACGACGAATCTGGAAATCAGCTGCGCGCCCAGGTCGAAGAAGTCCCCGGCTGGAAAAAGACGGCTTTCCGGGAATCGAACGGAGCGTACGCCCTTCCCCTCCAGTGGCATTTGAAACAGGGGAAAAACACGATCCGCCTGCAAGTGCTGCAGCAGCCCGTCGCGCTGCACGAAATGACGATCAAACCTGCCGAAGAATTGCCAGCGTATGCGGAAGTCAAGTCGACATATCCGGCGGATGCGGTTCGCGTTGGCACTCCGGTCGTCATCGAGGCGGAGCATTACGATCAGAAAAACTCGACATCCATTCAAAACGTGTATGACCGCGATCCCGCGTCGCATCCCAAATCGATCGGCTCCATCGCCTACAACACGTTGGGAGGCTCAAGGTGGATGGAGGGCGGACAATCGGTCGACTGGACGATCGACGTGCCGGAGACCGGGCTGTATAAACTGGCGATGCGGGTCAATCAGAACGGCATGAAAAACATGGCGGTTTTCCGCAGTTTATATATCGACGGCAGCATTCCTTTCCAGGAAATGAAAAACGTTCAATTCCCTTATGATTCGGATTGGAAAGGAATGACGCTCGCGGACTCGGAAGGCAAACCGTTTGCTTTTTACCTAACCAAAGGCAAACACACCTTGTCCATGGAAGCCCATTACGAGCCTTATATGCCCATGATGATCGAGATGGACCATATATCCAAAGAGCTGCGGTCCATTTTGCTGGAGCTTCGGATGGCCACCGGCAACCGGGAAGACAAATACAGGGTTTGGAACGTCGAAAAGGATATTCCGGGGTTAATCGAACGGCTGGAACGGATCCGCGAACAATTCGTTTCCTTGCAAAACCAAATGAAGGGCATCAACCCGAAAACAGATAACGTGGCGCAAATGCTGAAAAACGGGGCCGCCGATCTGAAAAGCATCCTGAATAGACCGAACCAAATTCCTTATGCGAAGGAGCGCATCGCTTCGGTGCAGGAATCGCTCGAATCGAACCGATCCCTTCTGATGGATAGCCCGCTGCAGCTGGACCAGTTGTTCCTTGCCCCTCTGGAC
This sequence comes from Paenibacillus sp. VCA1, assembly GCF_031583795.1. Taxonomy (NCBI): domain Bacteria; kingdom Bacillati; phylum Bacillota; class Bacilli; order Caryophanales; family Paenibacillaceae; genus Paenibacillus; species Paenibacillus sp. VCA1. Next base: position 233,450 of record NZ_JAVLSX010000006.1, on the reverse strand, counting down.
GAACAATTGCCGGGCATGACGTCTAATTTTTGGCAAAAAACGGGCGGTATGTTCCAATCCTTATTTTATTCTTTTGGAAAAGGTTCGACGACGAAAGCCCAAGACGAAAATGTGCTCGAAGTTTGGATGGTTTGGGGACGGGACTACGTGGACGAACTGCAGCGCCTGGTCAATGACCGGTTCACGCCGGAGACGGGGATCAAGGTACATATCAACATGATCCAGAATCCGCAAATGCTCACGCTTGCCAATGCGTCCGGCATGATGCCCGACGTCGCTTTGGGGGTCCCGGCCAACGTTCCGTTCGATATGGCGCTGCGCAATGCGGCGCTTGATTTAAGCAAGCTTCCCGGCGCGGATGAGTTTTTCTCTTCGTTTAATCCGGGCATGCTGCAGCCGCTGTATTATGACGGCGGTTATTACGGGGTGCCGGAAACGGTAAGGTTCAAAGTTTTGTTTTACCGAAAAGACATTCTGGATCAGTTGGGCTTGAAGGTGCCGGATACGTGGGACGACGTTTACACGGCCCTGCCGACGCTGCTGCAAAATCATTACAACTTCTACATGGACCCCGTGGATTATACGCCGATTCTGTTCCAGAACAACGTCAATCTTTATACGGCGAACGGCTTAAAAACCGGGCTGGATACGCCGGATGCGTTCAAATCGTACAAAATGTGGACGGATTTCTACAACGTTCAAGGGCTGGAGCGCGTCGTGCAGAGCTTCTACAACCAGTTCCGGCGCGGGGACATTCCGATCGGCATTTCCGATTTTAATATGTACATCCAGCTGCTCGTGGCTGCGCCGGAAATCGCCAACGATTGGGCGATCGCCCCGATTCCGGGGACGAAGCGGGAAGACGGTAGCGTGGTGCGCTGGTCAGGGGGCGCCAATCCGACCAACGCCATGCTGTTCAAGAGCACCGTGCCTGAAAAGCAGCAGGATGCCTGGAAATTCCTCCAGTGGTATATGTCTGCCGAGGTTCAAACGGAGTTTGGGCTCAATCTAGAGCAGTATTACGGTGAAACGTTCCGCTGGAATACGGCCAATGTGCGGGCTTTCGCGCAAATGCCGTGGAAGCCGCAGGACTTGAACGTCATTCTGGAGCAGTGGCAGTGGACCAAGGAAGTTCCTCAAGTCCCGGGCGGGTATATGACCGACCGCGAGATCGGGTTCGCCTGGAACCGGACGGTCGTGGACGCGGAAAATCCCCGCATTTCGCTCGAAAAAGCGATCAAGGAAATCAACCGCGAGCTCGCGCGGAAGCAGCAGGAGTTCGGGATCGCGGGGCCGAACGGCGAAGCGCTGAAGTCGCTGGATCTTCCGCATATGGATAAACCATGGGAAGGAGTGGATCAGCTTGTCGAATGAAGCGACCCGGGTCGTCCGGCAGCCGGCGGCGGCGCGAAACCCGAAGCTGAAGGGTCAGCTCGGCCGGATGCTGCAGGACAAGATGAGAGAAATATGGAAGTTCCGGCTTTCCTATCTCTTTATCGCGCCATTCCTCATCGTGTTCAGTTTATTTATTATCATTCCGGTTATTACGGGAGTCGCCCTCAGTTTTACGTATTTCAACTCGATCGAGTTCCCGAAGTGGGCCGGGTGGATGAATTATCAAAATTTATTTTCGCAGGACGTCATTTTCCTGCAGCACGTCATCCCGAATTCCTTCAAGTTTGCCTTATTCGTAGGGCCGATCGGATATATTCTGGCTTTTGTCCTCGCGTGGCTGATCGCCCAGCTTCCGGGCACCCTTCGCGTTTGGTACGCGCTTGCGATGTACGCGCCTTCCCTGACGGGCGGGATTGCGATGGTCGTCGTATGGCAGGTTATGTTTACGGGGGATCGTACCGGTTATATCAACAGCTTCCTGCTGAAATGGGGGTTTATCGATCAGCCCGTGCTGTTAACGATCGATAAGGACTACCTGCTGGGCATCATGATCGTCGTGTCGATCTGGTCCAGCATGGGTCTGGGATTCCTCGCCATTCTGGCGGGCATTCTGAACGTCGACCGCACGCTGTACGAAGCGGGGAGGATCGACGGCATTTCCAGCCGCTTGCAGGAAATCTGGTACATTACCGTTCCGATGATGAAACCGCAGATGTTGTTTGCCGCGGTCATGGCGATCGTCGGGACGTTAAAATCCGGCGGCATCGGAACGCAGCTGTCCGGGATGAACCCGACGCCGGATTATTCGGGACAGCTATTCATGAATCATATCGAGGATTTCGGCTTTACGAGGCTTGAGCTGGGTTACGCGAGCGCCATCTCGATCGTTCTGCTCATTTTAACCGTCCTTCTAAGCCGATTCCTGTGGATGCTGCTTGGGCCGAAGGAGGATGAATAGCATGACGCTGCTGAAAAAAATGCGGCAATCCATGGCCAGATCATGGTCTTTGTACCGGAGCGATTTCCGCAGCATGGACAAAACGCAAATCTTTTTGCTTGTTCTGCTGACGCTTCTTGCCGTATTTATGCTTCTGCCCCTCGTTTTTATTTTCAACCATGCGTTCAAGCCGCTGCACGAGCTGTTTCTGTTTCCGCCGACGTTTTTCGTCCGCGAGCCGACGACGCAGAACTTTGCCGACCTGCTTCACGCGACGCAGGACACGTTTCTCCCGGTGACCCGGTTTATTTTCAACAGCATCGTGGTCACGTTGCTTTCAACGGTCGGCATGGTCATCCTGGGAGCCTTGTGCGCCTATCCGCTGGCAAAACATCCGTTCCCGGGGCGGAAGTTCGTATTCGGCGTCATTCTGCTGTCGATCATGATCTCCGTGGAAACGATGGGCATTCCGCGTTATATCGTCGTCAAGTCCTTGGGGATCATGAACACCTATTGGGGGCATGTGCTGCCGATCCTTGCATTGCCCGTCGGCGTGTTTTTGCTGAAGCAGTTTATGGATCAAGTGCCGGATGAGCTGCTGGAAGCGGCGAAGCTTGACGGAGCAACCGAGTGGCAGCTGCTCGTCCGGATGATCCTGCCGATCGTCACGCCGGCGATGGCGACGATTACGATCTTGTCGTTTCAAACCGCATGGAGCAATTCGGAAACTTCCGCGCTTTTTATGCAGGACGACGCGATGAAGACGCTGCCGTTTTACGTGGAATCGCTTACATCCAATCTGGCGAATACGGTAGCGCGCCAAGGAGTCGCAGCCGCGGCATCATTGATCATTTTTATGCCGAACCTGATCATCTTCCTGCTGTCGCAGCGGAAAGTCATTCAGACGATGGCCCATTCGGGCATCAAGTAGGGTAACGGAGGTTCAAACATGGAAAAGAGAAGGGGCAAACGACGGTTCGTCTTTTTGTTAACGGTTTTTTGCATCTTGACCGCGATCTTGTTTCCCGGCTTGGCTGCGGCGGAACCGCCCTACATGACTTTCAGCAAGGACGGTTACGATCGGAGGATTCCCAGTCAGGCAGCCTATTACCCTTCCACGGTCGTGGGAGACAACATTTATAAAGCGATGTCGCAAAACGGCGCGGAACGCCTGGAGTACTCGCCGCTGAAACGTCCGCAGGATCTGTTTATCGACGGCAAAGACGAAATCTATATCGCGGATACGGACAACAACCGGATCGTTCACCTGAACCGGGACGGGGAATTCGTGAGGGAAATTACCGCCAAAGGCATGAAATCGCCGCAAGGCGTGTTCGTGACCCCGGATGGAATGATTTATGTCGCCGATACGGGAAACAAACGGATTCTGAAGCTCTCTCCAAGCGGCGAACTGCTTGCGGAGTATGGGCGTCCGAAGTCGCGTTTCATCGATGAATCCTTCCACTATGAACCGACGAATCTCGTCGTGGACGCCAGAGGATTCATGTACGTCATCAGCAACGGAAGTTATCAAGGGGTGATCCAGCTGGATCCCGAAGGCAATTTTTACGGCTTTTACGGCACCAATATGACCGAAGTATCCCTCATGGACATCGTACGCAAGCTGTTTTATACCGAAGAGCAGCTCAGCCGCCAGGTTCGCACGCTGCCTTCGACCATCCGCAATATCCACATCGACGAACAGGGGTTCATCTATACGGTGTCCGCGACGGATAAGGAACAGGTCAAAAAGCTGAATATCCGCGGCGAAAATCAATGGAAGGACAAAAAGTTCGGGATCGAGCCCCGGTTCAGGAGCCGGGGTCAGGCGGCGGAAACAAAGACAACCGATTCGAAGCAGGAAGTGCAAAAATCGGGCTTGACCGATATTACGGTGGACCGCAACGGAAATCTGGTCGCGATCGATAAAGTATCCAATGCGGTGACGCAATACGGTCCGAACGGGGAGCTGCTTTTTTTCTGGACGGGACCGGTGACGATCGGGTCTCCGCAGCTTGGCATCAGCCAAAGCCCGGTGGCGGTGGATACCAATTCCCAAAACGAGCTGTTCATTTTGGACGATTCCCAAAACCTGATCCACGTGCTGAAGCCGACCGAATTCGGGACGCTTCTTCATAAAGCGACCACCTTGTCCCAGGAAGGAAAATATGCCGAAAGCGAGCCCGTCTGGCGGGAGGTTCTGAGGTTAAACGCATTGTATTCGCCGGCTTATCAAGGACTCGCGGAAGCGGCTTATTACAAGGAGGATTATAAAGAAGCGCTTCGCCTGTTCAAGCTGTCGGGGGATGTGAGCGGATATTCCGACTCGTTTTGGCAGCTGCGTCTGCAGTGGTTCCAGCGCCATTTCTCCGTTTTGGCCAATACGGCGTTCATAGCGGCCATTCTGATCTGGATATTTTACCGCAGCAGGAAGAAGATGCGTTTTATTGCGCAGGGGAGCAAAAAATTACGGGGGTTTTTGGGCAAAAACAAGCTTTTGGCCCAGCTGCGGCATGCGTTTACCATTTTGAGACACCCGATCGACGGGTTTGCGGATCTCAGATATGCGCAAAAAGGCGGATACCTGAGCGCATTCATTCTTCTTCTGTTTGTGACGCTGGTGCTTCTGGCGAAGGAATATTACACGAGTTTTACCTTCATGCCCGTCCCCAGCAACGAACGAAGCAGCGGCTTCCTGTTGACCGGAGCGGTCACCTGGCTGACATGGGTCGTCTGCAATTATTTGATCGGCAGCATCAGGCAAGGGGAGGCGCGTTTTAAGGATGTGTTTGTAGGCAGCTCTTACGCCTTGTTCCCAATCGTTATCCTCGGGCTGCCGCTGGCGGCCGTATCCAATTTGATGGCGCTCAGCGAATCTTCGATTTACGGCTTTTTCCAGACCGGCATGCTGATCTGGTGCGGATGTTTGTTTTTCTGGAAGATACAGTCTCTTCAAAATTACGGCGTCGGCGAAACGGTAGGGAATATCCTTCTGACGGCGTTTGCGATGGTGATCGCCTGGGTGCTGTTATCGATCATCGCGGGGCTGTCTTCCGAGCTTCAAAACTTCTTCTATACCATATACCAGGAGGTGTCGATGTGATGCAGTTGCCGGCGAAATGGAAACGCCTTTTCGTGCTGACGCTTTTAGCGGCCATAACAAGCGCAAGCATCGTCACGTACACCATTGCCGCGGAGACGGAGAAGCCGGGCCAAGCGAATGAGAACAAAACGGATTCGGAGAAGAAGGCGAAACAGGAAGACCATGCCGCAAACGTTCGGGAATCCGAAACAGGGACGAAAGCCGGAACTCCCCAACAAACGAAGAACGCACAGGAGGGTTCAACGACCGACGCCAGAACCGCGAGGGGCGCGAACGTCCAAACGGCCAAAAACAGTTACCGTTCCCTGTTTCCGGGCGACGACTCCTTTCGGCTCGCGAGCGAAAATGCCAAGCTCAGGCTGTATGTCGACCCGAAAACCGGGCATTTCCTAGTAAAGGATAAACGCAGCGGCCAAGCGTGGAGGTCTTTTCCGGATGCTTACGGCTGGAACGACAAGGATAACACCAACACCTGGAAAAAGCATATGCAGTCCCCGGTATTCATCAAATACGTCGAATTTAACGTGCGAAAAGACCAAATCAAGGAAACGAACGTCCTGGACCAGAAAGCGGCGATCGAGCGGTTCGAGCTGACGGATTCGGGCTTCCGGTTGACGTTTAACATGCCCGACATCGGGTTCGCCATTCCGATCGAAGTGAGTCTGAAGGATGACTACGTGGAAACGAAAATCATCGAGGAAGGTTTTAAGGACGGAAAAAGCAGCGAGGAGATGGCCGAATATGAGGCACGCACGAAAAAAAAGGATAAAAACGCGCGCATTGCCGCACTTCGCTTATATCCGTTCCTCGGCGCCCACACTTCGGACCGGGAGGACGGTTACCTCTTGATACCCGATGGTCCGGGGACGCTGATCCAGTTCCGGAAGGACCGGCCGCCTAACAACAATTTTTATTTTGAAGCGGTATACGGAGAGGATTACGCCTTCAGCAACAACAACCCGTCCCTTTCGATTCGTGAGCCCGTTCGAATGCCCGTTTTCGGCATCAAGGCCGGTGATCAGGCACTTTTGGCCGTTATTCATGACGGGGCGGAATATGCCAACGTGCTTGCGGCGCCGTCCAAATCGATGAACCAGTATAACTGGGCGACGGCCGAGTTTACGTACCGGCAGCGGTTTTTTCAGCCTACCGATAAGCGCAAGCAAAACGGATTTCAGACGTTCAACAAAGAGCGCGCGCAAGGCGACCGTTCCATCCGGTATTATTTCCTGGATGGAAACTCACCCGATTACGTCGGGATGGCCGCGCGTTATCGCCAGGTTCTGATGGAGGAAGACGGTTTGAAGCGGGTGACGCCGGATGGCGATTCCATCCGTCTGCCGGTCTATTTGCTTGGGGCCGACTCCAAAAAAGGGTTCCTGTGGGATTCTTACGAGGCACTGACGACGACATCGGAAGCGGAAGAGATCGTCAATGAGCTGACGGCGATCGGAGTCAAGAAAATGTCCATCACCTACGCCGGCTGGCAAAAGGGAGGCATCAGCGATTTCGGCGGGCATTTTCCGGTCGACAAAGGCATCGGAGCCAATGACGGAATGCGGCAGTTCATCGAATATGCCCATGTCAAAGGCCACGACGTGACGCTGGACGCCTCTTCGTACACGTTCAACAACACAGGGCGCGACGGATTCCGCTCCAGCCGGGACGGATTGCAGGATCTGGGGTCGGTCGTCATCAAATATGGACGAAGAAACGAGACCGCGACGACGCTCGTGAGCCCCCGTTTCATGCAAGAGGTGCTGGAGAAGGACTTTGACAAGTTCAAGCAGCTCGGAACGGACGGGTTAACGCTGGGCGGCGGCCAGGGGTCGCTGTTGAACAGCGACTTTAACGAGCGGCACAAGGCAACGCGGGAAGAAGCCAAAGGAATTCAGCAGCAGCTGTTTGATCAGGCGGTTCAAACGCTGGGCTCCGTCAGGGCGGAAAGCGCCAACGCGTATGCTTGGAAATACGTCGACGCTTTGGACGGCGTGCCGATCGAAAATTCCTTCGATCTGTTCGTCGATGGGACGGTGCCATTTATGCAAATAGCGCTGCATGGACTGATCCCTTATTCGTCCGTCTTTGCCAATACCGCCGATAACTATGCGACCTATCTTCTGAAAAACATGGAGTACGGCTCCATCCCGAGTTTCATGCTGACTTTTGCGGCTTCGCAAGATCTGATCGGGACGCGTTCGCTTTATAACTACTACAGCACGCATTACAAAGATTGGTCGGAAGAAATCGCAAAGCAGTACAGCCGGTTCAACGAAGCGCTTGGGGACGTGCAGGACCGGATGATCGTAGGCCACCGCTCCCTGGCCGCGGGCGTCTACGAGACGACATACGACAACGGGAAACGGATCGTCGTGAACTACAACGAATCGCCATATTACGGGGACGGGTATGAGGTCAAAGCCCAGGACTTTGCCGTCGTTCATGGGGGGAGATCATGATGGGCAAATTCAAGCTCAAAGCTCGGACTTCACGGCATTTGGAAGCGCTGATGTTTGTCGCTCCCTGGATTCTCGGCTTCCTGTTATTCATGGCGTTTCCGCTTGTTTTCTCCTTGTATATGAGCTTGCACAAGGTGACGGTGCTGCCGACGGGCCTCAAATACGATTTTCAAGGCTTGAAATATTATAAGGAAATTCTGTTCGGGAGCTCGGCCTTTTACGATAATCTCATTCCGTTTTTTCAGGAAATCGTCATCATGGTGCCCGTCATCATCGTCTTTTCGTTATTTATCGCCATCATGCTCAATCAGAATTTTCCGGGGCGGATTTTGTTTCGGGTAGTGTTCTTCCTGCCGATCATTTTTACTTCGGGGTACGTGCTGACGGAATTCGTGAATCAGGGCGAAGGAACGCTTGGTTTTTTGGAACGGTTTTCGATCGGGGAATACCTGCTTGATTTTTTGGGGGACAGCTCCTGGACGAAACCCGTGATGGACGTGCTGAACCGGTTCGTGCTCGTGTTATGGTACTCCGGAGTACAGATTTTGATTTTCCTTGCGGGAAGACAGACGATCTCGAAATCGAGTTACGAGTCCGCGCGGATCGACGGCGCTTCTCCGTGGGAGGTGTTCTGGAAGATTACGCTGCCGGCCATGTCCCCGTTCATTTTGCTGAACCTGATTTATACGGTGGTCGATATGTTCACGTTCCCTTACAACCCGATCATCGAGCTGATCAATACCGGGAACTACGGCTACAACAGCGCTTTGGCCTGGATTTATTTCGTCGTTATCGCCTGCTTCCTGAGCTTGATCATGCTCCTGTTTTTGAGAATGAACCGCAGCCGCCGATACCGGTGATGCAGATCCCGCAAGAGAGGAGGGGCCGAAGTGATTGGGAAAATGAACGCGATAAAGACCAAAACGTCTTCGCTGAAAAAAAGGGTCGCACGCGACGGCTTGAACACGATTCGTTACGTCATCCTCGGCCGGGAAGTGAACCGGGGATTATTGTTCAAACTGTTTATTTACTGGATTCTGATCGTCACCTCTTACATTTATTTGAATCCCATTTTGAAAATGCTCGTGAAAATGGTGATGAACGAGAAGGACTTAAACGACCCGACGGTGACTTGGGTACCCCATGAAGTCTATTTTGGCCACTTGAAAACGGCCTGGCAGGCGCTTCATTACGTGCAATCCTTATCGGTTAGCGTCGGCATTTCCGCGGTCGTGGCCTTGTTTCATGTGATTGCCTGCGGATTGATGGGTTATGCCTTGGCCCGAATGCAGTTCCCTTTCAAAAAGCTGCTGACGGTGCTGCTTGCGGTAACGTTTATCATTCCGCCGCAGGTGATCGTGCTGCCGATGATCATCATGTACACAAAACTGGGGCTGCAAGGTCATCTTTTTTCGCTGGTTCTGCCTTCCCTGTTTGGTTTCGGGATCAAAGGCGCGTTATTTGTCATCATCTTCAGGCAGTTTTATACGACGCAGCCGAAAGAACTGGAGGAGGCGGGAAAAATCGACGGCGCGAGCAGCTTCAAATTTTATTGGAAAGTGATGTTTCCGCTGGCCAAACCCGCGATTCTCGTCGTTTCCCTGTTCTCCTTCGTGTGGACGTGGAACGACACCTATTATCCGCGAATGTTTCTTGGGCAATCGCCGTTAGTGCCGCTTTCGACCCAGATGTCCCGGGTGGATGCAAGCATTACAAGCATGCTCGGGAACGAAGAAACCGCCCTTGTATTGGTGGAAGCCATCAAAATGTCTGCCAGCTTCCTTGCGCTATTGCCGCCGCTTCTCATCTTCTTCTTTGCGCAGCGTTATTTCGTCGAAAGCGTCGAGCGTACGGGACTTGTAGAATAACGTGCATGCTGCAAATGCCTTCGGGCCCGTACGGAAACGTTGGGCATTGCAGGAATAGGGGACAGAAGAAGGGGGGATGCGGGCCAAAAAATGCTGCAAGGTTCCAAAGCGATTTCCATAAGTTCATGAAATGCCAAAGGGTATAAGATGAATACATGTTGAAGGGATGAATCGGTCATGAAAAAGCGGATAAATGTTATTTTCTTGATAGTTGTTGCATTTGCGCTTATGTTGACGGGATGCGGCTCCGGAGGTTCGGGAAACGATACGGCGACAAAGGAGCAGCCCCCGGCGGATACAAAGCAAGCCCCCAGTCAACCGGCGGAGCAGAAGCCTGAAGAGAAAAAAGAAAATAATGAGCCGATCAAGCTGATTTTCATGGCGCCTTGGAGCAAAGAACAGGTGGAAAGCCGTATTCTTGCGGGAACGAAGGAGAAATTCCCCAATGTCGATATCGAACCTACAGGCAAATTCGCGGATGCCGCGTCCTTTGACGAATTGTTCGCCCAAAATGTGATGCCGGATTTGATTCTGACGACGGATGGCTTCGACATTTTGAAGGAAAGGGATATGCTGCTGCCGCTGGATGACATGCTGAAAGAACGGAACTTCGATTTCAACGCCATCAGGCCGGGAATCATGGATGCGCTTCGGGCGCGGGATCCGGAAGGAAAAGGAAGGCTGCTCGGCGTTCCCATCGAGGACGTGACGGTGGCGCTGCATTACAACAAAGCCGTGTTTGACAAGTTCGGCGTGGATTATCCGGTCGACGGGATGACCTGGGACGAGGTGATCGACCTTGCCGGCAAAGTTACCGGGGAAAGGGACGGCGTGAAATACCGGGGATTGGCGACCAACTCTTTGTCCCAAGCGATGACGCAGCTATCCGCCAATGGCACGGATCCGCAAACAGGCGAACCCCAATTTTCGAAAAATCCGGCATTCGGGAAATTTCTGAACTTAACGAAGCGGATCGCAAGCATCCCGGGGAACTGGGAGCCAGACATCGAATACGACTTTAAAAAAGGCGACGTGGCGATGAGTCTGGGACTGATTGCAAACACCATCCCTTATTATCCGGAAGAACTCGATTATGACGTGGTGAGCTTCCCGAGCTGGCCGGATTTGCCGGGCGTCGGGCCGTCCACGCTGCCGCTGACGATCGCCGTCAACAAACACAGCAAACATATTGACGAAGCGATGGATCTGCTGGAATTCCTGCTGACGGATGAACAGCAAATCCGCATGACCCGTGCGGGCATTCCTTCCGTCTCTTCGGATCAAAGCATCTTGGAGCAGTTCGCCGGGGATACGCTGAATGGACGGGAATTCAATATTAAAGGCATCTATTCTCTGCAACAGGCCAAACCGGCGCTGTATAGCCCTTATGGACCGGATATTTTGCTTTACGGAACCAATTATGTCGGTTCGCAAGTGAAACCGTTCCTGACTTCCGGCAACGACGTTCAGACGTTCCTGCGGAAGATGGATGAGGACTACGCCGCCATCGTGAAGGAGAAGAAACAGCAGAACTGATGCGATGCAAAAGCCTTCCAATATACCTTGCGGATGAGGGGGAATACGAGTGGGCCAAAAGCAATCTTGGGTGCATGGGCTGATCGGTTTGCTGCTGTTGCTTATGATCTCCGCTTGCACCGGCGCAACGAAACAGGAAGCCGTTCCTGAGCCGAAGCCACAGACGGAAGTAGAACAAGCGGAGCCTGAGGAGCAGGCTCCCGTGAAGACGTTTCCGGAAGATCCGGTCGAACTGCTTGTAGCCACGCCTTGGGGCGAGGATTACTTTAATTCCCGCATTGGCAATTATATGAAGGAAAAGCTGCCTCATATCAAGGTGACGCATGTCGATTGGAACGGCACGGTGGAAAATATGCAGGAGCTTAACGCTTCGCAGATCGTTCCGGATATCGTGCTTGCGTTTACGGGCCAAGAACCGCTTCAAGAACTGGAGATGGTTTATCCGCTGGATGACATGGTGAAAGAATACGGAGTCGATCTGAGCCAAGTGGACCCGGCCATACTCGCCCAAGTGCGGTCGCGGGACCGGGAGGGTCGTTTGGTTGGCGTTCCGCAGGAGATGGGCGTCATCGGTCTTCATTACAACAAGGAAATATTTGATCTGTTCGGGGTCGAATATCCTTCGGATCATATGACGTGGGATGAAGCGATCGAGATGTCGAAAAAAATGACCGCCGAACGGAACGGGGTGCATTACAGGGGATTGGAGCTTGGAAGCTATACGTTCCCCCTGAAGCAGCTGTCCATCACTTTAACCGATCCCGATACAGGCGAAGTGCTGTTATCCAAAAATCCGGAATTCACGCAGTATATGGAATTGTTGAAAAAAATATATAGCGTACCGGGCATGTACGATGAAAACGTCAGCGGGTTCAGCGATAAAACCGTCGCGATGCATGTGGATTGGCATGGTTATTTAACCTGGTTCGGGGGGAACGACGAAGAGGCGAAGGAATTCCAGCAGGACATGGATATGGTTCCCGTACCCACGTTTCCGGGCAAGGAAAATACGGCGCCTTCGCCGAACACGCAGATTTTCGCGATCAATGCGTTCAGCAAGCACAAGGAAGCGGCATTCCAATGGATCCTTGAAAGCATTTCGCCCGAATATCAGGCAACGCTTGCCCGGGCGGGAACGCCGTCTGTAATCACGGGGGATAAAACGATTAACGAGCAATTCGCTCAGGACAATATAAGGTACGAAGGCAAAAACATTAACGCGTTTTTCCAATATCCTTTCACGCCGCCGCCGGCCAAAAGCAGCTCATGGGATTCCTACGTGAAGCTGGATGACGCGATCAAGGAGTTTTTGCAGTCGGACATGGACATTCAGAAGTTTCTGAGAACGCAAACGGAAAAAGCGGAAAAAGCGATTCAGGAGGCAAAATCCTCGAAAGGGAAGTAATGAAGCCGCATGAATCTTTAAAGTTTAAGTATTGGCCGTAAATAAGTAACTGTAAAAAAGCCCGCATCCGGAATCGGAATCGGGCTTTTCGATTTATCGCCGTCAAGTTGGCTGACGAAGCTCATCCTTCATATCTTCTAGCCTCTTGATAGGTGAGCATCAGCGCCAAAAGCAGCACGGACATCATCGTATCGTAAACGATCAGGATCAGCACAAGCTGAACCGGAGCGGCGAACAAGTTGGCTGCCAGGCTTGCCAGGCCCGAAACAACCAAAATCACGGCGGCCATTGCGACGGAGGCGGGCCAGTGCTGCTTTAAGGATCGAAAGGCACGGCGAAAGGCGGCATCAAAAGGAACGCGGTCCGTGACGACCGTAAACTCCAAAAATACAAACAGGATACGGAAAGCGATAAAAAATAGAAGGGCGGCTCCGGAGCCAATCGCTCCAAACAATAAGATCAATAGGGTTGATACCGTTGACGTCGCAAGCACCATCGCGGCCTGCAGCAGCAGAAAGGGGGGGCCGAAACGCAGGTTGGCGCGCAAAATCTGGGAAGCATGAAGTTTCGAACCCCGGCACGCGGCAGCGAGCGTACTTATATATCCTCCCTGCGCGAATGACCACAGCACGGCGGCGGCCAGCATAAACCACGTAAACGGGAGGGAATACAGCTGAAAAACGGACGGTATTCCGATGCCCAATATGACCCTAGAGCTCCACTGGGATTGAACCTCCCACGCGTGCGAGCCGTAAAGAACAGCTAGCAGAATGGCGTCGATCAGGAAGGGCTGCAGGACGATATAGGGTTGCTTTTTGAACGTTCGGCAAGCTTCAAGGATCGGCATAGCGACCTCCTTTGGGTTCGAAAAACATCCGTTATTCGGGAAATCAGCCCGCAGATAAGGCTTGTCGGGACGAATCCATTTGAAACGATTGCTGCACCGGCAGCCGGATCCAAAAGACGGAGCCTTTGCCAATTTTGCTTTCAGCCCATATCTTGCCTTGATGAGCCTCCACCAGCGCTTTGGCAATGCTTAAACCTACGCCAAGGCCGCCGCTGTCCCTGGATCTGGATTTATCCGCCCGATAAAAACGGTCAAAAATCCGGCCCAGCTCTTCTTCCGGTATTCCCATCCCCGTATCTTTGCAATATACGAGCATGGAGTCCTCTTCATGGACGACGCCGACCTCGATTTTTCCGCCGCTTGGCGTATATTTGATGGCATTGTACATGACGTTGGACAGGATTTGCGCGACCCGGTCCGGATCGGCTTGCAGGTAGCACGGCGTTTTGGACGGCACATATTCAAACCGGATGTTTTTTTCCCGGGTCAGAAATAAAAATCCTTCATAAATGCCTTGAACGACCCGGGACAAATTGACTTCCTGCTTATTCAGCTCGAATTGGGCCCCTTCGGCTTCCGACAATTTTTCCATGTCTTCCACGAGTCGGTACAGCCGTTCAATGTCGACGAGAATGCGCTGGATTTGATCGGCGGTTAGCGGATAAATGCCGTCAATGATCGCGTCCAGCTGCGACAACACGGCGGTCAGCGGCGTTCTGAGCTCGTGTGTCAGATCCTGCATCAGCTGATTGCGCCATGATTCATGGCGTTCGAAACGGTCGATGAGATGGTTGATCGTCGTGATCAGAACCCGGGTCTCCGTCGTGCCTCGGACCGGAATCGGCGAAAGTTGGTTGCTCGTGACGATGGACTCCGCCATGCCGGATGACGTGGACAGGCTTCGGCTCCAGCGCCAAGAGGCAAAAACGGATACCGCGAAAGCGGCACACAGGAGGATCGTGATCGCAAACCTGCTCCGGCGCTGAATCTGCTCTTCGAATTGCCGGATGGCGGGCGAATACGTACCGTCCGACGTATCAAAATAGGAGGTGAGATAACCATCGATTTCCCCGTTTAATACGAGCGGCGCTTCAACGGTAAAAAGATCGGTCCGTTTCAACCAGACCGGGTCAAGCAAATCCAAAATGACCGTTTCGCGATCCGCGTCGACATATTGAATCGGAATCGCAAAATGGCGCGATGCTTCCTCAAATATTCCGATGCTGTCGCTGCGGTCCGTTCCGTTTTGCTGCATCCGTTCCCGAAGCGAATAGAGCAGATGTTGGCTCTGCTCGGCGGCATATTTTTGCTTAAACACGGAGAGTTGTTTGCTCCAAATTTGCGTCAGGGCCACATAGGAACAGATGGAAGCAACCACCGTCAGGCAGAGGATCACCAAAAACAGCCATGTACGGGTGGAGATCGTCAAGAATGAAAGCATCTTTTTCATGTTTCGTCCGGCTGAAAAGTAAATTTGTATCCGGAGCCGATTTTGGTGACGATATACTGCGGGTTTTTGGGATCCTCTTCGATTTTTCTGCGGATATTCCGGATGTGGACGTCCATGACGCGCCCGTCGCCAATGAAACGGTAGCCTTGAACCTCATAGGACAAATCATGCCTGCTAAAAACCTTGCCCGGCTTTTTGACAAGGATGCTTAACGTGCGAAACTCGGTTGCGGTCAGGTTTGCGGGTTTGCCGTCGATATAAACGTCCTCGAATTCGAAATTGACCATCAGCCTGCGGCGGTTGAAGTAGAGCACATTGGGCCCGCTTTTGTTCAAATGATTGATTCTTCGCTGCAAAGCATAGATTCTTGCAATCACTTCCTTCATCCGAAACGGCTTCGTGATGTAGTCGTCAGCACCCAGGTTCAGGCCGTTGATCATATCCGTTTCGCGGGCTTTCGACGTAATCATGATCAGCGGAATATTCGATACCTGCCGGATGCTGCGGCAAACTTCCTCCCCGGGGAGCCCTTGAATCATCAGATCCAGCACGACCAGGTCCAGCTTCAATAGCTGAATTCGCTTCAATGCTTCCCTGCCGTCGCCCGTAATGTGCACGTTCCAGCCTTCATTGATAAAGTACGATTGCAAGATGTCCCTTACGGAAGCTTCGTCTTCTACAATCAAGATGTTCATCCTGTAACCTCCTAGAACTCTTTCTCATTTGAACGGAATAAACAAACTCGAAAAAGGGTATACCCGGATCGCGAAGAGGGCGCCATATGGCTATGTTTGGATCGATCTTTTGGATGAATACATGTCCTTAAAAGATATATCTAATCATCGATTTATATGTATTGGTAAACGCTTTCATGGAGGCGTGGTTATATTTTACAATAAAACCAAACGAAGTGGTAGCAATTTGTTATATTAACTTGCGAAGGGGCGCGAGTAGAGAATACGAGGGGAGGGCGCCAGCTTCGGTTCACGGATATTCAAGTAATCGTTGAAACGGAAACCGTTTTGAAAGCCTATTATTGAAGCCATTGAAAGACGGTTTGAAGTGAATATTCCCGTATCCTGCGTTGAAAAATGCTTTTGACGCGTTGACGCCAGGACTACAAAAAGCAAACTTACCTGATCTATATTTCGGCGCCTAAACAATCCAAAACATCGGGAGCCAGGGTTGAAAAATGTGGCAGCAAAATCTCGACGATGGGAAGGAAATAAATGATCGATACATTCGGTCGTAGAGATTAAACGTATCGGACAAGGGAACATGGTTGAATAGAATCACCTGCTGGCGTGTACTATCTTAATAAACTTTCCATTCTAACTGTTTAAAAGTTTTCTTATTCCATTCTTTCACATTTGTAAATGATGTGTCGTCAATGTTTGCAACCTTGGCTATTAACGTGTCATCATTCCACTCGATCATCGAAATTGGATATTCGAAGGAACTTAATATTTTCAAATTTTCTGGAGGTGGGATTTCCTCAAACTTTTTCAAATTAACGATCACGACTTGATTTCTAAGAACCTCTGAACCTTCATTTCTACCAAAGAGAAAGGCCGCAATTTCACCATTTTGCTTAGAGAATTGAAGAAAACTTGACTCTGAAATCTGCAATGACTGCCATTCTCCATCCTTATGTTCCAATAGAAGTTGATTACAAAGTTTCGTCCCACAACTGTAATTCAAAAGGATGTATTCCTTCTGATTGTTTGTGAACAAATAATTAATCCGCATTCGATTTAATTCACTCTTTTTGTCCTTAAATGGTTCTAAGTACGAATTTATAATCGGAATTTTGTCGACGGAGATGCTGAGAGGGTTTTGGTTAGGAATTTTCATTTGAAGCAATAGCTCTTTTTCCCGATTTGCTTGAATACCATTATCTTTAGATATATTTTGGAGTTTTGCGTCATGCGTTTTTTCTCCTCCATCCCCAAGTATTAAATGATTTCCCTTTGAGTGGCAAGAAACGGATAAACAGATTATTAAAAACATGATTGGCAAGTATCTTTTCATCATATCCTCCTTTGCTAAACCATTATAAAAGAAATTGCACCTAATAAAATATATATAAGCTCATTCTCGCTCAAAGTTTTCTTTGCGGATTATCTTATTAGATTCGTGTCGGCTGGTCTATCTGATTCAAACGTCCTTTGCACCGATTCGAGGAGGGCATTTAGCTCTTATGAGAATACGAAAGGCTTGGAATGAGGGGATCGTGAACCGTAAGTTCATTGCATTAAGCATGTTAGTTCAATGTCCCTCAGTCTGAAAAACGACGACCCCAAAATGGTCATTGTAAGCTGCACTCGAGATGAATGGCGTTATCCAAAAAAGAAAACAGCTGCTCGCACATGACATCGGCGCCGGCTCCCAGCCAAATCAGGTGACCCCATGAATCAAGCTCGCAAAGCCGGGCGTTCGGAATGACCCGATGGGCGTGCCTTGCGTGTTCCACAGAGACGGAAGCATCATGAATGCTATGTGTAATCAAGGCAGGGCACTGGATCGAAGCAAGCTCCGGAGTCAGGTCATGTCCTGTTTGCTCCAAATCGATCATAAAACCTCGTCCCGACCGCTGACGGTTGACCATATTTTTGAATCGTCTCCGATCCTCGTCGCTGATTTCAGGCAGTACCTGTTCTTTCGGCAGCGTGCTGAAGGAAGGAATCATGCTGTTCAAAAGAAAGCGGGGAGCAAATTTGTTCATGAACCGTATCGCCGCCCATACATATTTTTCAGTAGAAGGGTTGAACATGATCCTTGCCCATTGATGCGTCTTGTCGGTTGGAGACAGCCAGCGATCGGAGACTGCGGATTGCAGGATAAGGCTTTTTACCCGGTTCGGGTATCGGGAAGCGAGATAAATCCCGCTTGGGCCTCCGGCGGACATGGCGAGGATATGCGTTTGGGGCTCTTGGAGCTCATCCAGGAGTTCGATATAGGCTTCGCATGCAGTCATGGGCGATCGGCCCAGCTCCGCTGACGTGTTGCCGTAACCCGGACGGGAAGGCGTAATCATCCGGAAACCACGTGCCGTAAGAAGGTCATAACCCAATTCTTCACGGCAGCTCGAATGGCCTCCGTGCAAAATGAGGACCGGCTCTCCCGATCCGACGAGGCTGTATTCCAGCTTGAAGCCGTTTTTGGTCACGTATTGATGGATGGATCTTTCCATAACATTTGCGCCTCCTAAAAGCGAATTATGGTTCATTATTAGATTTAAAAAAACGCGTGCGCCCTTTACTAAAGAAACGCCCGCAGGCCTTGATACCAAAAAGAAACGTACTGGCCAACCATCCGCTTGCAATCTTCCGGATCTTGGTGGTGGCGGACGATCTCGAAATAGCCTTGCATAAAAGCGACCGAAACCGGCCAAGCCGCTTGCCGCTCGAACACTGTCCTTCCTTGTTTGCCGTTATAGATCGCCAAATGCTCCGCAACGTTGTCCGCCATTACCCGGTGAAAATTCGCAGCGGCGGTTTCGAACCGGGTTCCCTTGGAGCCATCGATTAAGATTAGGAGCGGACTTCGGTATTTTTCAACGATCCCCGCCAATGCGTGGACGACAAGTTCAAATATATCCCCTGTTTCATCCGGATGGTTGTCGTGATTGCCGATCAGCATCTCCAGCTCGCGGAGGACGGGTGACACGATGGAATCGAATAACGCTTCCTTCCCCGGGAAATACCGGTACAAGTTGCCGACCGAGATGCCGGCATTCGCCGCAATCCGTTTGATCGAGGCGTCCGCAAAACCATGCTGGGCAAACTCATCTTGGGCATGTTGGACGATCGCCTGCCGCAATTCCTCCTTCAAAACCTGAACCATAAATGAACCTCCATTCGCTTTTAGAGTATAAATGAATTGGCCGCTGCAATCAAGCGCTTGAAAACAGGGCCAATAACGGTCGGGGAAGTCGTACGTTTAACCTGCCAGCAGGACGGCCGCAAGAAATACGAATTGCAGCAAGGTTCGGGGAAATAGCTTAGGCACAGGGCGCCCGCCGATCGTTAACTTTTCCTTGGCTGCGCGCACATTGGCGGGAAACATGGCGACAAGCAGCATGGCCAAACCGATCGAAGCGGCCTTGGAAACGGCAGGAATCAAGATGCCGACGGCTCCGGCAAGTTCCAGCAGCCCGGTGGCGGTCACGATCCAATCCGGTCTGGGAAAAACCGGCGGAACCATGCGGATCAGATCCCGCCTGCGGGTTCCCCAATGCGCGGAAGCCGTTAGGAGCAGCATGGCGGCCACAGCCGCCTGTAGCGAAGTATGCCAGCCTTCGAAATAGGAAAGCCCGGCCAAGCCAAGCATCTTGAACAACAGAAAAACCGCAACAAGTACATAAAAAGGCAGCATCCAAATATTCCTCCATAGGAAGTCATGATCAAAGCTTTATAATCCTAAACCAACATCTTGCTGTGACATCCGTTATGCCTGGCTTTAGAATCCTTTCATGACCATCAAGTATAAAATGACGACCGGAAGCAGCGTGGCGGCGATGCCGAATACGGCCCAGGAACGGGAGGCGTTGCGGTAGGCTTGGGAAATCACGCCGGTTTCGATGCAGCGGGCGCTGGACCGGATCATTTTGCGCTGCAGGGGAATGAGGATCGCCGCCCAAATGATGCCGGTAAGGGCAAATAAGATGAGGGAAAGCACAAGCCAATTGAAACCCGAGAACGAAACTCCGGCACGCGCTGCCATCATGCCGCCGGAAAGGATCACGAGGAAAAGACCCGGAATCGTAAAGATGTAATCGGCAAGCATGACATTTTGCACGGCATGATGAATGGCTGCAGGGTTTTTCGTCAAATCCGCCCGAACCTTCCAAAAGGCCGCCGTCACGATATTTCCTACGAATAATACGACTCCGAGCAAATGAAGCGTCAACCATAAATTCATGATGCTTCCACCTTTCGATTTTTTATTTTCGAGACTGTAACATATCCGAAATCATGGATGTGAAATCATGTCCCTTGAAAGAGGTCGCCGTCAACGGGATGGAGGAGCGCACTCGCAAGCCGAGCGTAAGAAGGACGAACATATCCGCCGTTTTGTCCGCATCGACCGACTCCGGAATGACTCCGTACCTCTGGCCGGTCTCAATCCACTCCTTGGATAAATATACCGATCTCTCATAGTACTGTTTAAGGGCTTCCGCGATGACGGGCTGATCCTCCTTGCCAAGCAAATACAACAGCACCTTGTTTGTCACATCCTGGGCGTTTTCGTATTGCAGGATGTTTTCCGCAATTTTCTGCATGGGTTCACCGAACGAACGTCGTCCTTGCTCCACCTCGTTCATAAATTGGGTATTCGTTTCTTCAAGCCGCTCCTGAAGCACCCAAACAAAAATTTCGTCCTTGCTCTTTACGTAATGGAAGATCGCCCCCTTGGACAAGCCCGATCGATCCATGATATCCTTCATGGTCATCGAGTGGCATCCTTTTTCCTGAATCAGTTCTTTGACCGTATCCAGCAGAAGTCTGGTTGTTTGCTGCCTGCGTTGTTCTTGTTTCAATCGGATCCCTCCGGAATGGTAATCGATTTTTTATCGTGTTATCATTATTATAAAAAACCGACCGACGGTTTGTAAATATGTTTGAAGAAATTTTAGTGCGATTAACGCATGACTGCAAAACATGAAAACTATGAAAAATCGTGAAAAACTGTGAAAAAAGCCAAGACAAGGGCGAAATGAAGGATTTGCGGTAAAAAAACCCTACATTTTGTCGATGGCTGCTGCATTATCTTATGTTATATTGAAAGGGATTAGGTCATAAGGAGTGGGATGAATGGACGATAAATGCATATCGGTCGTTGTCCCCGCTTACAATGAGGAAGAAGTCATCCGGCAGTGCTACAAAGCATTGACGGACGTGATGATGTGCACAAACTATACATACGAGCTTCTCTTTGTAAACGACGGGAGCAAGGATCGGACGATAAGCATTTTGGATGAGCTGGCAAGGCAGGATGCACATGTGCGAATCGTAAACTTTGCAAGAAACTTTGGTCATCAGGCGGCGGTCACGGCGGGCATCAATCAAGCACGGGGCGACTGCGTCGTCATCATCGACGCGGATTTGCAGGATCCGCCCGAAGTGATTCACGACATGGTGAAGAAGTGGGAGGAAGGGTATGAGGTCGTATACGGAAAACGGAGAAAACGCAAAGGCGAAACGCTGTTCAAGCTCGCTTCGGCTTCTTTGTTTTACCGCTTTCTGCAGCGCATGTCCGATACCCACATCCCGCGCGATACGGGGGATTTCCGTTTAATCGACCATAAGGTCGTGCATGTATTCAACCGGTTGACGGAGCGGAACAAATTCATCCGGGGGATCATCAGCTGGATCGGATTTAACCAGACCTACGTGGAATATGACCGAAACGAACGGGTTGCCGGGCAAACGAAATACCCGCTGCGCAAAATGATCGCTTTTGCTTCCGACGGCATTTTTTCGTTTTCGTCCAAGCCGTTGAAGCTGATCACCCGAATGGGTTTGCTGACGGTCGTGATCGCATTTTGCGTGCTTGTGTATTCCTTAAGCGCCAAGCTGCTCCATCTTCCGGAGGTTGAGCGGGGCTGGACGTCCATCATGACGGCCATTACGTTGTTCAGCGGCGTTCAAATGCTGTCGCTCGGCATTATGGGCGAATATATCGCGCGAATCTATGACGAGAGCAAAAACAGACCGCAGTACATTATAAAAGAGACGATCCACTACCCGCAGGAAGAACTACATATTCAGGAAACGTATCAACCGAAATCCCGCCAGGCCGAGATGGCAACCAATAACGCTCCATAAAAACGGGGCGCAAGCTTGACGCAGGAGGTAGGATGTTGAAAAATTTTTGGATATGCGGGATGGGCACCATGCTTTTGTTTAATGCCCTCGCTGCTTGCGGCAGCCCTCCGAATGGGAACGGACAGGCGGAACATCCGGTACAGCAGGCAAAACCGGCCGATCCCAATGCGAAACGGGAATCAAGCTTCGGCGATCGGTTGAACCTGAGGCAGCATCGTGAGGACACGGAGCGTTTTGTCATGAACCGAATGCACGGGCCGTATGGCGTATATACCAATTACGCCGACAGCGGCGAATCGGACACGGATGCCACGGGCCACGAAGTATTAAGCGAATCTTCAGGTCTCCTGATGCGTTATGACGCGCTTACGAACCGGAAGGACGCTTTTCAAGCCGAATGGGAGCGGGCAAAGCAGGTTTTTGAGCTTCCTTCAGGTTTCAGCTACCGGTATAGCCCCAAGCAGGACAAGAAATATTCGGTCAATGCCGCCGTCGACGACCTGCGGATCATCAGGGCTTTGTATGAAGCGGGGGATCGGTTTCATTCCGCGGAATACGCCGGGTTGGCCGACGACTACGGGAAGCGGTTCTATGCGTTTAACGTCAAGGACGATAAGCTTTACGATTTTTACGACGATGCTTACAAGGTTACAAACGATTTCGTGACGTTGTGCTACATTGATTTGGCGACATTGAAACGTCTGCCCGTTCCTGCTAAGCAGCAATCCGCATTGGTCCAAAACATGGCGGCAATCCTCCAAAACGGATATCTGTCGGACGCGTTCCCCTTTTACGAAACAAGGTATGATTACGGCACGGACACCTACCGTTCGGAGGGGATCAACACCATCGAATCGGCGTTAACGATTTTGGCGTTATCCGAGGCCGGCCTCGAGCGTTCCGAAAGCATCGCTTATTTGAAGGAACATGTGAAGAACGGAACGTTATACGGCCAATACGATCGGAACGGCGTCCCCCGGAACGATATTCAATCCACCGCAATCTATGCGATAACGGCCATGATCGGCTCCGTGCTGGGGGATGAGGAATTGTATGAAAACAGCATCCGGCAGATGGAGAAATACCGGGTGACCGATAAGGCAAGCACGTTGTACGGCGGCTTCGGCGATCCGGCAGCAAAACAGGCTTTTTCTTTCGACAATTTGATGGCATTGCTCGCTTATGCCCATTAGTGCCGGGCGTTTGCGGGAATAAAGGCAGGTGTATGCATTGGCTAAGGCTCGCTTAATCGACCGATTGGGATTCGGCATGACCGTACTCGGCCGCTATGTTTCCCCGCCCCTGCTGGCCGCGTCGCTGGTCCTCGTCATCACGGCGATCGCGCTGTTCGTGCCGCCTTACATCGGGATGGCCGACAACGGAGACTATTTCCGCGTATTGTACAGCAACGGGCTTTATTTCAACAACCCGGACTATGACAGTTTGTATTTGGGCTTTTTTAACAAGCAATTCGGGATATTCCAATACTTCAACGAAAACGGTGCTACCTTAACGTCCTCGCAATCTCTTCTAATACGTTTATCCGTTTGGATCAATCAATGGTTTGACCGGCAGGTGTTCGACATTCGGGTGCAAGGGGCGCTGTTGACGGTCTTATATACGGTTGCCGTTTATCTTTTCGTCGAGGCGCTAACTTGGAAAATGAAACCGAAATACGGTTACGCGGTGGCCATTCTGGCTGTGTTCTTGTTTGGGGACACCGCTTATACCGCTTTCTTCAACTCGTTTTTCAGCGAAAGCATGGTTTGGATTATGCTTATTTATTTGTTTGCCTCCGGCTTATTGCTGTTCCGCAAACGATACTCCGATTATGCGATGCTGGCTGTCTTTTTTGTCAGCGGCCTTTTGCTTACGACAAGCAAGCAGCAAAATGCGCCCGTCGGCATCATCGTCGCCGTGATGGGAATCGTTTTTATTTTCGTGCGGAAGCAGCGGACCTTTCGGGTCATGACGGCGTCTGCGCTCGCGTTCCTTATGCTTGCCGGCATCGCGACCTACGTGCTCATTCCGAAGGAATTCGTCAACATCAACCAATACCATGCGATGACGCGCGGCGTGCTGATGCAATCCGAAGACCCGGAAGCCACCCTGAAATCGTTCGGCATCAACCGGCAATATGCCATTCTGAACGAAAGCATTTATTACGAGCCATATACGACCGTGGACGTGAATTCCAAAATATTGGAGGATAACTTCTACAATCATTACGGCTTCGTATCTATCCTTGCTTATTACGTAACCCATCCGGGACAAGCAGGCAAAATGATGGACCTTGCAGCCAAAAACGCGTTCACGATCCGCCCGCCGGCCATGGGAAACTATGAAAAGTCCGTAGAAAACCGTTTGGGGCGCAAACGACGTTTTTTTCCGGATACAGTGAGCAGAAAAAGGCACTTGCCCCCAAGACGTTCGGCTTCATCATCATATGGATGCTGGTCGTTACGGGCATGTATGCCGCTCATTTCGCCGCGTCCGTCAAGGCCAGGGATGTACGGGGCATGATCCGGCTGCCGCTGATTCTCATGCTGATGTTCATGGGGTTGTCAGGGATCTTCGTGTCGATTATCGGCGCAGGGGACGCGGATTTGTCAAAGCATGAGTTTTTATTTACGGCCGCGTTTGACTTGGTTACGCTCACCGCGGTGTCGGACGCTATATGCCGGAATTTGTGGCAAAGCAAGCCTGCGGCGCATGATCAATCCGTAACGGCGCAGAGTTAAATCGGGAGAAAGGGGGCGATTCATTGATTCGAAACCACCATCGGTCACATATGATGCTGCTGGCGCTGCTTGTTGTGAGCCTTGTCTTTTCGGTGCCGGTACCGGTGCAGGCGGCTGAGCAAACATCCTTTCCTTCGGTTCTGATCTTGTATGACAGCCTCGGAGTCGGAACGAAACAAGAAGGCAACGTCGAGGCTTTAAAGCGGCTGCTTGCCGCGTTCCGGGTTCAGGTGACGGCCGAGCCGGTCGATTCTTATACCGCCGGGTCGCTTAACGGCTATTCCAAACTTGTCGAGGTTCGCAACCGCTCCGATTGGATGGAGGAACCACGCGAATTTCTCGCAGACTTGCAGTCGTATCAAGGAGGCCTACTCTACATCGGGGAAAAGCCAAGCGACAAGCTGGCCCGGTCACTGGGGCTGCGGGTTCAGGCCGAACGGAGAACGGCCGACCTGGCCATCGGGCCGTTCGTCGAGAAATCCATCGATGTCTCGTATCTTTTCGATTCGACGCAAAGCGAAACAAAGCGGTACGGAACCTTAAAGATTCATTCGTCCGGCGCAAGCTATCCTTACGGGGTGCTGAATGGGGCAAACGCGTACGTTCCTTTCATGGAGAAGGACACGTTAAGCGAAATTGCGTTGGCTTATGTGCTTAAGGATTGGCTTCAAGATCACCAAACAGGTCATTATTTTCTCGTTTTCAACGAAATATACCCTTTTTCGGACTTAAGTTTGCTGGAGCGGATGTCGGACGAGCTGTTCGAGGCTGGCATACCGTTTATCGTTAGCGTGCACCCTGTATTCAGCAATACCGATTATCCCGCCATGAAGCGTTATATCAACACCTTGAAATACGTTCAGTCACGTAACGGGACCGTTTTGGTCGAATCGCCCGTCGTGGCTTCCACCATCCAGGACCTCGACCGCAGCTTGCAGCGCCAGATGGAGCATTTTATCGATGAGCTGGCGAAGGAGGGCGTCGTTCCGCTTGGGATGGGGACCGAGATGTACTGGTCTTATGACGAGCACTACGTTTCGGAAGGGATGGCGTTTTTTGACTCGGTCGTTCTCTATCCGGACGCGCGCCCGATCTATAAAGCGAAACGGAACCGGTCCACGGCGTTCCCGTCCTCGCTATACAGCGTAAATTCGGCGTTGCTGCAGCGCTATCTTTCGGACGACCGCTTGATCAAACCGCTGCCGATGGACACGGCGATAACCTTTGACTTTGCGGAGAATGAGTCGGAGCTTGATCGTCTGGTCGACGGGCTTAAAAACAGCTGGTTCACTTTCGAAGACTACAAAAACGAAGCCCACAGCGTAAAAACGGGGACCAACGAACTCGCATCGGATCGAGGTTCGCTGGTGCTTAACGGGGTAAGCTTGGGCATTCAGGCAAGTCATGTGGAAACGAGCTCCGACCATGTATACAAGCAGCAGGGGAAAAAAAGCTTTGAGACCTGGTTTACGGTTCAAAACAAAATTTTTATCGTCATTATTATCATCACTTTAATCGTATTTTGCGGCTTCCTGATGATCGGATACCGCATGTACAAGCGGAAATTTTACAAGTAGAGGATTTTGCCCAAATCCATGCAAAGGAGGCAGTCATGACCGCTGCAGACATCTTGATGATGATTGCCGTCATCAGTATATGGTCGTTGCTTCTCGTCAATGTCGTGCTGATCATCTCCGGCTACCTGTACTACATCGGAAACGAAAGCCGGGAGGTGCCGCCGCTCCCCGAAGAAGTCCCTTTTGTCACGCTGATGGTTCCCGCCCACAACGAAGGCAAGGTCATTACGCAAACGGTGGAGGCGCTGCTTGCGCTCGATTATCCGCATGACCGTTATGAGATCATCGTCATTAACGACAATTCGAGCGATAACAGCGGCGAATTGCTTGCGAAGCTGCAGGACAAGCATCAAGAGCGCCATTTGATCGTAATTAACACGGACAACATCATCGGCGGAAAAGGGAAATCGAACGCCCTCAACATCGGTTTTCAGCAAAGCAGGGGGGAATTCATCGCCATCTACGATGCCGACAACACGCCGGAGAAGACGGCTCTCCGTTACCTTGTCGGGGAAATTACGCATGATCCCACGCTTGGCGCGGTCATCGGGAAGTTCCGAACCCGCAACCGGTTTGCGAGCCTGCTGACCCGCTTCATCAATATTGAGACGTTGTCCTTCCAATGGATGGCTCAGGCCGGACGATGGAAATTGTTTAAATTGTGCACCATTCCCGGCACCAACTTCATTATGCGGCGCGAGATCATCGAAGCCATCGGAGGCTGGGACGTCAAGGCGATCGCGGAGGATACGGAAATCAGCTTTCGCATTTACATGATGGGTTACCGCATCAAATTCCAGCCCAAGTCGGTAACGTGGGAGCAGGAGCCCCAAACGCTGAAGGTATGGTTTAAGCAACGGACAAGATGGGCTAAAGGCAACATTTACGTCATCGTAAAAAATATCCCGCTGCTTTTCGACCGGTCCGCCAAACGGATTCATTTCGATCTTTTGTACTTTTTATCGATCTATTTCCTGCTCCTGACATCGCTGATCATGTCCGACGTGCTGCTCGTCTTCTATGCGCTTGGACTTGTCCATACGACGATTGCCGGGCTGAGCTCGTTTTTGTGGCTGCTCGCCGTCATTTTATTCGTGACGGGCACGTTTATTACGCTGATCACGGAAAAGGGAGAAATGAGGCTTTCGAATCTGCTGATCATCATGCTGATGTACATATCGTACTGTCAATTATGGATGGTTGTGGCCGCCTACGGGTTGTACAACTATATCAAGGATTTGATTTTCAAAAGGGAAGTCAAATGGTATAAAACCGAACGTTATTAAAACAAGGAGGAGAAACGTGAAAACCAAATCTACGATCTCCTGTATTATTTGCTTGCTGTTAACTGTGATTGCTTGCGGACAAGCATTCGCCCTGCCCAAACAAGACGGAGACGCTTTTACGTTCACAGAGAGGTTAACCTCAACGAATATATCTTTATCCGGAGTCACGGCTTCCCGTTCATTATTTATCCGGCTGGAAGATTACTGGAATGTTAGCGAGGTAAAGCTGTATCTGGCTTATCAGGCGACCCAGCTTGCGAGAACGGAAGAGTCCAGCGTTACACTGAAAATGAACGGTACGAAATTTTATTCGTTTCGCCCTATTGGGGACAAGAAGCAATACCTAACCGTTTCGGTTCCGAAAGAACTGCTTGTTTCAGGAAGCAATACGCTTTCGATCGAAGGTTACATTTTGACGAATTTGCCGGAACGCGTTTGCGTGCCAACGGAGAAACGGGACAATTGGCTTGAGTTGTACAAAACTTCCTATGCCGAAATCAATTATGCGAAACAAGACACGGCCAAAAGCATCCGGGATTTCAATCGGCGATTCGTCGGTTTGGATACGTTAAAAGACGAACAAAACGCGCTTGCGGTCCCAAACGGCAGCGATGCTTCGGAGCTTGAAGCCGCGGTGTACGCCCTTTCCGGATTGGCCAAGATCAACCGCACCGACGATACCGCGATACCGCTGCTTCCGCTGGACGACGAGGCGCTCAAACAACGCGACAAGCTGGTCATCGTCGCCTTATACAAAAATCTTCCGGAAAAGTGGAAACAACAACTGGGACAAGTCGACGTTCAAACCAAAGCGTTGATCCGGGTGGTGAACGAAGGCTCGGATTCCGCCCTGATCGTGACGTCCGAGGACCCGCTCATGCTGAAAAAGGCAGGCCGCCTGATCGGTAATCAGATGCTGTTCGACCAGCTCGACGGTCCCGAAAAATGGGTGGACGCGAGCACGGAGGTAGATACGCCGGAAATGAATGTGAGCCGGGACGTCACGCTGACGGAAACCGGAGACAAGCTGACCGGCATGATGCATCAAGAAAAGAGCTACTTCGTGACGCTGCCGGCAAACCGGTTTATAGCCGACTCCAGCAAAATCAGTCTCGATTTTCGTTATTCGGGCAATCTTGATTTCGACCGCTCCCTCGTCACGATTTTGGTCAACGACACGCCGATCGGCAGCAAAAAGCTGACGAAGGAAATGGCGAATCAGGACCGACTTACGCTGACGATTCCGAAAAACCTCGAGGTTTCGGGCAATTTTACGGTCACGGCCGCCTTCGACCTGGAGCTGAAAAGCGCAGGCTGCATCGAGCTGCAGGATCAAATGCCTTGGGCTTTCATTACGAAAGATTCCTTGCTGCAGCTAAACACCAAAGATCGGACGGACTTATTGTTCAACAATTATCCCAACCCGTTTTTGAGGGATGCAAGCTTCAACAAGATCGCGGTGCTGCTGCCGGAAAAGATGGACGCTTACGATTATCAAACGGTCGGAAACCTGTTCCATTTGCTCGGCAAATATGCGGAGGCCAACACGGGCGAGGTCGTTTTTTATAAAAGCAAGGAACTTCCGGACGAATCGAAGCTGCAGCAGTACAATCTCATCTCCATCGGCTCGTATCAGGACAATCCTTGGCTCCAAAAACACAACGACCAGCTTTTCTTCCGGTACAGCCCGGATGGGACAAGGATCATGTCCAATGAGAAGATGAGCATCGAAGAAAACTACGGCAAGCGGATCGGCACGCTGCAGTTGATGGAGTCTCCTTACAATCGGGGATACGGCTGGCTTGCCGTGACCGGGCCAACCTCCAAATACGACGATTTGGCATCGAATCTGCTGGCGACGGACAGCTCCAAGTGGAAGGTCTATGGAGATGGCGTCGTGACGGATCCGGACGGCAATACGAAGGCTTTCCGGTTCAAGAAACAAGCGGAGACGCAGCAAGGAAACTCCCTGGTCGGTCAGATCTCCGAGCGGAAAGATGTGCTGGGTTTTATCGCGGCCTTGGGACTGACCGCCGTTTTGGTCATCGTGTCGCTGATCCTTCTCCTTCGTAAGTACAGAAAGAGAGAAGGTGGGAAATGATGAAACGCTACCAGAACAGTCTGTTGTCGGATGCCGCTTTTTTGCTGCTGTTTGTCGTCTGTTTTATTCATATCGTGTTTACGGCAGGGGATCCGCAACATTATTTAGTCAATATGATCCTGCTTAACGTATCGTTTCTCATTGCCGTTATCACCTATTTTACAAGTATTACCGCTGGCCTGATCCTGAATATCGCGTTCATTTTCGGATATGGTACCTTTGCCATTTATCAAACTGTGGTTGTCGGTGAGCCGCTGCAAGGCTACCATTACTACTGGCTCATCATGACGCCTGTTTTGACCGCGGTTATCTCGCTGCTAACCTCTT
Organism: Paenibacillus sp. VCA1; assembly: GCF_031583795.1. Taxonomy (NCBI): domain Bacteria; kingdom Bacillati; phylum Bacillota; class Bacilli; order Caryophanales; family Paenibacillaceae; genus Paenibacillus; species Paenibacillus sp. VCA1. Next base: position 203,588 of record NZ_JAVLSX010000006.1, on the reverse strand, counting down.
CCAACCGGCGGCTTCAGTTGGAAGCGGAAAGCCTAAAGCAACGCAACGCTTCGCTGGCGACGTTGGACGAACGCACGAATTTGAAAAACAGCCGCTCGTTTCAAAGCGACGCGACGATATTCATGGCGCTTTCGAAACGGTATGACATTCCCTTGACGCTGCTTGTGATGACGGTCAAACATTGGGATGAACTGAGCCGGATGATCAGCGAATCCCAGGTCACGGAAATGATTTACGACATTTCGAGGATGAGCGAGACAAGCATCCGAATGAATGATTCTCTCTATATGCTCAATGCGGATCATCCGACCTGGGGTTTGCTGCTGTTTACCGATCAGGACGGGGCAAAAGTGGTGGTGCAGCGCTTAAAGGAAAAAGTCGAGTCGTTCAATACGATCGAATTTTCCAACAAATACAAGCTTGATTTGAAGCTTACGGTCGGAGCGATTCAGTACCATGCCGAAGAGATCCGGACGCCGCTTGACTTTATCGCAAATGCACGCCAGAAGATGGAATATGATGTATAGAAGGTGAGCTCCTTATGAAGTCGATCGCGACGCGCGAATCCCTTCGTTCGTTTATTGTTTTTGGCCTGGTAGGCATTTTGAACACCGGCGTAGACGTCGCGGCCTTTACGCTGCTGACCTGGTGGCGCTTGCCCTGGCTGACGGCCCAGGTCGTTGCTTACGGCTGCGGGGTGCTGAACAGCTTCCTCATGAACCGCAAGTTTACGTTTAAACAGCAAGGGGCGTTAACGAAAGGGCTGCTGCGCTTTCTTTTGCTGAATGTGGTTACGCTTGGAATTACCTCCGCCAGTATGGCGTTTTTGCATGATCAGATGGGAATTCAGCTCTGGATAAGCAAAGGGGCGGCGACACTTTTGGGGGTCGTGCTTAACTTTGCGGGAAGCCGCTGGTGGGTGTTTCGGTCGGAGGTTCGCGCCAGTGAAGAAAGCGCAAATCGATTGCGCGCGGGATTATAAATGATACATGGATTCCCAAAAAGGGTTGTTCCTTTGCAGCGTGAATGCTGCAGAAGAAACGACCCTTTTCTTTTGCTAATGCTGGATATTAATTTGAACAATCATTTGATCTCTTTGCTCCTTGCTCACTAAATGTAGGAGTTTGCCATTCGTGACTTTGTTGTATTCGCCATCTTCTGCAGCAAGACCACAGGCTTGAATGTCCCATCTGTGTATCCTTAAACGAGTCCAAAATCGGCTGCTTTTTTGATTGCTGTTTCTGCCCAGTGACCGGAGATATCAGAGTATGATTTTTCTGAATCAGCGTCAGCATCCACACGATAAGAAAAACTGAAAAGGATTATTACAAACAAAAATATATAGTGAGAATATGATAGATTCATATATTAATGAAATTGCTCCTTTAGCTTAGAATAGTCACCATTTGGTTGGATAATAAGTATCTTCTGATTTCCGTTGTCAAATAATTCAGATATATCATTATTTGATGAAGGTGTGTTAGTTGTAAGCTCGGTGAGGGAAATTTGTCTCACATTGCCGAAGAGATTTAACGCAGAAAGGCTGATTTTTGACATTTTATCTATTGACCAACCTGTTCTTCCTTCATAGTCTAAATTTCCCAGTGCTATAATTTCACCACTCGGTAATAAAAACAATTCTGGTTGAATTTGTTTTTCAGCAACCGGTATTTCTCTATATGTGTTTTTCACAAAATCAAATAACCAATATTTATTTGAAGTTACTACTGTATTATATCCGTAATTTGCTGTTGGCTTTTTTGTAGTTGATGTAGCATTTACAAGAACTTTCCCATTGTTTAAATAAAGACTTTTATAATATTCATGATCTCTGGACTGGTTTTTGTTAGGCTGATAATCCAACACTCTCCAAGAATTCGAATCATAATTGTATATATAAAATCCTACATCTGAAAGGAATAAAATGTTTGAATTTTCGATCGATATTATTTCTTCGATTGAGGGTTTAAAACTTGCTGTTTTTCCCGTTGCGCTTTTAAGTGTACATACATTAGAACCAACAACCGGGATCGATTGGGCTTTTGTCCATGTATTTGTGTATGGGTTGAAAATTTGAGTCCATGTTCCATAGGGATTGTCTACTACAAAAAAAACATTTCCGTCATCCAACAGAGTTGCTTTTATTCCATAGGTTGGTTCATTGCTCATTGATTTCTGTAAGGTCCACTGATTTGTCTTTGGATCGTATATCTCAACTGATTTCTCGCCTAATCCATCCTTTTGTATTCCTCCTGCTACAAGAACCCTCCCGTCTTGAAGTAAAGTTACTGAGAAGTTTGGAGAAAAATTACTGAAATCTCTTACTGCTTTCATGTCGGTGGTTATTTTCCACTTTTTTGTATTGAAATCATATATCTCAGCTCGTTTTATTGGCTCTCCTTGTAATATAAGTTGTTTATTAAGACCTACTGTGCTTCCTGTAAAAGCTAAAACACGACCATCTTTTAATTGTATAGGGGAATATAGTAATCCTTTTTGATTTACTCCCGGAAATTTTGACCAAACGGTTGTCTTGTGGTTATAGATATATGAGCCCGTTTCTTGGTTTCCTACAATCATTAAGTTACCGTCGTTTAATTGAATAATATTATTGACTCCATTAATATCAATAGCTGTCTTGGGAGTGTTTGTTTTTATTGCTGTCCAGCTATTACTTGCCGCATTTACGTGAATACTCGATTGAAAAACTACAAAAGCAATAAATAACATTAATATTTTTTTATACATTTTGTAATTGTCCTCCAAATATAGATATCGAATATTATGCTTATTGAATTCCATGGTGAGTTGATCCTGGTTTGCCCAGGTAATCGCTAAATAGAATCGATAGATGTTATAATAATAAGAAACAACATCGCCGAAAGTTGCTAGGTGAACGATCAGGACTTCAGATGAATTACATTCGACAAGTAGAGCGAGATGAAAAAAATCTAACGATCAATAGTTTGGTAAAAATTGCATCCGGTCTTCAAGTCACGCTGGAGCAACTATTCCAGTCCATTTCGCACTGGTAGAAAAACTGCTAGTCCTGTAAAGGAGCTTCACATTATGTTTGATTCCGTTTTAGATACCTCATTTTTTAAAGACATAATTCAGGATAAAGACAGGGGACTGGTAGAATCCAAATTTGTGCTTCGATCTTATCCCAAAGGTCAGATATTGTACTTACATGGCGAGGAAGGCAACGAAATGTACATTATAAAGTCCGGTGCCTTAAAGATATATCGCCAGGATGACAGCCGCGAAATCATATTAGGACACCAGTTCCCAGGCGAAGCAATCGGAGAACTGGAGATGTTTCATCACGACAATCGAAGAACAGCTTCTGTAGCGGCCATAGAGCGTACGACTCTTTGGGCCATTAAGCGTCCTGATTTGGATGAGCTAGTGCGTATGTATCCTGATATTATGCGAAAGACCATCTACATTCTGAGTGAACGACTAACCCAAGCAGACCGTAAATTAGAGTATTTAGCATTTCTAGATACACGTGTACGAGTGGCCAATCTACTGCTTGATCTCTACTCGAATTTCGGCGTTGAAACGAAAGATGGGCTTCTTATATCTTGGAAAATAACACAGAACCACTTCGCCAGCATGATCGGTGTAGGTAGGGAATCCGCATCACGGGTTATTAATGAGTTTCAAGCAGAAGGGTTATTACATATTAAAAACAGAATGTTCATCATTATTGATATGGAGAACATCCAAAAGATCGCAAAGCATGAAACGTCAGTTGACAATGAACGACGTTGGCATTCCACCCATAAGTATGATAATCCAGTTCTCTAGATTTTACTGTGGCCGCGTAGACATTATTTTTGTGATTTTGAGCACAAACACTTGTTCGGATACAGGTTTTTCACCTTGTAAGGATTATCTTGTTACAAACTTTTCCCTGTAGTTTAATAGTTCCGGATTTTCAAAAAAAAAAGAAGCCGATGCCAATCGCGAAGTTTGAACTTGGTCTATTTCTTGATCCCATTGGGGAACTCTAGCCCCGGGTTGTTTCCATGTCTCCCAGTTTGTTCCCAGCAATCTGCCGAGAGGATGTCCGCTGTAACTCCTCTGTTTCCTGATTTCGCCAAATTCATAATATAATTGAACAAAACGGTCTACATGATATGTGAATGTCTCATTAATAAGGGGGATTGGCATGGATGAAGAGAAGCAGGGGGCCGATAATCATCGATACATAACCGAAGCCAGAAATGGCGATTTCAATGCTTTTCGCCAGATTGTGCTTCAATATTCCAACGCGATGTTATCCGTTGCCTTCAGCGTGATCGGGGACTTCCATGAAGCGCAGGATGCAACGCAAGAAGCTTTTATTAAATGTTATCGTCGACTACATACCTTAGATGATCCTTCGAAATTGGGCAGTTGGTTATATGCTATTGCTTATCGAACAAGTCTTGATTTCGTAAAAAAGAAAAAACAAACATTGCCTTACGAAGATGCAATTGCCCCCTCCATAAATAATGTCGATCGATGGTTAGATCATCATATTACGCAAGAAATGATTTGGAATGCCATGCAAAATCTAGAGCAGACAAGTAAAATAGCCATCATGCTGTACTATTTAAGCGAATGGCCCATGAAAGAAATCGGTCAGTTCCTGAATATTTCCTTATCCGCTGTAGAAAGCTGCATTCGTCGCGCCAGAGAAATACTGAAGCGTCATCTCACCGACGACTTCGAGCCATATTTCCGCATGCGGCGTCTAGATCGGAAATTCGAACAGAGAGTCATGGAAACAATATTAAGAAGCGCCGGGCATTTCTATATACCTGTACTTGATCGAGAGCGGGTATTAGACTGGTTCGTCCGTCATTTTCAACTGGGAATCAGCAGACATGGCAATCTTTTAATGGAGTCTGGGCATGAATTGTATTTGCTGGAATGCCATACCCATCTGCCAAGCGATGTGCCCTTATTGGCCTTTGAGGTGTCCGATCTAGAAGGACTATGGCATAAGCTGCAACATGACGAAGTCAAGTCGGAGTCGATCAAAACGAACAATTTTATCGGCAAACACTTCGTTTTTTACGACCCGGACGGTAATGCATATCATGCGGTTGAAAAAAAAGAAAAAAAACAGCTTGAGTATGACGGATTTGATGAAATTAGGTCGTCTATATATAGAAATACGAATTTTTAAGAGAGGTGGGCTTTCATGGCCAAAAAAGTATTAATCAAAACACAGGAGCAACAAGCAACACAAGCACCGATGTTAAAAAGAGTCTCTCACAACTACTTACCCGTATCTAACGTTGAACTTGCCTCCAAGTGGTACAAAGAGACATTAGGACTTACAGTAAGACCCCGCGGATCTGCCGACCCAGCCATCCTCGTGCTCGGTAACGGGCAATGGCTGTTCCTGCTGGAAACGAAGGAGAAGAGAACGGCAAATTTCCTGACCGATCAATGGGAAGGCGAACAATATGAAATGTTCTCTCTGACATTCGAGGTTGAGAATATCGTAGAGGTCCATAAACGAATTCGCGAAAGTGGCGTCTACGTCGAACCGATCAGCGACCAGGGAAGCTGTGGTTTGCAATTTAAATTCAAAGATCCGGACGGAAACAAGTTCAATGTTTGGCAGGATGCAGAATAAAGTTAACGGGGGGATAGACTTCATGTTGAACAGCCTAGACAGAGGCAAGTGTTTATTTCGCTGTATGTGATTTCAAAAAAATTCCCGTTGCTGCGCATTCATTAAAAAAGGCCGAATCTCCTTTGTATGGAGTTTCGGCCTTTAGCCTTTATTTAACGAGAACGCACATGCTCGGTGCATCATCGTAAAAATATATTCAGTAGCCGCGTGTTGAGTTGGTGTTGACCTAACTCCTTTCCTTGGAACGGATACAGTCTGCATGTTGCCATGTATGAAGTACTAAAAGTTTTGTCCGCTGCGGTCCCTCAGATCTTAGTCTTCCCCAGTCGCAATCGAATTTTCGCTGTACGAAATCCAATCGCTCCAGCTACCCGAATACAGCTTCACATTTTCATATCCCGCTTCCTTAAGTCCAATGAAATTCGGGCAGGCAGATACGCCGGAACCGCAATAAACAATGATTTCTTTGTCGCGGGGGAACTCTTTATAGTGTTCCTGCAGCCGGTCCGCCGCAATCCATTTTCCGCTGTCGTCCAAAAGCAGCTTCCAAAACTTGTTTTTGGCCCCCGGAATATGTCCGGCGACGGGGTCCATCGTTTCGTCCAACCCCCGGTAGCGGCGGGGATCACGGGAATCAATGACGATAACGTCATCCCGGCCGGACGCGTCGCGTACGTCTTCCATGCTAGCAAGCAGTTCGGGATGAAGTGTATAGCCGTAACTTGCAGGAACCCGGATCGGCTGATCGGCGGTTACCGGATAACCCGCAGCTTTCCAGGCGCTGAAACCTTCGTTCATGACAAAAGCCTGCCCATGGCCCAAATATTTCAGCAGCCACCACAGCCGCGAAGCGTACATGCCGCCTTGGTCGTCGTACGCGATGATGCGCGTTTCGGGCGTGATCCCGTTTTTGGCCAAAGTGCGGCTGAGCTGTTCCGGTTCGGGAAGGGGATGGCGGCCGCCATGCTCGCGCACGGGAGAAGAAAGGTCTTTTTCCAAATCGAGGTAAATAGCACCAGGGATATGTTCCCGTTCATAAGCTTCTTTTCCGGCTTGGGGTTTTCCGAGTTCGAATCTGCAATCCACGATCGTGACATCCGGTTCATACATTCGGGCCAGAACCCAAGGTTTGCTTACGATTGCACTCATCAATTTTGCACCGCCCTTATAAAATGTGATCGTTTTAAATACTCCAATTCCGTGAATATACCCATTATATATAGTTCCCGTCCATTTTCACCAGCAAAAAACGGGTGCAAATTCCCGGTTTAACAGGATGGATATTGGCGAGCCGGGACTTGAACAATTTCAAAGGAGCGAAAAACGCACGGACCGGGTAGGAAATCACAATTCACATGGCATAAGCCGGTGGAAGGATAAAAGAAAATCCGTAAAGACAAATGCTTGTTGAGGAGCGGTTCTTTGCGGATTTTTTTCGTGCCGACGATATTTAAGCTGCATCGACTTTTTTTCAACCGCCCCCCGCATGGAGTAAAAACGGCAGTTGATCCGAAAAGATAAAGATTGCCCGTTTCGCTCGCACTGGCTACAATTTGATCCGAACACCAATTGAATTTTCGGGAGGAGTGCACGCATGAAGCAAGTCATTGACGAAGGAATTTTGGCCGCCGGCAGGTATGACCATGCGCCCCAGTTGACGAAAGAACGGTGCGAAGAGGCATTGTCTTTTATTTTGGATCAAATCGACCGCAATCTTGAAACGTTCATCGACACCTTTCCGTCCGAAGCCAGTTCCGGCAACGTGTATCGGCAGGTCGGCAATACCGAATGGACCCCGGCCTTTTGGACGGGAATGCTGTGGCTTGCCTATGAGACCACCGGAAACGAAAAATACCGGCAAGCGGCGGAAAAGCAGCTCCCTAGCTTCAAGCAGCGGATCGAAGAACGGCGTTATACGAATACGCATGACCTCGGCTTTCTGTATACGCTTTCCTGCGTATCGGCGTATAAGCTGACCGGCAACGAGGAAGCCAAACAGATTGCGCTTGACGCCGCCGAGCTTCTGTACATCCGTTATCTGGACAAAGCGGGCATCATCCAGGCCTGGGGTAATTTGGACGATCCGAGGCAGCGCGGCCGGATGATCATCGACTGCTTGATGAATTTGCCGCTGCTTTATTGGGCGAGCGAAGTATCAGGCGACCGGAAATTTTACGATGCCGCCCATTCCCATGTCCATATGTCGGCAAAATATCTCATCCGGGAAGATGCTTCCAGCTATCACACGTATTATATGGACGCCGAAACGGGGGATCCGAAATACGGCAAGACGGCCCAAGGTTACTCCGACGATTCGTGCTGGTCGCGGGGGCAAGCTTGGGGGATCTACGGTTTCCCGCTGTCTTACCGTTACACGGGGGAAACGGAACTGCTCGAATTGACGACGAAAATCGCAAATTATTTCCTGAACCGGCTGCCGGAGGATTTTGTCTGCTATTGGGATTTGATCTTCACCGAAGGGACGGAAGAAAGAGACAGCTCCGCCGCGTCCATTGCCGTCTGCGGATTGTTGGAAGCCGCGGCGCATTTTCCGTTGACCGAACCGTTGAAGCGGAAATATGAAAATGCTGCGTTATCGATTCTTGAATCCTTGGTCGAAAACTACATGACGAAGGACGTGCCGGAATCGAACGGGATTTTGCTGCATGCGGTATACAGCAAGCCGGGGAACAACGGCGTCGACGAATGCTGCATCTGGGGCGACTATTACATGCATGAAGCACTTGTCCGGGTGACGAGAGATTGGAAACCTTATTGGTAAAAGGAGCGTGAAAACCATGGGCAAAGCAGGCAGCACCGGACATGATGTCCACGCCGGAACGGCGCGGCGCGACCCGCGAACGGCATGGTGGACGGCGGCCCGATTCGGAATGTTCATCCACTGGGGGCTGTACGCGCTTCCCGCGCAGGGCGAGTGGATCATGTACGCGCAGAAAACGCCTGTCCGCGAATACGAAAAGCTAGCGCAGCGGTTCAATCCGACCGAATTTGACGCGAAAGCGTGGGTAACGCTGGCGAAGGAGGCCGGCATGCGCTACATCGTAATCACCGCCAAACATCATGACGGCTTTGCGATGTACCATTCGAAGGCCGATCCATTTAATATCATCGACGCGACGCCGTTCGGCCGCGACCCATTGAAGGAATTGGCCGAATCCTGCGAAGAAGCGGGAATCGTCTTATGCTTTTATTATTCGCATGTCATCGACTGGCATCACCCGCATGCGCTGCATAAAGAGCATAACAATACTTGGGATTACAAGCTGGAGGAGAAACGTTTTACGGAATATTTCGAAGGCAAAGCGAAACCCCAGCTGAAAGAGCTGCTGACGGAATACGGCAGGGTGGGGCTGCTTTGGTTCGACACCGCCGGAGGGTTGTCCGAAGAAGACAGCAAGGACATCGTCCGCCACGTGCAAAGCCTTCAGCCCGACTGTCTTATCAATTCCAGGGTGTCCCATTTTATGGGAATGGGCGACTTCGTTTCCAAGGGCGACAATGAAATCGGCATGAGCGGGGAAGACGCCAGGCCTTGGGAGACGCCGATGACGCTGAACCAGTCCTGGGGGTATACCACCAAAGATCAGGTGTGGAAAACGACGGATGCATTGATCAAAAAGCTTGTGAACGTGATCGGCAAAGGCGGAAACCTGCTGCTGAACGTCGGCCCGACGCCGCAAGGAACCATACCGGAGCTTTCGGCGGAAAGGTTGCTTGAGGTTGGGGAGTGGACCCGCCGGAATGCGGAGGCGATTTATGGAACGGATGGGAGTCCTTTTCCCGTGGAGCTCGAATGGGGGGCGCTAACCACCCGGCCGGGAAGGGTTTATCTTCACATCCACAACGACAAATGGCCGGCAAACGGCCTGCGGTTAAACGGGATCCGGAATAAGGTGCTGCGTGCCTACTGTCTGGCGAACCAGCGTCAAACCGGGCTTGAATTCGAGCAGGCTTACGATGAACAATTGGAACTTCATACGCTCGGGATCCGTTTGCCAAGCCAGCCTGCGGATCAATATGTATCGGTTGTCGCTCTGGAACTTGAAGGAGAAAACGATTTCGATCGCACGCTTACGCAAATGCCGGACGGGGTTTTCCAACTGGAGGTGCCGCATGCCAAGGTCAGCCTGGTCCGGGAAGCGGACAAGGAAGCCGGCATTCCCGACATCCGGGGCGCGGAATGGACGTTCAAGCTGGTGACACCGGGAACCTATGAGCTGCTGCTGGTCAGCTTCAAACGCCATGATCAGGAGTGGGACGGACTGTATCCGGAACCGATTCTGCTGGAATCGGAGGGTCAAGTAATCGCCGTTGAGCCTAGGGAAGATTTGGCGGATTCCGATTCTCCTTCGTGCCAGCATCCGTATACGGCCGTGCTGTCGCGAATGGGGCAATTTACTTGGGATCGGGCGGGAGTCCATACATTAGCTTTACTCTCTTCCAAGCTGAAGGACCCGGCGCCGAGATTCACGGAAATTTGGCATGCCGATGCGGTCAAGCTGCGGGCGTTGAGGCTGGTTCGAGTGAGTGGCTGACGTTTTTCATCACGCCCGAAAAGGCCGTCACGACAAGGGTTTTCGCGTTTTTGTACAATTTTAACATTAAAAAAAGGCTGGAAAAAATAAGAATCGTCAGTCATCAATCTTACGAAAATATAAGCTTTATGAAAAAGTTCCAGTATCTTGCTGGCGGGGGCGTTCCCTATACTTTGGGTACCGGCTGGACGAAATGGACCAAGCTCCGGATAGTTTCGAAACGATAAAAGGGAGGCGCTTACATGGTAAAAAGAAGCAAAAAAATCGGAACCGCGCTTTTGGCGACGACATTGGCTTTATCGCTTGCGGCTTGCGGAAGCAGTTCCGGAGGGGATCAAGCGAAAGGGGGAACTTCCGCGGATGGAAAATCGGGCGAACCGGCAAAGCTTACGCATCTGACGTATTGGGTAAGCATGCACTCCGCAGCTGCGGCCCAAATGAAAACGTACGCCGAGATGGGCATGTACAAAGAGCTTGAAAACATTACCGGCGTCAAAGTCGATTTCCAGCATCCGCCAACGGACGCAGCGCAGGCAGCCGAGCAGTTCAACCTGATGATGGTATCCGACAAGCTGCCGGACGTCATCGAGACGTCGTGGATCGGTTATCCGGGCGGACCGGAAAAAGCGATCCAGGACAACAAAATCATCAAATTAAACGATTTGATCGATCAATATGCGCCGAATTTGAAGAAATTGCTGGAAGAGCATCCGGATTGGAAAAAGCAGGTGACGACCGATGACGGAAGCTTATATATGTTCCCGTTCTTCCGCGGCGGCGAAAAGGTCCGGGTATTCTACGGGCCGGCCATCCGGCAGGACTGGCTGGATAAGCTCGGGCTGCAAAAGCCGACGACGATCGACGAGTGGTACACGGTGCTGAAGGCGTTCAAAGAAAAAGACCCGAACGGAAATGGCAAAGCGGACGAAATCCCGCTGTACTTCACCAAGGACGACGTCGGCATCGACGCGCCTTTCCTGGGCGCCTGGGGGATCAACTACGGATTCTACCAGGTCGACAACCAGGTGAAATACGGCCCGATTCAGCCGGAATACAAAGAATTTTTGACGACGATGAACAAATGGTACAAGGAAGGTTTGCTCGACAAAGACTTCGCGGCGCCGAACGACAAGCTGTTCGATGCCAAAATGACGGGCAACCAGCTTGGCGCGGCGCCGACCTACAACGGAGGCGGCATCGGCAAATACGCCAACCTGATGAAGGATAAAGACCCGACGTTCAATTTGGTGGCGGCTCCTTATCCGGTGCTGAACAAAGGCGACAAAGCGATCTGGGGCCAAAAGGACTTTGCGACGAACGGCGTCGGGGCGGCGATTTCGACCAGCAATCCGAATCCGATCGAAACCGTCAAATGGCTGGATTACGCGTACGGCGAAAAAGGAAGCCTGCTGTTTAACTACGGCAAGGAAGGCGAAGCTTACAAAATGGAAAACGGCAAGCCGGTCTTTTTGCCGGAAGTGCTTAACCCGCCAAGCGGCGTAAGCTTGCAGCAATCGTTCGCGAAGCATAACCGCTCGACATGGAGCGCGCCGTTCGTGCTTAGCGACGACTTCCAGATGCAGTACCTGGCGCTGCCGAACCAGCGCGAAGCGCTTGAAATTTGGTCCCAGCCTACCGGCGAACGCAAAATGCCGCTCGTGACGCCGACGAAAGACGAAAGTTCGCAGTACGCTTCGATCATGACGGACATCAACACGTACCGGGACGAAATGTTCCTGAAATTTATCATGGGCGCCGAACCGCTCGACAATTTCGATAAATACGTGAAGAAAATCGAAGCTATGGGCATTGAAGACGCAATCAAAATCCAACAGGCAGCCCTTGACCGGTTCAACAAACGTTAATGGCATGAACGCCGATTCAGGGTCGGGGGATGAACGTTCATCTCCCGGCTTTTCTAGAAATATGGGGAGGTATAAGTTTCACACGTATCAACAGGCTCCTATTTCATCCGGATTCCTACAGAAAGGCAGGGATAAGCATGTGGCAGATAAGCAAAAACAAGCCGATGAACAAGCGTTCCGCCAAGCTTAAACACGATCTCTCCACCGGTCAAACGATCCGAAAGGATCTGCGACGGAATTGGGTCATTTATTTGATGGCGCTACCGGTCATCGCTTATTACGTCATTTTTCACTACGGTCCGATGTACGGCCTGCAAATCGCATTTAAGGATTATACGCCGGCAGGCGGCATTTGGGGCAGTCCTTGGGTCGGTTTTAAACATTTCGACAGCTTTTTTAACGGCGTGTATTTCTGGAGACTGATTCGCAATACGCTGCTCCTGAACGTCTACGACCTGATCTTCGGCTTTCCGGCCGGCATCATTTTGGCGTTGTTATTAAACGAAATCCGCAAAATGATGTTCAAGCGCTTCGTGCAGACCATTTCCTACCTGCCGCATTTCATTTCGATCGTCGTGGTGGCGGGAATGATGTTCGACTTTTTGAGCCGCGACGGGCTCATCAATCAGCTTCTCGGTTTTATCGGCGTCGAGCCGATCGATTTCCTGAAAGAAGCGGGCTGGTTCCGGTTTATCTTCGTATCCTCGGGCATTTGGCAAGGCGTGGGCTGGGGTTCGATCATTTATTTGGCGGCGATCGCCAACATCGACCCGACGCTGTACGAAGCGGCCAAAATCGACGGCGCAAGCCGGTGGAAGCAGATTTTCCATATTACGATCCCGGGCATCATGCCGACGATCGTCATCATGCTGATTTTGAACATGGGCCATCTGCTTTCGGTCGGCAGCGAAAAGGTGCTGCTTCTCTACAATCCGCTCACCTATGAAACCGCCGACGTCATTTCCACTTACGTGTACCGCAAAGGGGTGCTGGAGGCGAGCTACAGCTTCACGACGGCCGTCGGCTTGTTCAACTCGGTCATCAGTTTGATTCTGATCGTTTCGGCGAACGCCATCAGCAAGCGCGTATCCGAAAATAAATTGTGGTAAGGAGGCCAAACGATGGGCGCACAAACAACCGGTGAAAAAATATTCGGCGTCGTCAATACGATCCTGATGCTGCTGCTTTGCTTCGTCACGTTGTACCCGTTTTTGTATGTTCTGTTTGCCTCTCTCAGCGAGGCGTCAACCTTTATTCAACACCGGGGCATGCTGCTGAAGCCGCTTGGGTTCAATCTGGACGCATACAAAGCTGTATTTGATAACCCGATGATCACGAGCGGCTACAGGAACACGCTATTTTACGTCGCGGCGGGAACGGCGATCAATTTGTTCATGACGGCGCTCGGAGCGTACGTCCTTTCCCGGCGCAACCTGTATTTCAAAAATATGCTGATGTTCGGCATCGTCATCACGATGGTATTCAGCGGCGGTTTGATTCCGAACTATATTTTGGTCAATAAGCTGGGGATGATGAACACGCCGTGGGCTCTTTTGATTCCCGGAGCGATCTCCACGTTTAACCTGATCATTATGAGAACCGCGTTCCAAGGCGTTCCCGTTTCCCTGGAGGAATCCGCCAAAATCGACGGGGCGGGGGAAATGACCATCCTGTTCCGAATCGTCATTCCGTTGTCCATGCCGGTGATTGCGGTCATGATTTTATGGTATGCGGTAGGGCATTGGAATTCGTATTTTTCGGCGCTGGTTTACTTGCGCGACCGCACCATGTATCCGCTGCAGCTGGTCCTGCGGGAAATTTTGATTGCCAACTCGACGGATTCGATGTCGACCGGAGTGGCTGCAGACGATAAGTACGCCATAGGCGAAACGATCAAATACGCGACGATCATCGTATCGACGCTGCCGATCATTTGTCTGTATCCGTTCCTGCAGAAGTATTTCGTCAAAGGAGTTTTGATTGGTGCCATCAAAGAATAAAACGGGTGACCGGCCCTGCCTGCTTGCATTATAATGTACGTAATCGTTCATTTTTGCGTAAGCAGCATAATGCAAATTAAGGTGGGGGTGATGCTTGTTGAAATGGCTGCTTCGTCCGCTGGGGATATCCAATCTGAGAAGCGTATGGATGACGATGTTGATCTCGAATCTCGTTCTTTTGCTTATACCCGTTTCAATGGGCGCCTTTCTGTACACCAAGGTGGAAGCCAGCCTCGAAAACGGGGCCAACCGGTCCAATAAGGCGATGCTGGAGCAGCTGAAACTGTCCCTTGACGGTAAGTTGAACGAAGTGGAAAAATTGGCGCAGCAAATCATTTTTGATCCGAAGCTTGAATATCTGCTCAAGCTCAGCGGGGATCCGGACAGTCCGGACCGCTACAAGTTTATCGAATTCATGCAAAATACGATGTCCCGGCCCGGGAATATCACGAATTTCATTTTGGATTATTACGTCTATTTCGATAAAAGCGACCTTATTCTAAAGTCCGGCCTCATGACGGATTCGCGAAAATTTTACGACATGTATTACAGCTATCAGGGCATGTCCTATGAGAAGTGGCGGGAAGAGATGCTGGGAAGTTTCCATACGATGGCATATCTTCCTACCGCGACGCTGCTCCGCCGGGCGGAATACGATCCGATGGAAAGTCTGGACAAAAATCCGCTGAACGTCGTGACGTTTACCCAATCCCTTCCCGGACGCGACCGGAAAGACATTAAGGGAAGTTTTGTCGTCTTGATCAACGAAAGCCAGATCAAAGAAATGTTCGCGCAGATCGAATCGGCGAACGACAGCTCGATTTATGTCGTGGACGGCGACGGCAGAACGATCATGGCGACGGACCGGGAGCCTCTTCCTTCAGAGCTTTTGTCCCGGATCAAGGGTAGCGGGGGGTTGTTCAATCAGTCCTTGAACGGCGATGAAAAAATGGTGTCGTATACCGCCTCCAAAAAAGAAGGATGGAAATACGTCCTGGTCACGCCGCGAAGCGTGTTCATGCAGCAGGTCATTCGTATCAAACAATGGGCCGTCATCCTGTTCGCCTTGTGCCTGGCCGTCGGCATGTCCGCCGCTTTTATGATTACATACCGCAACTACAGTCCGCTCCGAAGAGCGGTCAATGCGATCCTTCGCGGCAAAAATTGGAGCGGAAAACCGTCCGTCAACGAATACGAGTTCATTATGCAGACCATCGAAGGTTCCCTGCATGAAGAGAAAAATTTGCGGAACCTCCTGGCCCAACAGACGCCCGTGATCAGGTCCAACTATTTATCGCGGCTCATTCGCGGACAGATGGACGTGGATGCATCGGAGCGGGGCGGTCAGTCGCTGCGGTTTATGGACATTGAATTTGTAAGCGATTACTTTTCGGTCATCGTCGTCCATATTGACGGCATTGCGAGGTTTAACGAGGAACAAAGCGAGGAACAATGGGCCTTGGCCAGATTTATCATTTCGAATATCGGAATGGATATGATCGAAATCCCCCATAAGTCCTTCGCCGTGGAACTCGACCGCGACCGGGTGGTTTTTTTGAACAATTTCGATCCGCAGCTGTTCGGGGACGCAGACCGGGTCATCAGGGAAATGTGCGTGTCCCTCAAAACGATTATCGAGCAGCGCTTTAAGATGGATATTACCGTGGCCGCAGGCCTTCCCCATGCCGGGGCAAAAAGCATCGGCGAAAGCTATGCGGAGGCGGTGGCCGCGTTCGAATACCGCATCATTCGCGGGGGCGGCACGATCATCCATTTCCAGGACATCCAAAAAGTGCACGCCCATTATTATTATCCGATCGATATCGAGGTTCAGCTCATCAATTTCGTCCGGAGCGGAGATACGGAAAACGTCCTTAAGCTGCTGGACACGATTTATATGATGAATTTCGAGTCGGGCAGCATTACGCCGGAAATCGGACGCTGCTTGTTTTTTAACATTACGAGCACGTTCCTGAAGATCATCAACGCGACGGGGACGGATCAGCATGACATTTTGGGGCCGGATATCGATCTGGTGAAGGACATCTTCTCGTACGAAACGGCGGAAGGAATGCACAAGCGGACGAAAAAGCTTTACGAGCTGCTGACCGAATCCCTCGTTACGGAGCGGACCGACCATAGTTCGCAGCTGCTGCAGGAGATGGAGCGGTTCGTGGATGAGCATTTCACGGACCCCAACATGGGGCTTGGCATGGTTGCGGACCGTTTTGGCATGACGCCTCAATACGTCTCGACCTTCTATAAAAAACAAAGCGGGAAAAACCTCAGCGACGCCATCGTCAGAAAAAGGATCGAGCTCGCCAAGCAGCATATGTGCGACAAGGACCTCACGAATGCCCAAATCGCGCAAATGGTCGGATATACGAGCGACGTCGTTTTTATCCGGGCCTTTAAGAAGCTTGAGGGCGTCACGCCCGGCAAATACCGGGAAAACATGCTTCCGTCGTATGCCGATGATGCGGGGTGAAGGTGAACCGCGCAGGCTATTGCCGCTTTGTCTACACCCGCGCCATGCGCGGGTTCTTTTTTTGCTGCACAAGAAAGTAACTCGCCCGGTTGCAGCCGTTAGCGGAATTTGGAAAATCGTATCGGCTTGACATCAAGGTGGCAACTCGGTAAAATCTATACCCGCGGGGGTATATTTTGCGAAGATCGGCTCCTGCGTTTTTTATAGCTTATTAAATACCCTGTGGGGTATATCGAGAGGAGGCGACATGATGTTCAAACGATTATGGAAAGACATCACGCCGCAGGAAGTAGAACAATGGATCCGGGACGGACGCGATGACGTCCAGTTGATCGATGTCCGGGAATTGGCCGAATTCAAGGAAGGACATATTAAGGGAGTTAAACTGCTTCCTCTTAGCCAGCTGGAGGTTCGTTTTGACGAGATTAACCGCAACAAGGATGCGGTCATCATTTGCCGCAGCGGGAACCGAAGCCGTCAGGCTTGCGAATTTTTATCCGCCCATGGCTACCGCCAGCTCCGCAACATGACCGGCGGCATGCTGGAATGGCAAGGAGAAACGACGACAACATCGTAAATCAATCCCATTGGAGGAATGCGGAAATGGCAACAAAAGTGGCAATCATCGCGGCCAACGGCGGTATGTTCGACGCGTACAAGGTGTTCAACATCGCAACGGCGGCTGCGGCAAGCGACGCGGAAGTAGGCGTTTTTTTCACGTTCGAGGGTCTGAACCTGATTCATAAGCAGGCGCATCATCAGCTGCCGATGCCGGCGGGAACGGAACATTTTGCCGAAGGTTTTCAACAGGGAAGCGTGCCTTCCGTTCCGGAACTGGTCTCGATGGCCCAGGAATTGGGCGTCAGAATCATTGCCTGCCAAATGACGATGGACGTGATGAACCTGAAAGAAGAAGACTTCATTGACGGGATCGAAGTAGGCGGAGCGGCGACGTTTATCGAATACGCCATGGATGCGAACATCACGCTGTCTTTTTAAACATTCGGGAGAGAAACATTAAGGAGGAGGAGAAATCGTGTCGGAAAAGACGAAGCAGCCCGTTTTGTCCAAAATGAACCCCCGCAAGTTGGCGCAAATCATCGTCGGGCGCGAGGAATTGTTCATATTGGATGTACGCAACGAAGCGGAGTTTAACGATTGGAAAATCGAAGGCGAGAACATCGATAGCATCAATATTCCTTATTTTGAACTCCTAGACGGCATAGACCCCGCTTTGAGCCGGATCCCGGATAACAAGCGCGTGCTGGTCGTATGTGCGAAAGAAGGCTCGTCCGTCTTTATCGGTGAACGGTTGGCCGAGGCCGGCCGGGAAAATGTATTTTACCTTGAAGGCGGCATGAAACTTTGGGGCGAACATCTCGAACCCGTGAAGATCGGTGACCTGGAGAGCGGAGGCGAGATCTACCAGTTTGTCCGGATCGGGAAAGGCTGTCTTTCTTACATGATCGTTTCCGAAGGGGAGGCCGCGGTCATTGACGCCGTTCGGACGATCCGGCATTATCTCGATTTTGCGCAGGAGCGCGGGGTAAGGATCAGGCATGTGATGGACACCCATCTGCATGCGGATCATATTTCGGGTGGACGCGACCTGGCACAAGCAGCCGGAGCGGCTTATTGGCTGCCTCCCAAAGATGCGGAAGAAGTGATGTATCCGTATCATCAGCTTGTCGAAAATAACGATATCCAGATCGGAAACGGCAAAACGACCATCCATCCGATGTATACGCCTGGACATACGATCGGAAGCACATCCTTTCTCGTGGACGGGCAGTATCTGCTGACGGGCGACATTTTGTTCGTAGCTTCCATCGGACGTCCGGATTTGGCCGGCAAAGCCGAGGATTGGGTCGACGACCTGCGCCATTCCCTGTATGAGCGGTACGGAAGTTTGCCGGAACAACTGATCGTGCTGCCAGCCCATTTCGGTCGAATGAGTGAGATGGATAGGGAGGGGAAAGTTTGGGAGAGGCTCGGTGATCTGTTCAGGCGGAATCCGGGATTAAACATAACGGACGAAGATGAATTCCGAAAAACGGTAACCCGGCATCTGCCGCCGCAGCCGAATGCGTACCAGGAAATCCGGCAAACCAACATGGGAAAAATCGAGCCCGATGAAGAAGAGCGGCGCGGGATGGAAATCGGACCTAACCGCTGCGCCGTGCATGATATATAAAAGGAGGACAATTCGATGAATGCAGATAAAGTAATTGACGCCAAAGGACTGGCGTGCCCGATGCCGATCGTCAAAACGAAAAAAGCAATCGAAGAGCTGCAGTCCGGGCAAATCCTCGAGGTTCAAACGACGGACAAAGGCTCGAAAAACGATCTCACCGCCTGGGCGAACGCCACCGGACATCAGCTGTTGGACACCAAAGCCGAAGGCGGCACCTACACGTTTTGGATTAAGAAAAAATAAATAAAACCCAACCTAAAAGCAAACACTCCGAAGAACGGAGTGTTTGCGGTGCTCCCGATTAATTATGGTAAATGATGCGGATATTCAAGTGGCTGTATGTTTCCTCGGTATAATGCCGGTTGGGGCAGCTTTTGATGCAGCGAAGGGAATCCGTTGTGGCATGCAGCTTTTCGGAGCATTCCGGACAGCGTTCCTGAAAATACGATTTGAGCTTGCGAAGCATGATAAATCCACCATCCTATTCCCATTGAATTACTTGGTTTTAATTGATTATAACGCTTTTTTCTTCATTAGTATAGTGTTTCTGCGGGAGGTTTATGCGAAATAACGGCAGCGGAGGAGGTGCAAGAACTTGGATGCGACAGGGTACATCGTGATGTTTGTAATCGGCCTGATCGGCTCCTTTTTTTCCGGATTGCTTGGGATCGGCGGGGCGATTATAAACTACCCTCTGCTGCTGTATGTGCCCGAATGGCTTCATGCCGGGAGCTTCACCGCCAAAGAAGTCTCCGGCATCAGCATGTTTCAGGTTTTCTTTTCTTCCTTGGCGGGGGTTATAGCATATAAAAGGCAAAGCAGGAACGAGAAGCCGCTGATGCATAAAGGGCTGATCGGCACAATGGGGGTTAGCATTCTGATCGGCAGTTTGGCGGGCAGCGTCAGTTCCAAATATTTGCCGAGCGAAACGATCAATATCGTGTACGGCGTGCTTGCGATTATCGCCGTGATCATGATGCTGGTGCCAAGCCGGGGAAGCAGGGAAGATGTCGAGCTTCAAGCGATAGGTTATAATCATGCCATGGCTTCCGTTGCGGCGTTTTTAGTCGGGATCGTATCCGGCATCGTGGGGGCTGGCGGCTCGTTTATCCTCATTCCGATCATGCTGACCGTGATGAAGATACCTACCCGGGTAACGATCGCTTCATCGCTGGCGATTGTTTTCATCTCGGCGATCGGCGGGGTATCCGGCAAGCTGATTGCAGGCAGCGTACCGCTTTTGCCGACGGTTGCCACCGTTATCGGCAGCGTTTTGGGTGCTCCGATCGGAACCCGCGTCAGCCGCCATCTGAACGTCAAATGGCTGCGGGGAGGACTGGCTGTGCTGATTGCGGCGACCGCCGTCAAAATATGGTGGAGTATTGCAGCCTCGTAGATCGTAGCCTCGTAGAACGAGACCAATCAAAAAACGGTTGATTTATCGTTAACGATAGTTGACGAATGCGGAAAGGCTCGTTTAAAATATAACTAGCATGAAACCGTAATAAAGGCGATGGAGTTCGCCATAACCGCCCGCAAGGGCTGATGACTCCTACCGGTGATGAAAGAGCGCACTGGTAGGAGTCTGTTTTTTTTGGGCCGCTTCTACCAGGCCGGCAAGGAAAATTTATACATATCGTTTATAAAAAGGGGCATAACAGAAATATGAACAACGCGAAACGCAGCAAAGACAAGCTTCACTTTACGTTATGGTACGGCGAAATGATCCGGAATTTTGTCAAATGGGTTTGGCGCGGCAGCGTGATCGGCCTGTTGACCGGATCGGCGTCGGCCGTTCTGCTGCTTGGTCTCGAATATGCGACGGACGCCCGAAACCGGCACCCTTGGCTCCTGTTTTTGCTGCCGCTGGGAGGAGCGCTTGTCAGCTTGTTATATTGGAAATTCGGCAGCAGCAGCTCCAAAGGCAACAATCTCGTTATCGAGCGGATTCATGACGGCAGCGAGGCCGTACCGTTCCGCATGTCGGTGCTCGTTCTGTTCGGTACGTTAGTGACCCATTTGTTCGGGGGTTCGGCCGGCCGGGAAGGCACGGCGGTTCAAATGGGAGGAAGTTTGGCGGAGACCTTCGGCAAATGGATCAAAGCCGGGGCATTTGACCGGAAAATTTTGCTCATATGCAGCGTAAGCGGGGGCTTCGGCGCC
The DNA here is from genome assembly GCF_031583795.1 of Paenibacillus sp. VCA1. NCBI lineage: Bacteria > Bacillati > Bacillota > Bacilli > Caryophanales > Paenibacillaceae > Paenibacillus > Paenibacillus sp. VCA1. The sequence goes on along the minus strand of NZ_JAVLSX010000006.1, from coordinate 182,684 downwards.
GTGTTCGGCACGCCGCTGGCCGGAGCGATGTTCGGTCTGGAGGTTGCCGCAATCGGGATCATGAGTTATGAAGCGCTCGTACCGTGTTTCACTGCAAGCTTTGTCGGCCACCTTGTGACCACGCGTCTTTGGGGCGTTCACCATGTCAGCTACCCTCAAATGATCGCGCCCGAGTTTAGCCTGCCGGTCGTGTTCAAAGTTATGGCCGCGTCGATTCTTTTTGCGCTCGCCAGCATCTGCTTCAGCGAGTTGACCCATGCGTTAAAAAGGCTGTTTGCAACCGTATTCCGGAATCCGGTTCTGAAAAGCGCGGTTGGCGGACTGATCGTCATCGGGCTGGTTTATGCCGTCGGATCGCGCGCGTATTTGGGGCTTAGTTTGCCGCTCATTTCCGATGCGCTGGACAAGGACGTGCCGACGTTTGCTTTTTTATGGAAGCTGGTCTTTACGTCGGTTACGCTGGGCGCAGGATTCCAGGGCGGAGAGGTGACCCCTTTGTTTGCGATCGGCGCCACGCTCGGGAACACGCTGGCGGATGTTTTCCATCTGTACGGTCCGTTTTTGGCGGCCCTCGGTTTTATCGCGGTATTTTGCGGAGCGACGCATACGCCGATCGCCTGCTTTTTGATGGGAATCGAGCTGTTCGGCTCAAACGGCGCCGTCTATATGTTTCTTGCATGCCTCATCAGCTATTTGTTTGCCGGGTACAGCGGAATTTATACATCGCAGCGGATCGTTGTTTCGGGCAGCGATCGGATCGTCGTTCCGGCAGGAACGACGCTGTTAACGAGGAAAAAAATGTTGATTCGGCCAAACGGTTCGAAACAACAGAATGAAACAACTCTGTCAGATGATAAAAACGAATAAATCTGCAGAACATTTGAAAGGAGCCAGGACGATGGGACGGATATGGAAGTCAGGTGTGACACTGCTGCTTGTCGGTATGCTTCTTGCCGGATGCGGCGGAAATCGGAATGAGGTTAAACCGGCGAATCCGGAGGATGGGACAAACGGACAACAAACGCAGCAAGGCAACAATGCTCAGGAAGAACCGGGAACATCTGCAGGCGGTGATCAAAAAGGCGGCAACGAGCCGGAGGACACTAATCCGGAGCCAAGCGATCCGGCGCTCGAGCTTCTCGGAAAAATGGACACGGACGAAAAAATCGGCCAGTTGGTGCTGGTGGGCATGGACGGGACGTCCGGCAGCGACGCAACCCGCGAACTCATCGAAAAATACCATGTCGGCGGTTTTATTTTCTACAAAAACAACATCGAAAGCACCAAGCAGGCGCTTCGATTGTTTAATGATTTGAAGTCGGTCAATCGATCGAACCCGGTTCCGCTTTGGATGAGCGTCGACGAAGAAGGCGGGCGCGTGACGCGTATGCCGAATGAATTCGTCAAGGTGCCGGCAAGCAAAAAGATCGGCTCAAAGGACAGCGAGGAGCTGGCCAAAGGCATCGGCGCCATTCTCGGGCGCGAGCTTTCCGGCTTCGGGCTTAACATGGATTTTGCTCCCGTGCTGGACGTGAACAGCAACCCGAAAAACCCGGTCATCGGCGACCGCTCGTTCGGAAGCAAGGCGGACGTCGTCAGCCGGCTTGGCATCGCGACGATGGAAGGCATCCGGGAGCAGCGGGTCGTTCCGGTCGTCAAACATTTTCCCGGACACGGCGACACCTCCGTCGATTCCCATATCGGACTGCCGGTCGTTAACCATGATTTGACCCGTCTTCGGAAGCTGGAGCTCGTTCCATTCAAAGCGGCGATTGAAAACAAAGCTGAGGTTGTGATGATCGCCCATCTGCTGATGCCGAAGCTCGATCCGGATCACCCGGCGTCGTTTTCCAAAAAAGTAATCACGGATATCCTGAGGGGAGAGCTTGGTTATCAAGGGGTTGTCATCTCCGACGACATGACGATGGGCGCGATCGAAAAAAATTACGAGATCGGCAAAGCGTCGGTCAACGCCATTTTGGCGGGAGGCAACATCGTGTTGGTCGGACATGATTACGCCAAAGAAAAAACCGCGATCGAGGCGCTGAAAACGGCGGTGGCTAACGGAACGATTTCGGCGGATGTGCTGGATAACCGGGTGTACGCCATTTTGAAGCTGAAGCAGGCATACGGGCTAACGGACCGCCCGGCGGCAGGCCCGGATGTGCAAAACATCAATCGGGATTTGACGAAACTGCTCCAAAAATACGGCTTGCGTTAATAGGAATTACGGATAAAAAAGGAATGAACGGAATATGGAACAAGCCCTGACCGATGCGGGTTGCATCTGCAGGGCTTGTTTGCATGGAACCGCGTGGAAACGAAATATTTTGCGATTCGGCGAATTGATGTGAGCAAAAAACGCATGCAGCTTTATGCCGCCCGATGGTAAGAGGATTTGCCTGCGCTTTTTCGTTTCACAAGCAGCTTCCGGAAATCCAACTCGCAGACGGCGACGCCGGCAAGAACAAGGCCTGCGCCGATGTACCCCTGCACGGTCAGCGTCTCGTTCATGAAGCAAATTCCGAAAAAGGCGGTGACGACGGGTTCCATCGCAAAAATAAGCCCGGTATGCGTCGGCGACGTATATTTCTGTGCCATGGCTTGAAGGACGAAGCCGACGGCGCTGCACAAAATGCCGAGCGCCAGGATCGAAAGCCAACCGGCAGCGTTCTGCGGCAGCGTGGGCTGCTCGAAAAGAAATGAGGAAACGACGCCCAAAAGCGCGGCAAACCCCAGTTGAAGAACGCCGACGGTAATCGAATCGACCCGTTTGCCGGCCCGTCCGGTAACGATAATATGTATGGCAAAAAATAAAGCGGCGAGTATGCATAACGCATCTCCGGATTGGATTGCGGCATGCGGCTTCAGCGTTAACAGTGCGATCCCCGCCATCGCGACCGCAATCCCCGCGATCAGCCGCTTGTCCGGCTTGATTTTCAGGAACAGCGTTGTGAGCACGGGCACGAAAATGACCGTCATGCTCATCAGGAAGCCGGCATTTGAAGTCGACGTGTTTCGCAGCCCGAAAATGATGCAGACGAACACGCCGAACAGCAGCGTGCCGAGCAGCAGCGCGTATTGAACGGCCTTGCGGTCCGCATGCCTGATTTTTTTATGAAACAGGATGCCCGCCGCCGCGAAAGCGACGCCGAAGCGCAAGGCGATCAGATTGAACGGCGCTAGCGTATCGAGCCCGATTTTCATAAACAAATAAGAAGTACCCCAAAAAAACGTAACCAACAAAATAAGCAAATCCGCTTTGTACTGTTTCATGTTCCCTGTCTCTGCCTTTACGTCAAAAATGGATCGAAGAATTTGGCACATGGATCAAACTTCGTGCGACTCCCGCTTGTGCCTGAATCAGTATAAATGGTATAACAAAATAAGAAAATTGAATGTTTATCATCATTCGCATGAGAAAAATTCATGTAAATGAAACATCGGTTTAGTGACGGGAGACGGGGAATCATGAGCCTCATCAAATACGAGATTTTGAAACAGGTCGTGGAACTGGGCAGCTTGACGAAAGCCGCGGAGGTGCTCGGGTTGACGCAATCCGGCGTAAGCCATGCAGTCCAGAGCCTGGAAACGGAATTCGGATTTTCTTTGTTAAGCCGGAGCCGATCCGGCGTAAAGCTGACGGACAACGGAGAACGCGTATTAAAGCACATACGGGACATGCTTCGGGTGCAGGAGCAGCTGAAGCAGGAGGTGGCGTTGATCAACGGGCTCGAAACCGGAACGATCCGGATCGGCACCTTTACGAGCATTTCCGTCCAGTGGCTGCCCGGGATCATCCGGCAATTTTTAAGCGAGCATCCGAATATCGAAGTGAAGCTGTATGAAGGCGATTATCATGAAATCGAGGAATGGCTGCTGAAAGGGGAGATCGATTTCGGCTTCGTATCGCTCCCGACGATGGATTCCTTCCGGATCATCCCGCTCCGCCAGGACCGGATGCTGTGCGTGATGCCGCCGGAGCACCCGCTTGCGGACGAGCCGTTTGTCCGCTACGGTCAAATCGCGGAGGAGCCTTTCATCATGCCGAAGGAGGGCAGCGATTACGACGTGCGCCGCGTGCTTCGGAAGGGAAGGATCAAACCGCCCGTCCCTTTTCAGGCGGCGGACGATTATGCCATCATCGCGATGGTCGAGAACGGGCTTGGCATCAGCATTTTGTCGGAAATGATCCTGCAGGGAAGAACGAACCGGATCGTGGCGCTCGAACTTGAGGATCAAAGCTACAGATCTTTGGGCATTGCCCTGAACATGGCCAAAAACACCGCGCCGGCCGCCAAAAAGCTGATTCGCTGCGCCAAGGAATGGCTGACGGGCTGGCAGCCTTCGCCGCAAACCGGGCTTTTGAAGCATGGAGAGACGGCGGAGTGATCGTGATTCCCCATTGTATATTGCGAATAAAGAACGGAGGTTGGATTTTTCGGCCGGCCTTGTATATGATATGAATCATTGATAGGGCGTGGGAGAGATGCGAGAATCCGCGGGAGCGGCCAGAAACGGAGATGAAGAGGTGGATCAAGTCAACATCCTGATAATCGAAGACGATGCAAAAATTGCGTCTTTGCTGAAATCGCATATTCAAAAATACGGCTACGCGGCCAGTGCGGTGGAGGATTTCGCGCGCGTCATGGAGGCATTCCGCGAGGTGCAGCCGCATTTGGTCCTGATTGACGTCAACCTGCCGATGTTCGACGGCTTTTATTGGTGCCGACAAATCCGCACGGTGTCCACCTGCCCGATCTTGTTCATTTCGGCGAGGGAAAGCGAAATGGACCAGGTGATGGCGCTTGAAAACGGGGCCGACGACTATATTACGAAGCCCTTCCACTACGATGTCGTCGTGGCCAAAATCCGCAGCCATTTGCGGAGGGCCTACGGGTCGTATTCCGCCAAATCCGAGGAACGGACGGTGGAAGCGTCGGGACTGGTGCTGTATCCCGAGCGGTTTATGTTGACTTACGGGGGACAGTCGGTGGAGCTTACGCAAAAGGAATCGGTTCTGGTGGAAGCGTTGATGAAAAAGGCGGACCGCGTCGTCAGCCGCGGGCGGCTGCTGGATCTCATGTGGGAAGACCGGCATTTTATCGACGATAACACGCTGAACGTATACATTACGAGAATCCGAAAAAAGCTTAAGGAGCTCGGGTTTGACGACCCGGTGGAAACGGTCCGCGGCGCCGGATACATGCTGAAACTGGAAGGAAAGGATTGACGATGAGACTGTTTGTTCGGGAGCAGCTGCCGTTACTTATTTTTTACGCGGGACAGATGCTGATCGTCGGCTTATGGTATTGGCTTGCGGTCGAGGACCATTCCTGGGCGACGGCGGCTTACGGGGCATTGCTCGGCATCGTGGTGCTGGCGCTTTATCTGGCTTACCGTTATTATACGCATCGCAAGCTGTACGCGAGGCTGGAAACGCCTCTGGCCGACATGGACCAATCGCTTGCCGGGCTCGGCGAAGCGCCGATGGCCGGGGCGGTCAGCGATTTGCTCCGCAATCAATTCCAGCTGTACAAAAACGAGCTTTACGGCACGCAGCAGCGGCTGGAACACCATACGGCCTTCATCAATCGCTGGATTCACCAAATGAAAACGCCCGTTTCCGTCATACAGCTTGCACTGCAGGATTTGGACCTGGACGACGATGTCGAGGATGGGCTGCAAGAGGAGATCGACCGCCTCAAAAAGGGACTCGAGATGGCTTTGTACACGGCCAGGCTGGACAAGTTCGAGCAGGATTTCAAGGTGGAAGGCGTGCCGCTTCTCATGGCCGTCGAAAACGCCGTCGCCGAAAACAGGCAGTGGTTCATTCGGAAAGAGGTTTACCCGGTCATCGATATTCCCCCTGATCTATCCGTGATCAGCGACGCCAAATGGCTGGCGTTCATGCTCGGGCAGGTCATCGTCAATGCCGTAAACTATTCGGCAGGCGCGGGCAAGAAGGTTGCGTTCCGTGCTTACAAGCTCGGTCCCCGTGCCGTTCTCGAAATCCGCGACGAAGGCATCGGCATCGCCAAAGAGGACTTGGGCCGGGTGTTCGACCCTTATTTTACCGGCAATCAGGGGAGGCAGTATCACGAATCGACGGGCATGGGCCTGTTTCTCGTCCGGGAGGTGTGCCGCAAGCTTGATCACCAGGTCGGGATCGATTCGGCGCCGGGCGAAGGAACGACCGTCAGATTTACGTTTAATCTATAGGAATTGATCATTTCCGGCCGGAAGTCCCCGCAAAGTACCTGAATCGGTTTCGTAGCCAATGCCCGCTTTGCGGGGTTATTTTAAAAATGGAGTGAATACGAGGGCGCCGCATCAAGCGGCGTCTTTTGATTTGCGCTTTACCCCATCGCTTCGAACAAAACCTTACAAATGTTTAAGGTTCGGGTAAGGAGAATCCATAGTTTTGGCCCAGGCAATGCTATAAAGTGAAATACATAGAGAGAAGAGAATCAGGAAGGAGAGAGTTTTCATGACGGAAATTTTAAAAGTTTCGGGACTCAGCAAGGTATATCCGGGCAAAGTGACGACGCGCGCACTGACGGACATCAGCCTAAGCATACAAAAAGGGGAGTTTGTCGGCGTCATGGGACCTTCGGGGAGCGGGAAAACGACGCTGCTCAACATGGTGTCGACGATCGACGCGCCAAGCTCCGGCACCGTGCTCATTAACGGGAACAACCCGCATGCTTTAAAGAAAAAGGAGCTGGCCTTGTTCCGCAGACGCGAGCTCGGATTCGTGTTTCAGGACTTTAATCTGCTCGATACGCTGACGGTTGCGGAAAACATCGTCCTGCCGCTGACGCTCGACAAGCAGAGCCTGAAATCGATGGAAGCCCGGCTTGAAGCGATCGCAGAGCGGCTCGGCATCAAAGAGATTTTGAACAAAAGGGTTTACGAAATATCGGGAGGGCAGAGGCAGCGCGCCGCGATCGCCCGCGCCATCATCCCGGAGCCTTCGCTGCTTTTGGCGGATGAACCGACGGGAGCGCTGGATTCGAATTCCTCGCGGATCGTCATGCAGACGCTCGAGAAGCTTAACGAGGATGACGGCGTTACGATGATGCTGGTTACGCATGATCCGCAGGCGGCCAGCTACTGCCACCGCGTCGTGTTCATCAAAGACGGCATGATTTCCGGGGAAATCCGCAGGGGCGAAAGCCGGCAAGCCTTTTTCCAAAAAATCATCGACATGCTTTCGTATTTGGGAGGTCAGGCGCATGAGCTTTCGTCGGTTCGCGTTTAACAACGTCAAACGGAATGCGCGCGCGTATTTCGCCTATTTCCTGAGCAGCTGCTTTATGGTGATGGTGTTTTTTACGTATGCGCTGTTCATTTTCCATCCGGATATCGATAAAACCGAGCTTGGCTCCAACGTCAAAATGGTCATGCTCATTATGGAATATGTGATTTATACTTTTGCGTTTCTGTTCGTGTTGTATTCGATCGGCTCCTTTTTGAAAGCCAGGAACAAGGAATTCGGCATCCTAACCATGTTGGGGGCGACCCAAGGGCAGCTCAGCAAACTGGTTTTTGTCGAAAACATGATCATCGGAGCATTGGCGATCGTCGCCGGAATTTTGGCAGGGCTGCTGCTGTCCAAGCTGTTTCTGACGTTAAGCGCCCGCATGATCGGGATCGACGAGCTTGGGCTCTATTTTCCGGCAAAAGCGCTGCTATTGACCGTCGGCGCGTTCCTGCTGTTGTTTTTGGTCATTTCGGCCTTTACGCTGCTGTTCATTAACCAAAGCCGCGTACTCGAATTGCTGAAAGGCGGAAGCAAGCCCAAAAAAGAACCGAAGGTTTCGATTTGGATCTCCCTGTTCGGCGTTTTGCTGCTCGCCGCCGGGTATGTCACGGTCGACAAAAACCTTGCCGTCGCCGCGGTGACGGGCATCGCGGGAACGTACTTCTTTTTCACGCAAATTACCGTCCTCGTCTTCCGCATGCTCAAAAAGAGCCGGCGACTGACCTGGCGGGGCACCAATTTGATCTGGATTTCGGAGATGGCCTATAAAATCAAGGACAACGCGGTCATTTTGTTCATGGTGACCGTCGTTACCGCCATTTGCTGCATGGCCGTGGCTTTTGTCATGTCCATCAATGTCCGTACCCAAAACATGTACCACGAGGACCCGTATCCGTTCCGGTATTATGTCGGCGATGCGGCGCAAGGCGAAAGCGGTCTGAAAACCGTCGAGCAAAAATTGAACGAAAAAGGCATAACATACGAGAAGTTTAAAACCGAATCCTATAGGGCGACTGCCTCCGGCAGGAAAGGCGGCGTTGCCGTCATGTCGGAGGAAAGCTACAAAAGTATCGCGGATGCGCTTGGGTTGGAAAAGATCGATGCCCTCAAAGGGAAACAAGCCGTGCTGGTGCAGTCCGAAAAAGAAGCGCGGAACAACCCGGGCTGGTCCGCAGGAACGGCGATCGAGCTGAACAATCCGTCTTCCCGGCTGGAGGTCGTCAAGGAAATCCGCACGAAAAAAGAAGTTTCGCCGGTGAGCGGCACCAACCTTCTTGTCGTGAGTCCCGATCTTTATGATGGATTGATAAAACAGATTCCTGCCGACCGCAGTTATTGGATCTACCCTATTTACATTTATATGGTTCCCGCTTGGTCCGGCGAAACGCCTCCGGGCAGAAACGACCAGGAATACAAGGTGGGATTGGAGCTTGACCAGTGGGCGCATGAACGGAATGTGAGCGGAGAATCGGTGGATTTGCTGTCTTCCCGCGGGGGAATGTACGCCATGCATGAGCAAGGAACGGCCATGATGAGTTTTATCGGCATCTTTATCGCTTCGCTTCTGTCGGTATGTTCGGCAAGCTTCCTGTATTTCAAGCTTCATTCCGAGCTAAGGCAGGACCAGCAGATTTATACCGCGATGTCCAAAATCGGCCTGCAGTCCGGTGAAATGGGCAAATCTTCGACCGTGCAAATTGCGGTGCTGTTTTTTACGCCGATCTTCGTTTCGGCGATTCAAACCTTGGTCGTGCTGAATCGGGTCCGCGAAGGGTTTGATCTGGATGACGTCAATCAGCCCGTGCTGCTGGCTTCAGCGGCTTTCCTCATCGTTCAGGCCGTATATTTCGTGTTGGTCAGCTCCCGTTATATCCAAAAGCTGAAACGGGTGATGGTGTAGGGGAAGGAGCTTTATGTTCGTGAAAAGAATCGATACGCTGGATTATTTGCGCGGTTTTGCGCTTGTCGGCATCATTTTTATCAATATTTTGCAGATGGTTCCCCATGTCCGGATTCCGCCGGAATACGGGTTTTGGAGCCACTTTGAGCAAGGGCTTTTAACGTTTGTTTATCACGCGGTGTACGGCCGTTTTTATACCATTTTCAGCTTTTTGTTCGGCGTCGGGTTTTATCTGTTTATTTCCCGCGCACGGGCAAGAGGGGATCAAGCGAATGTGCTGTTTGTGCGCAGGCTGCTGATTTTGCTCGTGTTCGGCTTCGTTCACCATCAGTTCCAGCCGGGCGAAGCGCTGCTGATGTACGCGATTTTAGGTTTTCTGCTGCTTCCGCTTTATCGGTTGAAACCCGGGGCAAATCTTGCCGCCGGCATGCTTTTTTTGGCTTCGGGCTGCTGGATCGGTCCGATCGGGATTAGCCTTGGGATGTTCGTCCTCGGTTTGTGGGCAGGGCAAAGCCGCATTTTTGAGCAAGTGAAGCGGCATAAAAAGCGGTGGATCATCGCCCAGGCCGTTTCCCTCGTACTGATCCCCTTCGGACTATGGGCGGAGCGCGAGATCGTTGATGCAACGGGTCTGGTCGACATCGCGATGGTGGCCGGGGGATTGGCCGAAGACGTGTTTTACGTCACGACGCTGACGATCCTGCTGGAGTTCCCGTTCATGAAACTGTGGCTTATGCCGTTAAACCGGCTCGGACGGATGGCGTTAACCAATTACATCATGCAAACCGTTCTGATTTTGACGATGGACGCGGTGCTGAACCTGAGCGGCCATGCCTACTATTTGATATTGGCGATGATCGCCGCCGAGATTTTGGTCATCCAGGCGATTTGCAGCACGATGTGGCTGAACCGTTTTGCCATGGGACCGCTCGAATGGCTGTGGCGGATCGGCACGTACGGGAAAATCCCGGAGCATTATAGGTCCAAGCACAATTGATTGATCCGAAGGCATCATTCATTTTATTCCAGCTTGTTGAAAATAAACCGGTTCTCCGCTAATCTTAGATCAACTCGCCTGGCCTCGGCCAGGACACGGACGATTGAAGAAAAGCGGAGGATTTGGCATGCGCTTCAGCTTAAAATGGAAATTTACGGGTTTTCTTGCGTTGCTGCTTCTGTTTGCGATCGGCTTGCTCAGCTTTCTCATTTTGCAGGGAGTGTCGAGCAATCAGCGGCGGGAGATGGAACAATCGATGCAGCAGCAGGCGGCGGTGGCCGCGGACCGGATCCGGCAGCTGTACGTGACCGGAACGCAGGTGGATGCGGACGTGTTCATGCGTTTACAGGGACCGGCCCTGGCGCGCGAACTCGGGAATGTCAGCGGGATGCGGGTGATTCTGTATGACGCCACAGGCAAAGAAGCCGGGGATTCGCTGATGATGGCGGATAAGCCGGATGTCCGAGGGACGCTGCCGTTTGCGCTGCAAAATAAAATTGCGTACGAGATTCATGGGGACATGCTGGAATATTTGTCGCCGGTGCAAAGCGATCAGGGACAGCTGGGAGTCGTTCATTTTCAAACCTCGGTCGCCGACCGGCATCTCTTTTACCGCAGCATTCAGAGATTGTTCCTAATAGCGGGAGCGGCGGTTCTTATCGTTTCTTTTATTTTCGGGTTAATCTATATGAACAAACAGGCCAATGCCATTCATGCCTTGAAAAAAGCGACCGAACGGATTCGGCGCGGGGACTATTTGGCGGAGCCGAGCCTTCGGCGGAAAGACGAACTGGGAGAGCTCAGCAATGGCATATTCGAGATGAACCTGGCAATTAGGGAAAACGTGCGGTCGCTGCGCGAGGAGCGGGAAAAACTGCTGGAAACGCTCGATAAATTGCAACAGCTCGAAAAAAGGCAAAAGGATTTTATCCATAACATCAGCCATGAGTTTAAAACCCCGTTAACTTCCATAAGGGCCTACGCCGATCTCCTGCAGATGTACCCGGACGACCCGGCGCTTGTTCAGGATGCCCATGCATCGATCACGAAGGAAACGGGAAGGCTGTATGATCTGGTGGAGCGGGTTCTCCATCTGGCGGCTTCGGAAAAATACGCGTTTGACCACCATCCGGAGGAGGTCGAGCTGATGGAGCTGCTCACGGACGTATGTTCCAGGATGAAAGGAAAAGCCGAGCAGTTCGGCATCACGCTGGAGCAGCGGCTCGAACCGGTCGTCATCGTCGGCGACCGCAGCAACCTGATGCATATCTTCCTTAATTTGCTGGATAATGCGATCAAATATAATGTGGCCAGAGGTTCGGTCGCGATTGCGGGCGCAAAGGATGGCGACCATGCCGTGGTGCGCATCCGCGATACGGGAGTCGGCATTCCGGAAGACCAAAGGGAGCTCGTCTTCGAGCCGTTTTACACCGTGAATCACGACCGTGCCCGCAAATCCGGCGGAAGCGGCCTGGGGCTGGCTCTGGTCAAACAGCTGACGCTCCAAAACGGAGGCGAAATCAGGATTGAAACGCCCGAGACAGGTACAGGCACGGAGTTTATTCTTACGTTTCCGCTTGCGGGAAAGGATGGCTCCGAACCCCTGCTTCGTTTGCCCCAAAAATGAGAAGGCGAAATGGATACAAGTTGGAAACAATTCATTATATTTTCGAAACGATTGTCCCTTATACTCGAAACAGATCGAAAAACAGATCGAAAACAACCGGAGATCCCGGCAGCCGCAAACGGTAAGGAGGGGGCGCGATTTGAAAAAGACGACGGGCCGGATGTTATTAACATGCGCGGCGGCCATGGCCGTCACGTCCGCGCTTCTTGGCGGATGCGCCGGCAGCGGCGGCGATCAAGTCACCGTCAAACCTCCCCCGATCCGCGCGGAATCCGGCAAAATCGAGCTCGAGCAAATCATCCGCCTCGAAGATGCGTACGGTTTCGCATGGCTGTCGGATTCGGAAATCATTAGCACGAAAAAGCCGAAGTGGATGGAAGCGCCGCTGTACGTCCATTCGCTCGTCAGGGAGAAGGATCCGGATAAGACTCTAGGGGTTCAAGAGGCTTTAACGGTAAATCCATCGCCGGAAGGAAAGGTTTTGTTCGTCAGCAACCAGATGAAAGCGTCGTTTCTCCGTATGGAAGACTTGAAAACAATACCGCTGGACGTATCGAACGGGAACGAGTCCATCTTAAACGGCAACGTCCGCGGCGCTTGGCTGGGAGAGAAGGCGTATCTGTTTGCGTCGGCCGACGGGCTCGTCGTCGCGGATTTGGACGGGAATGCCGCCAGCGTGTTGAAGTTTAAAGACGGGCAGACACCGGTCAAAGTCGAAGCGGCTGTTGATCCGAAAGATCCCAAACGGTTTACGGCGTATTTTATCGATGAGGAACGCAAGGTTTACAGTCTTAAGATCGTTATTGAGGATTCGCGTTTTCCAAAAGCCGAGGGGAGTCCCGAGCTGTTGGAGACGCATGCGGCGGATTTTTCGGTTTCGCCGGACGGCACCCGGCTTGCCGTCGCGGAGGAAACCGGGGAAAATGCCAACAGGCTGGAGCTTGTAAAGACGGGCGAAACCGAAACGGGGACCACGCTGATCGAGGGGCGTTTGATCCGGCAAATCTCATGGTCGCCGGACGGCTCCAAGCTGGCCTATTCGTTGTTCAACCTGGAAAGGGGCGGCTCGGGCCTGTATGTGATGGATACGAAAACCGGCCATACCACTTTGGTATCTTTGTATCCGAATCTGCAAAGCCTGCTCATATGGAGTCCGGATGGAAATCAGCTGATGATGAGTCAGGAAAATCCGGAGATGAACCTGACGACAGAGAGAACGAAGCTGATGACCGAGATCTACCGGTTTAAATGAGTAGATTTTAATATCCGTAACCGTAGCGGCACATCGAACTGGCGAAGATTGCTAATAAGAGATTTGGAAAGGGGCGAAGGGGTTGAAACGGAAAGTTATTTTCATGCTGCTGGCGATGAGCGCGGTCATCGTCGTCAGCGGTTGCGGCAATTCCCAAAAGATTACCGTCCAAACGCCTGCGGGGCAGCATGAACAACAGCCTCCTGGCGGTCAGCCGGCCGAAACGAAAGAAGACGCGCTGGACCAGTTCAAGCTTCTGACCGCGCAGGCGAAGGACGCGGCGGAAGTGATCCGTTTTTTGGACGAAAAGCTGCCCGGAGCAACGCCAAAGCAGGCCGATCAGTTGATCTTGGAGCTGGAACATTTTTATGACCGGTATTTGCCGAGCCTGAACGACAATTTCGACACGATGCTGGCGAAGCCCGAAACGGCGCAAAAAATGAACGAAATCGGGTATCCGATGGACGTGAACAACATCAAAGGCGATGACACGCTGAAGCAGTGGCTCATGGACCAGATGGCGGGAGGGCTTGCCTTGGGCAATACGGAAGGCATGTTTTTCTGGAAGGTGGACTACAAGGCGCTGCAAAAATACAACCGCTACGTCTCAACCGACATCCGGAGCTACCTGGCATTGAAGGCGCTGGATGCGGAGAAAAACTACATTGAAGACGGGGCGCTTGCCGTTTCGAGAGAAGAGCTCGGCGACCGGATGATGAAAGCCGAATATTACATGATCGAGCATCCGGAAGGGCTGCGGTTTAAGGAAGTGCTGCAGGCGTACAAAGCCTATCTGGATACCTATTTGACGGATTACCGTTATGACGCCATCGACGACCGCACCGGGAAGCTATTGCCGGACGTGAAAAAAAGCTATCGAACCTTCGTCGGCGAGCACCCGGAATCCAAGACGGCGATTATCGTCAAAAAATATCTAGAGGCGATTGAACGCAACAAGGACGTCATCTACGAAAAGGGCAGCGGCGGCATGCAGGGACCGCTCAAAAAAGACATTCAGTCTTTCTGGGATTCCATTGATTTGAAAGTAAACAGCTTGTTTGTTCCCGAATCTTGAAAGGCGCGGACGTGGTCCGCGCCTTTTGCGCTGCCTCCCGGAAAGCCGCCGATTCGACGCCGTCCGCCGCGGTATGACTTCATCTTCCAATACATGTATAATCGAATTGGGAACTTATAAAAAAATACAATTGGATAGGGGCAATCATCGAATGAAAGAAGGTTATCAAAAGGGGAACTGGAGGGCGTTCGTGCGTTTGGTCCGCGAAACGAAACCGTCTCCATGGATGCTTTCCGTGGCCGTCATTTTAAGCGTTATATCGACCTTGGTCAGTCTCGTGGTGCCGCTTTTCACGAAGGGGCTCGTCGACAGCTTCACGTCGGACAGCATCAAACCGGCCCAAATCGTCATGCTGATCGTCAGCTTCGTCGCTTCCGCCGTCGCGGGCGGGATTTCGATATATTTGCTGAACCGCCTCGGTCAGGAAGTTGTAGCCAAACTTCGCGAACGCCTTTGGAGAAAGCTGCTGAAGCTGACGATTCCATACTACGACAATCACCGGACTGGCGACACGATCAGCCGGATGACCAACGATACGGCCGTGCTGAAAGGGCTTGTCTCCGAGCATGTCACGGGATTTTTTAACGGGGTCATTTCGATGGTCGGGGCGATCGTCATTTTGCTTCTTCTCGATTGGAAAATGACGCTGATCATCCTGGCGGCGATTCCCGTTACCGCGGCCGTGCTTGTTCCGCTGGGCCGGATCATGCTTCATATTTCCCGCCGTCTGCAGGATGAAACCGCCGATTTTACGACGATCCTGAATCAGGTGCTGTCCGAAATCCGCCTTGTCAAAGCGTCCAATGCCGAGGAACGGGAAAACGCGATGGGGGACGACGCCATTCGGGGCCTGCTCAAGCTCGGGATCCGCGAAGGCAAAATCCAGGCGTTTATCGGCCCGATCATTTCTTTCGTCATGATGGGTCTTATGGTGCTTATTATCGGTTATGGCGGAATGAGGGTATCCAGCGGCGCGCTTTCCGCGGGCGATCTGGTCGCGTTTATTTTGTATTTGGTGCAGATCGTCATGCCGATGAACCAGATTACGATGTTTTTCACCCAATTGCAAAAATCGGTCGGGGCGACGGAACGGATCGTCAGCATTCTTGAGGATCGCCAGGAAAACGTCAAAGAAGGCAAGACGTTGGCCGGTCCGATCCAAACGATCCGGCTAGAACATGTCTATTTTTCGTACGAAAAGGGCGATACCGTCCTTCACGATATCAGCTTCACGCTTGAGCCGGGGAAAGTGACCGCCGTCGTCGGCCCGAGCGGGGGCGGAAAAACGACGCTGTTTTCCGTCATCGAACGGTTTTATCTCCCGGACAGCGGCGTGATCCTCGTCGGCGGGGAAGATGTCAGCGGGTATTCGCTGGAGTCCTGGCGCCGGCAAATCGGTTATGTTCCTCAGGAAAGCCCGATTGTCGCCGGAACGATCCGCGACAACATATGTTACGGCATGGATCGCGAGGTGACCGACGAGGAGCTTCGGCATGCGGCCCATATGGCTTACGCCGACATTTTTATCGATGAGCTGCCGGAAGGATACGCAACGGAGGTCGGGGAACGCGGCATCAAGCTGTCCGGAGGGCAGCGCCAGCGGATTTCCATTGCCCGGGCGCTTTTGCGCGACCCGCAAATTTTGATGCTGGACGAAGCGACGTCGAGCCTGGACAGCCAATCGGAGGTTTTCGTGCAAAAAGCGCTGCAAAACCTGATGAAAGGGCGCACAACGCTGGTCATTGCCCACCGTCTGTCGACGGTCGTGGACGCGGATCAAATTCTTTTTATCGAAAAAGGCCATATTACGGGCGTAGGAACGCATCAGGAGCTGGTCGAAAGCCATCCGATGTACAGGGAATTTGCGACCCAACAGCTCCGGATTGCGGAAAACGCCGTGGCGGACGGGGTTTCATCCTGATTGACTTTTGCGCCGAAGGAACCTATAATCGGTCTATACCCCAAAGGGTATGAAAACAAAAATGGAAATTGTCCGCGCCAAGCGGTCAGTCAAGATAAGTCGGACCACTACAGGGAAAGCGTCCGACCTTTCATGAATGAAAAGCTTCACATTCCCTAGAAGGAGGAGCGTGTATCGATGCTGTGGGTGTTGTTCGCCGCGCTTGCCGTAGTGGTTGTATTATGGGCGGTAAGGGAACTGCGGCCGGTGAATGGATTGACCTTCATCAGTTCCGAAGAGCTGAACGCTCAACGGGAGAACAGGCAGGATCTGCAAATGCTTGATGTCCGAGACGCTGCCGACTACATCAAGCACCATGTTCCCGGATCGATCAATATTTCCATCGGAAGATTGCCTTATGTACATCATTCGCATTTAACGTCCGAGGAACCTGTGCTCATCCTGGCGGAGAATAACCGTCAGATCAAAAAGGCGGCGCGTATGCTGAAACGGTACGGCTTTTTGCGAATTTATGCGCCCCGCAACGGAAAAGCTGCATTGAACTGCGGCGTATGCTGCCGTTCATAAGACGTTATGAAATCAGACCTGGCGCTGCCGCCAGGTCTTTTTAGTAAAATCAGGCGCGAGCTGACCCGGCTGCCTTCATCCGCACAAAACATGGGTTCAACGTATATAGAATATACGAATGGGGGAGCTTTCCTGTGCAAGTCGTCATGATCGGACCGTTCATGCTGAAACTTTCGCTGCTTATGCTGGCGGCCGCCGCTGCGGCAGGGTATGCGGTTCCTTTTTTTCTGACAAAACGATTGGAGCCTGACCGTCGAAAGCCGTTGATGGATGACCTGGTGACGGCCCTTTTGATCGGCATATTGGTCTGGAAATTCAGCGTTATCGTGTTCAATCCGAATAGCGTCATCCGTTCGCCGCGATCGTTGCTGTATTTTACGGGTGGAACGGAGGGCCTGAATTTGGGTGCGATTATCGGGGCTATGATTCCCGTTTACAAATGCTTGAAATACCGCAGGCCGTGGGCGGCCTACGCCAACGCGGCATTGGCCTGGCTCGCCTCAGGTTATGGAGTATGGAACTTGCTTCGCGTTTTCTTCGATGGCGGGGGAGCTTCAAGTATCGCATCCACGGTTGTATCCGCCGCCGTCGTCACATTCCAGCTTCGACGCACGGACCGAGTGTTCAGCGGGTATCATTTTGTCCTATCGGTGCTCTGGCTTTCGATCGGATGGTTTGCCGCTTCGCTGCTTGACGGCGCTCCGGATGAAGCTTGGTGGCTGGGCTTTACCGGTATGCAACTGTGTTTAATCGCTGCCATGATTTTGGCATTTTCCGTTAAGGTAACGGTAGACGCCAAACGAAAATCGAATGACACGAAACCGCCAATCATTTGACGTTACTGCAAAAACCGCGTATAAACGCGGTTTTTTTTGCCAATGATACGTATTTTAGGTTCAATTTCATTGACATCTCCCCGGTAGAGTGAATATAATGTGCTTAACAAGATTGATACATGAACATATGCTCATATTATATTTGCAGTTTGGATCGGAGGCATGTACGATGGCTGAGGCAACCGTAAAAGTGAGACGGGAACTCGTGCTGGAAGGCTTGGATTGCGCGAACTGTGCCATGAAAATTGAAGACGGCGTGAAAAAAATGGAGGGCATCACCTCCTGCTCCGTCAATTTCGTCAAACAAACGCTCACCTACGAAACCGACAAGGAAGACGACGAGTTGATTTCCAAAGTTAAACATAAAATCAAAAAGCTCGAACCTCACATCAACGTTCTGGATCAACCGAAGGGAGGGCACCGGACCTCCACCGGCCACAGCCATGCGCATACGCATGACGGGCACGGCCATGGTCACGATCATGCACATGGAGAGACCCACGATGAAGGGCATTCGCACAGCCACGATCATGGCAGCGGCGGAACGAAGACGATGGCTGCGCGGCTGGTCATTGGCGCGGCGCTGACCGCGGCGGGCATGTTTTTGCAAGTCAATGCATACGCAGAGCTGGCCATTTTCCTGGTTGCCTATCTCGTTGCCGGCGGGGATATCGTCTTTCAGGCGGTCAAAAACATCATCCGCGGACAGGTTTTCGACGAATATTTCCTCATGTCGCTGGCGACGATCGGCGCTTTTGCCGTCGGGCAGTATCCTGAAGGCGTCGCCGTCATGCTGTTCTATCAACTGGGCGAGATGTTCCAGGGCATTGCCGTAAACCGCTCCCGAAAATCGATCAGCGCGATGATGGATTTGCGTCCGGACTACGCGAATTTGCAGGCCGGCGGCGAAACGAAACGCGTGGCTCCCGAAGAAGTGCGGGTTGGCGATCACATCGTCGTGAAGCCGGGAGAGAAGGTGCCGCTGGACGGGATCGTCATCGAGGGAAACTCGATGGTGGATACGTCGGCATTAACCGGAGAATCGGTTCCGCGCGGAATTTCGGCGGGCCAGGAGGTTTTGAGCGGATTCATCAATAAAAACGGCGTATTGACGATTGAAGTGACCAAGGATTTCGGCGAATCGACGGTAGCGAAAATTTTGGACCTCGTGCAAAACGCAAGCAGCAAAAAAGCGCCTACCGAGAAGTTCATCACCAAATTCGCAAGGTATTACACGCCGGTGGTCGTGATCGTGGCCGTGCTGCTGGCGCTGGTGCCTCCTTTGATAATTCAGGGAGCGGCATTTTCGGATTGGATTTACCGGGCACTGATCTTTCTCGTCATTTCTTGTCCTTGCGCCTTGGTGGTTTCGATTCCGCTCGGATTTTTCGGCGGGATCGGCGCCGCTTCCAAATCGGGCATTTTGATCAAAGGAAGCAACTATCTCGAAGCGCTGAACGACGTCAAATATGTCGTTTTCGATAAAACCGGAACCCTTACGAAAGGCGCATTCAAGGTGACGGAAGTTCATCCGGTTCTCGAAGGACTAGACGAACAGGGACTGCTGGAAATCGCCGCTTATGCAGAATCCCATTCGACCCATCCGATTGCGGAGTCCATCCGTGCGGCGTATGGAAAAGAATTGGATGAGACGCGTGTTGAGGGGTATAACGAAATCTCCGGTCATGGCGTTCAAGTCCAAGTGGACGGCCGGGAAGTATTGGCCGGAAACGCGAAGCTCATGGAACGGGAATCGATGACCTATATCAAGCCGGAGGCTGCCGGTACCATCGTCCATATTGGCCTTCACGGCGAATATGCCGGATACATCGCGATATCGGATGAAGTAAAAGAGGACGCCGCGGAGGCGGTACGCAACCTCAAGCAGATGGGAAAAACGACCGTCATGCTGACGGGAGACGCGAAAGCCGTCGGAGAAGCGGTGGGGCGCTCGCTAGGCCTGGACGAAATTCACGCCGAACTCCTGCCGCAGCATAAGGTCGAAGAGATCGAAAAGCTGGACGCCAAAAAATCCCCGAAAGAAAAAATCGTCTTCGTCGGCGACGGCATCAACGACACGCCGGTGCTTGCCCGGGCCGACGTCGGCATCGCGATGGGAGGGCTCGGTTCGGATGCGGCGATCGAAGCCGCGGATGTCGTCATCATGACAGATGAGCCGTCCAAGGTGGGGACGGCGATCCGGATTGCAGGACGTACGCGCGCGATTGTATGGCAGAACATTATTTTCGCTTTAGGCGTAAAAAGCATTTTCCTGCTCTTGGGCGCGTTCGGGATCGCCACGATGTGGGAGGCTGTATTTTCCGACGTAGGCGTCACGCTTTTGGCGGTGTTAAACGCAATGCGGGTTTTGAAAGTAAAACAGTGATAAAAAGATTCACGTTCGAAAACGTATGATCGGAATAAAGAAGAGCGCATCATCTCCTTGTGGGAAGAGGCGTTCTTTTTTTATCAGGATTTTGCAAAGTTCGATTCCTGCCGCTCCAGGGTATAATATATAGACGAATTAAACCGTTTCGCTCTATATATTGTAGATTGCAAGTCGCTTTTTGGATTTTTGCAAAATCCTCTATTGAAAAATGATGTTCGTGCAGCGCTTTAATCAGGCCTTATCCGATAGAATGACTGCTGCGGGATTGCGAGCGCGGGTAAACGCCCGGGCAGTCTGGAATATATGTCGGAATCCCCCCGTTTATTGCTCCGAATCCCCTTCTTTCATACAAGGCTTTCATGAATAATAGAGATAATCCATAAGCAATGATCTCGAGAACTGCAAAGGAATTGGAAGGGGAGTTATTCATGAGTCAATCCGTAGTTCCGGAATGGCAGGCAGCTTGGATTTGGGGGAGCGGCGAACCGAGCCCCAGAAACGAATGGCGCTGCTTTCGCCGCACCTTCACGCCGGGGAGTCCCGTTCGCGCGGCCAGCTTACGCATTAGCGCCGATTCCCGGTATGTGCTCTACGTCGATGGCAAACCGATTGGACGGGGTCCCGTCCGTTCGTGGCCGTCCGACTGGGCCTATGACGAATATGAAATCGGCCATCTGCTGAAGGCGGAACAAGAATGCGTCATTGCCGTGCTTGTCATGCATTACGGCATCTCCACGTTTCAATACATACGGGGACGCGGCGGACTATTGCTGCAGCTGGATATGCAAAATGCAGATGAAAGTCTGGCTCCTACCAGCCAAAATGGGGCGGCATGGAGCCTTGTGACGGACGCCTCGTGGAAAACCGCGGTCCACCAAGGGCATGACGCAAATTCCTCGCGCATTTCCTGCCAGATGGCTTTTACGGAAATCGTGGATGCCGGAAAGTGGGATGACCGGTGGGTTACGGCGGCTTATGACGACAGCGGCTGGGAGCAAGCTTCGGTCATCGGGCCTGTGGGTGTCGAGCCGTGGACGGGGCTCGTGCCTAGGGATATCCCCTTCCTGACGGAAGAGCCGATTTATCCGTCAAGGGTCGAAAGCATGTGCGGCGTTCAGCCTTCTGCTTGGGGAGCGGTCATCGACCTGTACGGCATGATGTCGCCAAACAGCGGTTATCATGCAAACAATACCGCCTTTTGCGCGTATTTGGCGGCGCGGGTGACCTTGGCGGAAGCGGGAGCCTTTACCATCGGGCTTCCCGATTCGGGGCGCGTCGACCCGCTTATTCGAATCGACGGACATCTGTACGAATCCAAGGATTATGCCGGGGAACATCCTGAACGCTATTTGACCGTCGCTTTGGAAGGTGGAGAACATCTCCTTCTGATGGATGTAACCGGCGTGAGCCACGGGCATGGTTTCCATATCGGCTTCGACTCCGAGGTGCCGTTCCGGCTGCAAGCCGTTGGTGTGCAGGAGGACGGAGCATTGGAGGGAGGCGTTTTGGCTGCTGTGAAGGCCGAGAAAGGCGCTGCAGTAGCTGGAGAATCGGGAGTGAAGCCGCATACGCCGGAGTTCAGCCTCATCGGCCCGTTTGATGCGGTGGCGATTGTTGACCATCAGCCGACGAGGCTCCTAAACCGCGAGCATCCGGACTACCAAGCGATCCGGCAGGCCGCGTCAGCTTCCGACCTGAAGCCGTTCGTAGCCTGGATACGTCCTGTGGATACCCCGTTCATTAACCGGAATGACGTGTTCGCCGCGTGCGTATGGAAAAAAGCCCAAACGAAGCTGCCGATGCCGGCATCTTTGCAGCAGGCCGTTATCGCGAGCCCGGATGCCGCCGTCCTGCCTGTGCTTGAGGAAATGGACACCGAAATCGTCATTGATTTTGGAAGAGAGCTGTCGGGATATCTCGCATTCGAAGTGGATGCCGCCGCCGGAACCGTCATCGATTTATACGGTTTCGAATTTATGAAGGATGGCTGGAGGCAGCATACTTACCAGTTGGACAATACGCTCCGGTACCGTTGCCGCGAAGGAAGGCAGTCTTATGCCTCTTATATCCGCCGCGGGCTCCGTTATTTGGCGCTTACCGTCCGTGAAGCCGCTCGTCCTGTGCGCCTGTATGAAGCGAAGATGATTCAAAGCAACTTCCCGGTGGCGAATATCGGCAGCTTCCAATGCAGTGACGCGCTGCTGAATGAAATATGGAGCATCAGCCGTGATACGACCCGGCTGTGCATGGAGGATACGTTCGTCGATTGTCCGGCTTACGAGCAGGCCTATTGGGTCGGCGATGCTCGAAACGAGGCGCTGGTCGGCTATTATGCATTTGGGGCGAAAGAAATCGTTGAGCGCTGCCTGAAGCTCGTGCCGGGCTCCGATTTCCAAACGCCGTTATACGCCGATCAGGTTCCAAGCGGCTGGAACAGCGTGATTCCGAACTGGACCTTTTTTTGGGTGACGGCATGCTTCGAATATTACCATTATACCGGCCGTGATTCGTTCCTGTCCGGGATTTGGCCCCACGTAAAACGGACGATGGAGCAATATTTGAAGTATATGGACGAAAGAGGATTGTTCTCGTTCGAGGGTTGGAACCTGCTGGATTGGGCTCCGTTCGAGCAGCCGCATGCAGGCGTGGTCACTCCGCAGAACATGTTTTTGCGCAGAACGTTGTGCCACGCGGCCGAAATCGGGGCTATAGCCGGCGACCAGGAAAGCGCCGCGCGTTTTCGTGAAGAAGCCGCGAAGCTGAAAACCTCGATCCATGCGTATCTTTGGGATGAGACGAGGCAGGCATATGCCGACTGCATCCGCCGTGACGGCAGCTTCTCGGAAACGCTCAGCGCGCAAACGCAAGTTGTGGCTTATTTATGCGATATGGCGGAAGGGGAGCGGCTGGAGAAGCTTACGTCTTATATCCTCGATCCACCGCATTCTTTCGTGAAGATCGGCAGCCCGTTCATGTCCTTCTTTTATTATGAAGCGCTGGCCCGGATGGGAAGGCTGGATGTCATGCTCAACGATATCCGCGAGAGCTACGGCATCATGATCGAAAACGGCGCTACGGCATGTTGGGAAATGTATCCATGGAGCGGATTGTTCGAGGATCCGAGAATGCTGACCCGTAGCCACTGCCACGCCTGGTCCGCCGGCCCGGCCTATTTCCTCGGAGCGTATATTCTGGGGGTTCAGGGCGCGAGTCCGGGGTGGGCCAAGATCAAGGTTGCCCCTCATCCATGCGGATTAAAACGGGCGTCGGGTTCCGTGCCGCATCCGGATGGCGGGCGAATCGACGTCTCCTGGCGGATCGAAGGGAAGGAACGGATCGTTCTCTTCATCGCTGCGCCGCCGGAGGTCGACGTCGAGACGGAAACGCCGGAGGGGTATGACATGAAGGTTGAGTTCCTCTAGATCCAATAATTCCGCAAATGTTTTCGCAAATAAAAGGCATGGGAATGCCCGCAGCCGGCTGTTGAAAACGCAAGGCCTTCCCATCCGCTTAAGGCGCCGGAAGACATAAGCGCGGATAGATGAGAATAGACTTCATTGACGCCGTTTTCAGAATCGCCATGGAGCATAATTAACATTCGAAGGGGCCGTCCCAAAAGACGGCCCCTGATTTTTGGTTTAGGAGTTCGGTTTGTGATCGAAAGGCTCCGAGAACGAACGTTGTTCCCGTCGCTGTTGGTTTTCGATTTCCTGAATGATGTTCAGTGGATGATATCTAAAACCAAAGGCGACCGCTAACGCTTGACCGCGGGTCGTTCGTCTCTCCGCTGCTTCGGCGAAGTCCCCCACTCGGCCAGGCGGATGAAGGAATTGGAGAGGTGTTTATCCGTTATTTATTTGATGTCGTACGGCAGCTCGAACGTCCACAGGTCGGTTCCGTTTTCTTTGGAGTCCGGATCGTTGACGCCGAAGTCGTTATCGTTGACGATGACCAGCTTATGGCCGTCCACCAGGGAGATGCCTTCGATTTTTTCGTGCGGGTATTTGAAATCCACGGCATCGAGAACGGTACGTTTTACCGGCGTTTGAACGCCTGCTTGGCGCAGCTCGGACAGGCTGAGCTGCTCCAGCGTTTTTCCGGTTTTGGCCGTATCGTCGTATTGGCCCAAAATGTTCGTGGCGTTTTTCAGGTCGATCGCAAAGATTTTTTTGAGCTGGGCCGCGTCGCCTGCGTTTTTGTCGCGCTCATCGATCAGTAGCGTATGCTCATTGACCGCAACCAGATCGGAAATGACGATGTCCGACTGCTTCAAATCCTTGAATTGTTTCGCGTCTTCCGTAATGTACGCATATTCGGCTACCAGCTTCAGCGTAGCGAGATCGATTTTGATGATCCGGAGGGTACGCGAATCGTCCACGCTTTTATCCGGATTGCGGAGCGGGCTTTGCATGGCCATAAACATCCATTTGCCGTCCGGCGTAATGCCGACCGCTTCCGCGCCGCGGTTTTGGCGGCGGGTTAAATACACGGCAGGGAGATTGTCCTTTAGCGGCAGCGCGGCCGTGTTCAGCTCGGAGCCGATGCCTTTCGGCGCGATGCGCTGCAGCAGCGTTCCGTCTCGTTTGACCTGAACGAGGTAAGGACCGTATTCGTCCGAAATCCAGAATGTGTCATCCTGCGGATTATAGGTCAAGCCTTCGACATCGAGACCATACGGATCGTAGGCAATGACGTTTTTGGCGGCTTTGTCGTAGGGCACTTCATCGCGCGATTTCAAGTTTGGAAGTCCGGTGACTTTGTCCGTCCCTGTCACCGGATCTTTGCCGTTGATTTTGAGCGGGATGGTTTCAAGGATGTTGATGTTTCCCTGCTCTAGTTGGATTTTGTAGATGGTCGGCGTGTAATTCGGGAGCGGGAAGGTCCGGCGCGTTTTGCCGTCCACGTCGATTTCACCATTTGGACCGCGGTCTGCGGTAGTGTAAAAGACGTTGTCCGGGTCGCCGGGAATATGGGTGAGCGAGGAGCCGATGCCGAATTTGATGCCATCCGCCAAATCCTTTTCATGAATCGTATATTTCCCCGTCAATTTCGGCTTGTCCGAGAACAGGGCCGTTTTGCTGACATCATCCCAGTCCACGTATTTGCCGAGCAGGTCGGCGACGTCGCGAAGCGGCAGGAAAAGGCGGTCATCCTGCATGACGGCCGGTGTTGACGGCGTAAAGGCTTGTCCGTTTGAGGAATATTGCACCTCCGGAGCTGCCGCGTGGGCGGAAGGAAGCAAAGCGGAACCAACCGCCAATGCGGCGATGGCCGAGACGAACCATTTTTTTGTCATATCTAACAGACCCCTTTCGATGCTAAAAAAATGTATGTAATACGAATATTGTAAGCAGGAATTGTTAACGAGGCGTTATCCAAGGATTGGCTGAGGGTAAAATGTGAAGGGGGCGAATCCGGCAGAAGGGACCGAATCGTTACGCAGACGCGCAGAGATTGGAAAAACGATCCATAACCCGCAGCGATTGCTTCAGCATAATAAGAATCAGGCAATTCGTTGAATTTTTTGGTACAATGAACTCATTGAGAAAGATTCTTAATTGGAGAGAGGGAACGAAAACATGAACATTTCGGAAGCCATTCGTACGCGCCGGAGCATCGGGAAAGTGACCGAAGAGGACATCCCGGTTTCGCACATCGAGCAAATCCTGGAGGCTGGAACATGGGCGCCTAACCATAAAATGACCGAACCATGGCGGTTTTTTGTTTTGAGAGGCGAAGGACGCAAGGTGCTTGGGGAAGCTTTGGCGGACGTCGCGCTCGCAAGCGCTGCCGATCCGACTTCGCCGGAAGCCGCAGCGGCTGCTGAAGCGGCCAGAATGAAGCCGTTCCGCGCACCGGTTGTTATTACCGTAGCCGTGACTCCTTCCGAGCATGATAAAGTCATTGAGCTGGAAGAATACGGCGCCGTGTTTGCGGCGATTCAAAATATGCTGCTCGAAGCCCACGGGCTTGGTCTTGGCGCGATCTGGAGAACCGGAGCCCCGGCCTATCACGCCAAGATGAACGAACATTTCGGGCTCGGCGAAAAAGACAAAGTGTTAGGATTCATCTATTTGGGCGTGCCAGCCGAAGGACAGGCGCCGCAGGGCAAACGCAAGCCATTCGGGGAGTTCACGGTATGGGTCGACGAGGCCGATCCGCTGAAGAAATAACAATGTCTCGTGACAAAAGCGAAAATCCGCGCAGCTGCGCGGATTTTTTAGCATTTTTTGCTCATTATTTTGCGAAAATGAACGTCACCAACATTGCCCCCGACGGACATCAAGTCAGGGATTCCTTTTCGCGTGTATACCAGTGGTAACATTCGCCATCGATCCCGATGTCGCGTTGATAACGAAAACCGCAAGTTTGAAGGACCCTGTTAGACGGCACGTTGCGTAAAAGAGCGATCGCATTCAAGACATCGACGTCCGTTTTTTCGAATAAATAGGCGACCATCCCTTGAACGGCTTGTGCCGCATATCCCTTTCCACGATGATCTTTCGAGATCGCATATACGATTTCCCGGTTTGGCGCAGGCAGTTCCTCTTTCATTCCGGTGCAGCACCACCCGATCAATTCTCCGGATTCCTTCCATACGATTCCAAGCCGTAAACGAAGATCCCCGACGTTTCCGCCTTCCGATACGGCGCCGAGAAACTTTTTGTTCTCCGGAATTTCGTAATGGGTTAACCAATCCTGCCGTTGTTTTTTGGATACGTTCCACCCGGGCAAAAATTCGTAAATCTCGGGCTGCCAGGTCAGCGAATGGAACCGATCCAGATCCGAGGGGATCCACTCCCTTAAAAACACATCTTTGCATTCAATCGCAAACAAGCCTTTTACCTCCATGCGGCGGGAATCGGTATTCATCCCATGTCTCCTTCCGAAAAAAAGATACCCTGATTATCATAGCAATCCGGCGGCCCTCATGGGTTGGAGAAAATGATTATAGCTGAAGTGGGCCGTTCCAATGTGCTTCAGGTTCAAGGTTCATTCCTCCGTAAAGAAATTTCTAAATTCATTGAGTTTTATTGTAATACTCAGATCTTTTGCGCCTTGTAAATAACTAAAATAATTAAAAATCAAGGTATCTCCGCTTATTGATTTAAAATGCAGGTTATCGCCATAATGCATATCGTGTATATCCGTATTTCCTTCAATGGAAGCTTGTTCTTCTTTATTCAGTAATTTGGTGTAAAGACGGACACTCTTATTTGTTTTCATGTTAACGGCCCATAAAAGCTTTTTTGATGCTGACTGAACCAAGATGAATTCCTCTCCGATGAAGCCATCGATGGTGTAAGAGTCATCTTCAATAATCTGTGTTAAATCATACGTTTTTACGATATTGCCATGATCATTTATGAAATTCACAAGCTTTCCGTCGTTAAAAACCCAATTGGTTCCGTTTTTTGATGTTTCGGAAGTTTCACCACGCCCATGTATAACGGAATGGATGATTTCATCATTTTTAATAAAGATTATAATCGTATGGGCATTTATTAATGGTTCACCTGAGAAGGTATTCATTGTAATCACAAATGAATTTGCATTTTGAATACGCTGAATGGACATAGACGAATATCGGGGAGGAGTTTCGGACAACAAGTTGATTTTACCGATCATTTTTGCTGTTTTGTTTTTTAACGAGTAAAAACGCCCATTGTTATGAAGCCAAAATGTTCCATCAGGTGTTTCGCCAAAAATAGGGACATTTTCATTTAAAATACGAACGGATTTTCCCTCTACATTAATTTGAGAGTCCGTGAGTTGAGAAAGATATTTTGCAGTAATATATGTGATGCCATTATTATTCAATATTTCTTTATTAAAAGAAGTAGAAGAATTGTCGTCCGATTTTACCTGTTTGGCAGCGGTATTGACAATGATAGATTTATCCGGGGATACGAGGTATAAGCTGCGATCCGTCTGAGACCATTCAACATGATAGCCCAACTTCTCAAAACTGGTTTTCAATGGAATATAGTTCACATTCCCAATGAGAAGCGTGTTGTCGATCTGTCCCGAATGATTGATGTATACAGCGTACATAGAAGCTGCCTCTGCCCGGTTTACATGACTGATACTAAATAGAAACAGCATGATGGCAAGGCTCAGGTAGAACGGTTTACGGAATTTTGGCTTAGTTTTCATTGACGGAGACTCCTTTTATATGAAAATAGAAAACCCGTGTGTTACGTCTGTTCAATGGAGATTTTAGTTGATAATTGATCGTTGTTACCTCAGGATTTTGCAAAATCCTTACCTAAATAACAATCCAGCAGGTCAAAAGGTTACATGGATAAAAAATTCTTTGAAAATTCTCGAATCCATCCCGTATCCATCCCATATCCGTTCGTTTTCTGAAAATAGTGAAGGAAATGTGAAGCTGCGGCGCCATGTTTCTACATATTTGTTGGCTACAATAGGAAGGAGCAATGAAAAAAAGGAGGGGTGTTCGGCATGAACACATTTTCAACGATCAAAAAAGCGGTTTTTGCCGGAACGATATCCTTGCCGCTGATCCTGGCAGGCTGCGCCGGAGGCAAGCAAGCGGACATGCATGGTTCGCATGCTTCCGACAAGGCCGCCTCAGGAAGCGGATTGACGCAGACGGCACTTGAAACCGATCCGCCAAGCCGGGTGGATGGGCGGGATGTGACGCTGACCGCTCAGGAAAGTACGCTGGACGTTGGACAAGGCAAAAAGCTGCCGGTTTGGACGTTCAACAATTCGGTGCCTGGGCCGCAGATCAGAGTGAAACAAGGGGAGACGGTGAAAATTACATTAAAAAATACGCTAAAGGTTCCAGTTTCCTTGCATGTGCACGGATATCCGGTGCCTTTTGAAATGGACGGGATCCCCGGCGTCAGCCAAGATGCCATCGCTCCGGGCAAAAGCTTTACTTATACCTTCAAAGCGACGGTTCCGGGAACCTATTGGTATCATTCGCATCAGGACAGCGTGAAGCAGGTCGATATGGGGCTGTACGGATCTTTTGTCGTCGAGAGCGATGAGGACGTCGTCGATCGGGATTATACGCTAGTGCTGGATGAATGGATGAGCGGCGGTATGGAAATGGAAAGCGACCAAGCCTCCAACGGCAAGGAGGAGGGGATGTCCGGCCATGATGGAAACGCCATGGACATGTCCGGCATGGATATGAAGGGAATGGATATGGGACAAGACATGCAAGGCATGGACATGGACACCGGCCATAAAAACGAACCGTCTGCCGGCCACGACATGGGCACCGGTCAGGAAGGCGGATCGATGGGGCATGACATGAGCATGTATAATGTGTACACGATCAACGGCAAAACGTACCCGGCATCCCGGCCGTTGAACGTGAAGGAAGGCGATATCGTGCGCCTGCG
Organism: Paenibacillus sp. VCA1; assembly: GCF_031583795.1. Lineage (NCBI taxonomy): Bacteria > Bacillati > Bacillota > Bacilli > Caryophanales > Paenibacillaceae > Paenibacillus > Paenibacillus sp. VCA1. The sequence goes on along the minus strand of NZ_JAVLSX010000006.1, from coordinate 153,473 downwards.
GCTGATTAATGCGGGTTATATGAGCCACTCCCTGCATTTGCAGGGGCACCGCTACCGGATCGTCGCGACGGACGGCAACCGGATCGCAAATCCCGAATGGGTAGACAACAAACTGCTTGCAATTGCGCCCGGGGAGCGTTACGACATCGAATTCGAAGCGAATCATCCCGGAACGTGGCTGCTTGACGAGCATAACGATAATCCGGCCGCGAAAAACATGAGAATCGCGATTCAATACGACAATGCTTCGGATTCACAGAAAAATCAGGTGCAAGATGACCCGGACCAAACCCTCGAGACGGTGAACATGGCGGAATACGGGAAGCCGGAAAAAGGCAAATTTTCGCTCACCGACCGGTACAATCTCGAATATACGATGGATTTGGGCACCGCTCACCGGAACGGGGAAATGGTGTATACCATCAATGGCAAAGTTTTTCCGGATACCGATCCGGTCAAGGTGAAGACGGGCGATAAGGTGAAGGTCCGTTTCGTAAACTCGTCGGCGAATGAAGACCATCCGATGCATTTGCACGGGCATACCTTCCAGGTGTTGAGCAAAAACGGAAAACCGCTCGGCGGAGCCGCCGAATATAAAGACACGTTAAACGTCAAACCCGGAGAAGAGTACGCCGTCGCCTTCGAGGCCAACAACCCGGGAGATTGGATGTTCCACTGCCATGATTTGCATCACGCGGCGGCAGGCATGGTGACGGAGCTGAAATATACGGATTTTAACAATACGTTCAAACCGGATCCGAATGCCGGAAACAAACCGGAATAGACGGAAAAACAGCCGATTTTCCGAAGCAGGGGCGGTTGATGAGCCGCTGTCTTCGGATCGGGCTGTTTTTCTCTTTTTAACAAAGGAAAATTATCGGTAAAAGTTCATGATTTCCATCCATCCGGTTTGCCATTTTGGCTTATAATGGGTAAGAAACCGCACCGAAGAAAAAAGCCCTCCCTGGATCGGGAGAGCCGTTTCTTTTGCCTTCACCCGTGCTGGGTGTGCTGCAGCGTTTGCACGAAAATTTGTTCGATATGTGTATCGTCAAGCGAATAAAAGACGGTTTTCCCTTCCTTGCGGCGTTTAACGATGCGCAAATTGCGCAAATACCGCAGCTGGTGCGAGACGGCGGATTGTCCCATGCCAAGGAGAACCGTGAGGTCGTGCACACACAGCTCCCGCTGCAGAAGCGCATCGATCAGCTTCACGCGGGTAGGATCGCTAAAAGCCTTAAACCAGTCCGCAACCTGCGAGGCGGCCTGATCGTTGATCAGTCCTTCCTTGATTTGATTTAGTTCGGCTTCCGAACCCATGCAGGTTGCATCGCATTCTTCAATCGGATTGATGGACTGTTCCATGGATTAATCACCTTTCTATCGGCTTGCGAATTACGCTTATGATCCCAATTATAGCAAAAGAAACGCTTAAACGAAATGATTACAGATAAGAAAAAGAATGCTCGCGCGGTAAACGGTATCATGCATAAAATTTCGATGGTGAAGATTGGAAGATTTGCGCGATACGATCCCATGGAATACGCCGGGCAATGTTAAAATTGGAACGTTTTTCAAAGGATCACTTGTTGAAGGAGAGATTGATGTTGGGCAAGAAAACACGTATTACCGTTCTAAGCGTCGTCCTTTCCGGCATGCTGCTGGCGGGATGCGGAGCCAAGGAAGCCGAGACCTCGGATAAACATGCAGACGCGCATCAGACGTTTGCCGCAAACGGGGATTTGCAGGAAAAAACCGCGGGAACGGACAAGCTTCCGACGTTTCTGGATCCGCTCGACCCGATGCTGAAAACGGCCTATAGCACGGCCGCCGGCGTGAAGGACATGTTGTCGTCCATTCCTTGTTACTGCGGCTGCGGCGAAAGTGCCGGGCATAAAAGCAATTTGAATTGTTTTATCAAAGAAGTGAATCCGGATGACGGCAGCGTCGTGTGGGACGACCATGGCACACGCTGCGGCGTATGCGTCGAGACAGCCATGACCGTGTCGGAACTGAGCAAGCAAGGAAAATCGCTGAAGGAAATCCGCACGATCATCGACCAAACCTATTCCACGGGCAAATATGCGCCGCCCACGCCGACTCCCGAAGTCTTATAACCGAATCGAAAAAAACAGTGCATGCAGGCGAAAGCCTGCTTTTTATGCAAACATATATATTGAATATAGCAAATATATATTATATTATAATTCCAAAGTCTGTAAACATTCTGCAGGAAAACGGCAGGTACGATCTCAGCGAATCAAATCAAAAAAACGGTACGACGACGCGATGAAATTCGTGAACCCAGGAATGGAAAGGGAAAGAATTCGTCGAGCTTGGTGTACCGAACTAAGGAGGGAAAACGTTGAAACGATCAGCAAAAGCGGCACCGGAATGGACTGGATTTCAGGAAGCGCGGCCCTACGGGCCGAAATACGATCTGCGCACCGATTTTGTGATGGTATACGGCATTTCGGATGATTTGCCCGATCGGATCGAAGGCTGGAAAAAGGCCGGGTATACCGTCCATCTCATGACGGGCGTGGCTTGGGGCGAATACCAGGATTATTTGTACGGCCGGTTCGACGGCCGGAATCATTGGGATGAGGCGCAAACGGTCCGCACCGGCAAACATCTGCTTCATAATGTGGACGTTCCTTATATGGTCCCGACCGTGTCTTTTGCCGATTACCTGTCCACGCATATCAAAAAGGCGATCGATGCCGGCGTGGAAGCGATCCATATGGAAGAGCCCGAATTTTGGGCGGCGGCCGGATATGCCGAAGCGTTCAAAAGGGAATGGCTGAACGTTTACGGCGAAGAATGGATCCCGCCGCATGCTTCCCATGACGCGCAGTACCGTGCTTCCAAGCTGAAGGCGGCGATGTATTATCGCGCGATGGACCGGATTTGCAGCGCAATGAAGGAATACGCGCTCGCAACCTACGGCCGGACCGTACGCTTTTACATCCCGACGCACAGTTTGATCAACTATACCCAGTGGCGGATCGTCAGCCCCGAGGCGCAGTTTGTATCGATGCCTTCCTGCGACGGCTTTATCGCCCAGATTTGGACCGGTACAAGCCGAACGCCGAATGTCTACCGGGGCGTGCGCCGGGAGCGGACGTTCGAGACCGCCTATCTGGAATACGGCATGATGCAGGAGCTGACCCGGGGAACTGGACGCGAGATGTGGTTCCTGCATGACCCGATCGAAGATAACCCGCGCCATACTTGGGCGGATTACGAGCAAAATTATTTGGCGACCGTGACCGCGTCGCTGCTCCATCCGGGCGTCAGCCAATATGAGGTTTGTCCTTGGCCGTACCGCGTTTTCGAGGGAAGTTATCCGAAAGAGGACGGGAGCGGCAAGGAACCGATTCCCGGCCGGTACGCAACGCAGCTGATGACCGTGATACACATGCTCGGCGAAATGCATAAATACGATGCGGATACGCATGGACCCTCGGCGGCAGGCATCGGCTTATGCCTGGCCAATTCGGCGATGTTCCAACGGGGAGACGTGGATGTTCCCGAAGAAAAACAGGATGCCTCCGGTTCGCGGTACGACGGTACCGAAGCGGATGACGCATTAACCGCAAAAGAACGGAAGCTGCTCGATTGGTCGCCGTTTTACGGGCTTGCGCTCCCGCTGCTCAAATTCGGAGTGCCGGTCCGGCCGCTGCAATACGATAACTTGTTGCATTTTCCAGGGTATCTTGACGATTACAAAATATTGTTTTTGAGCTACGAGTTCATGAAGCCGGAGCATCCCGGCATTCATCAGGTGCTGGCGCAGTGGGTTCAGGAGGGCGGCGTTCTCGTCTACGCAGGGGATGGAAGCGATCCTTACCATCACGTTCGGGAATGGTGGAAACGGGAAACGCGGCGCGGCGCTTACGGGCGTCCGGAGGAGCATTTGTTCGAAACGCTGGGACTCGGGCGCCATCCGGAAGAAGGAATGCACCAAGTTGGCAGCGGGGCGGTCATCTATGAGCGGAAGCATCCGGCCGATTTTGCCGAAACTTCCGATGGCGCGGATCGGGTCCTGAACCGTTTGAAAGAAGCGCTGGTATTTCTCGGAGCGGAAGAAGAGTTTAAGGAAAACCGCGTTCTTGAAATTCAGCGCGGCCCTTATCGCATCGTCCATGTTTTGGATGAAACCGGTTCTGACGCATCAGTCGTGCTCGAAGGTTCGTTTATTCGGTTGTTTGATGCCAAACTGCCTTTGGCCAAACGAGTGGAACTAAAGCCAAACGGAAACTTGCTGCTTTACGATTTGGATTATGATGAGGGAGACCGCCTTCAGCCGCGGATATTGGCCGCTTCCTCCAGAATCCGGGAAGAAGTTTATTCGGACCGGGCTCTTCGTTGGATGGCCGAATCTCCGGAAGGAATCCGGGTCAGCGTCCGGGCGCGGGTGCCGCGACAGCCGCTCAAAGCGTATGTGGATGAGGATGCCGTAATCTTTGATTATGACGCAGAAACGCAGACGGTTTTTCTGGAATTTGAAGGATCACCTCAAGGCAAATCCGTTCGAATTGAATGGGCATAGCCCGTGTCGCCCCTGATGATCAAATTATTTTTTGATTTCGGGGGTATTTTTTTGATAAACAACTATTCAAATTTGACTAGTGGCATCGTTTGCGTTAAGATCAATTTGAAATCGAAGAAGGGAGCTGCATAAATGTCGACGGTGCGATTGCTTGTTTTAGGTACCATTTTGCGTAGAGGCGTCAGCCACGGTTACGGGGTGTACAACGATCTGACCTCCTGGCGCGCCGAAACGTGGACAAACGTCAAGCCGGGATCGATTTACCATGCCCTGGAAAAGCTCGAAGCCCAAGGGCTGACCCGGACGGAGACGTCCGATCCGCAGGTCAAGCTCGGACCTTCCCGCACGGAATACAGCGTCACCGAGCAGGGGAAAACCGAATTCGAAACCTTGCTGAGGTCGGCGCTGCAAAGCTTTGAAATCCAGACGTTTGCCGTCGGGATCGCCTTTATGGACATGCTGCCGAGACGGGAGGTTTTGGAGCTGCTTGAACGCCGGGCGTCCGCTTTGAAAGAATCCGCAGCCTTTTTGCGCACACTGCCAACGGAGGAAGCGCCGTCCGAACCTTCCAAACATCCGGAGCTGGTCGGAATATGGGAACAGTATGTGGAAAATGAACTGTCGGGTACGCTGAAGCTGATCGGCAAGCTTGAATCGGGAACATACAAGTTTGCGGGAGAAAACGGGTAAGGAGTGGGATAGGAATGAACGTACGACTGCATGATGGAAGCGGAATCGATGTCGTGATCGAAGGGGAGGGGCCGGCTATTTTGCTCCCCGTCAATCCGGTTCCGATCGAAGGGCCGCAAGCCGATGAAATGAGAAAATGGGGAGCCGATCCGGCGCTTGGACGTACGCTAATCGAAGGGCTGAGCCGGACTTACCGCGTCATTTCTTTTGACTATGAAGGGCATGTCCTTCAAGTGCCAAAAGCGGACACGCTGACGCCTGAACATATCGCCGCCGATTTTCTCCGGATCGCCGATGCGGCGGGTGCAGAAAGGTTTGCTTATTACGGTTATTCCTGGCTTGCCCTCAGCGGGCTGCAGCTTGCGCTCCGCACCGATAGGCTTTCCGCGCTTGTAATGGGTGGTTATCCTCCGGTCGATGGTCCGTACGAAGAAATGCTGAAGGTAACGATGGCGACACATGAAATGTCGACCGCCAATGCTTCCGGTAGCCACCCAAGCGAAACGGCGCAAACGACCGAATGGGGGGAGAGTTCCGGGGAATACGACTGGGCCGACGTCGAAGTATCCATGAGCGAAGAGCAAACGCGGCAGTTTGTGACGTTGTATGAGCATTTGCGGGATTTTGACGATCGGACGGCTCTATCCCGCCTGACATGCCCGCGGCTTTGTTTTGCAGGGAGCAAAGACCGCATTGAATACGGAGAGAAGTGGGGGGATGTAACGGTTGATATCATTTCTCCTTTGATCCGATACAAAAATGAGCTGACGGAAGCAGGGTGGGATGTCCGGATTTTGGACGGTCTCGATCATACGGGAGCGATGCAGGCGAAGCATGTGCTGCCGGTTTTGCTGCCTTGGTTGGATTCGCATTTGCGGGGGAAATAAACGGAGAGGTTTTCCTTGAAGAGGAAAGCGAAAGATTGTTGGTTTGAGTTTGGGAGCAAGGGCAAACGCACATTGTAATCGCTCCGTATTTAACAGATTTTAAGGATGAACGGTAGAAAACCCTCTAAGCGAATCTTGCTTAGGGGGTCTTAACTTTTTGGAAATGGCTTGATCGCCCGATGGATGCGTTAGAACAATAATTTGTAAATGATATACCCTATGACTAAGACCAGGATGATTACTACAGTACCCTTCCACCCTAATCCGCCGACTAAATCGGCTAAATTTCCATGTTGAGCTCGATTGACTCCATCGCCAAACGCCCCAAAAGGGTTGCTTTTTAATTCTTCTTGCCGTAGACGTTCTCTTTTTTCTTCAGGTGTTTCATTGCGGGTATCCATGTTTGACCTCCTGATTACTTCCCTTTTTTTCAAGCAAAAAGATCCGAAAGGAGATGATGCACCAAGTGAATAAATATACCTCATTTATTAAAAAAGCGAATTATTTCAAAGAAATAATCCGCTTTCCGATCATTAAAAGTCTGCGCCGTGATTGTCTTGCGGGGCAATTGGCGGTTGAACCGGTCCCAAGCTGAAGACAGAAAGACTACTGAGAACACCTAGCAATACAATTGAAATCAAAGCTTTCTTCATTTTCAATCTCTCCTTTGAAAATAGAATTGAGAATGCGTGAATACTCAGCAGTTTGGGAATCAATGGCATATGTTTTAAGAAATTCAAAAAGTGTAATAGACTTTTTGAAAAACTTATCATTTCTAAGTTTATCAGATAATGTAATATTATGTAAAGTATAAGTTATTGCATCAGCGTATTGCCGGTTCTTATAATAATACAGCGCCAAAAGATAGTGGACGGTTAAATAGTAAGAGATTCGAACGGGTCTATTTTGGTGTTTGTATTTTGCAATATAAGGAGTGAGTTTTTCGATTTCGGTGTCGACATTAAAATCATGGGCTAATGCGGATTCGATAATCGTAATTAAACCGGGGATGATTTCATCGCCGTTGTCCATTAGCACATGAAGATATTCAGGAAGTTTTTCTTTGTTCCCCGATAATATATCCAATGTTAAGGCATTTACTTTAGCAAAAACTTTAAATTTGTCGATATAATATTGACTCTCTTCGCTCGAATCTTCCACCCAACTTAGATCAGAATAACGATTGACGCATTCTTTTGATTCCGAATAAGCCCTTAATTTTTGCAACGCCAAGCCTTTCATCAAATAGCTGTACCCGAAGTAGTAAACGGGCGGTTTTTCCATTGAATCCAGACAAGAAAACCGTTTTTCCGGCTCTTTAGTCAAATGAGCAAGTTCAAGCAGGCTCTCCGACAAGGATATTGCTTCATTCCAGTCTTCAAAAGAATAAGACATTTTTATCATATTAACTAACGTGTCAATTTTTATTTGTGATAGAGCAGATATTCTGCTGCGCAAAAGGAAGCACCTCCTTAATATAACAAATATTAACAAAATATATTATATAAGGAGATTTGACATCTGGTCAATAAAAATTATCGATTGGTTTTCTACTTCAAATCCCGAAGGAAAAACGACTTATCAACGTTTCAGCGTATTGCTTTTACGCGTATCAATGAATCATGCCAAATGCGCAGTAATGATCCCTTGGCAAGACCATTTCCGCATTTTGTATGCGAATTCATGCTTGCCAAAAAAATCGGGCTGTGTTATTTTAAATGTGTAACCGGTTCCATATCGAGGTGATAGATAAAGATGGCAACGATAAGAGATGTGGCCAAACATGCCGGGGTTTCGGTAGCGACGGTATCGCGCGTAATCAATGAAACCGGTTATGTGCATGAAGATACCCGCAAGAAAGTTGAAACCGCGATCCAGGAACTGCATTATACGCCAAACGAAGTCGCCAGATCCTTGTATAAGCGAAAGTCCAGGCTGATCGGCCTGCTGCTGCCTGACATTACCAACCCCTTTTTTCCAGAGCTTGCGCGCGGGGTGGAGGACGAAATGCAGGCGAACGATTTTCGGATTATCTTTGGCAACAGCGATGAAAATATGAAAAAGGAAAAAGATTATATTCAAACGTTCGTCCAAAACAACGTGGTCGGCGTCATCGCTTCCACGAATCATCCGGATAACGATACATACCGGAAGCTGAACATTCCGGTGGTATTCCTCGACCGGACGGCGGACAACCGACCCTCCGTTTATTCGGACGGCCGGGAAGGAGGGCGGATGGCTGCCCAGGAAATCGTAGCCCGCGGCAGCAAAAAGGTGACGGTGATCAGAGGCCCGAAGCATATCCGGCCGGCACAGGACCGTTACCAAGGAGCGGTCGATGTGCTGAAAAGCGAGCGGATTGCTTTCAACGTCATCCCAACCTCGTCTTATTCCTTTACGGAAGCGGGAAATTGGGCCAGGGAGCTGTTCGAGAAACATCCGGACACCGACGGCGTGATCGCGAGCAACGACATTGTGGCGACAGCGGTCCTCCATGAAGCGCTCAGGCTTGGCAAAAACGTGCCGGAAGATGTGCAAATCGTCGGTTTTGACGACATTCCGCTGAGCACGCTGTTGACGCCGGCGCTGACGACGATCAGGCAGCCCGCGTACGACATGGGCAAAGCAGCGGCTTCCCTATTGATTCAATTGATCGAAAATGAAAACGTAGACAATAAAACGATTCAAATGCCCGTGACGTTTACGGAGCGGGATACGACGAGAAAGGTGGAGCAGTATGGCTAAAATCATTGTGGTAGGAAGCTCATCGATCGATCTAGTCGTCACATCGTCCAAGCGCCCGGGAGCCGGTGAAACGGTTCTCGGAGACAGCTTCAAGACGGTCCCAGGCGGCAAAGGGGCCAATCAGGCCGTAGCCGCGGCACGGCTTGGGGCGAATGTGACGATGATCGGACGCGTAGGAGACGATCATTACGCAGACATTATTTTAAACAACTTTAAAAATAACCATGTTTCTATCGACTATGTGGAACCGGTTACACATATGGAAAGCGGAACCGCCCACATCGTGCTGGCCGAAGGGGACAACAGCATCGTCGTCGTGAAAGCGGCGAATAATGAGGTGACGCCCGCTTATATCGACCAATCGTTGGCTGCTTTTGACGATGCCGATATGGTCATGATCCAGCAAGAAATTCCGGAGGAAACGGTGACGCATGTCGGCCGGCTGTGCAAAGAGCGGGGCATCCCGCTGCTGCTGAATCCCGCGCCTGCCCGTCCGCTGCCGCAGGAGGTTATCGATAACGCCGCTTATATTACGCCGAACGAACATGAGGCTGCCATTTTGTTTCCGGATTTAAACGTTGCCGAAGCGCTGCGCCAATATCCGAACAAGCTGTTTATTACGGAAGGCAGCCGCGGTGTCCGGTATTTCGACGGGAACGACGAAGTGCTCGTGCCTTCGTACAAAGTGGAAGCGGTTGACACGACGGGCGCGGGGGATACGTTTAACGCCGCCTTCGCCGTCGCGTTGGCGGAAGGCAAGCCGGTATACGACAGCGTACGTTTCGCCAACCGGGCCGCGTCATTATCGGTCACGAAATTCGGCGCGCAGGGCGGCATGCCGTATCGCGAAGAAGTGGAGGCGCAATTGTAACATGAAAAAGCAAGGCATCTTGAACAGTCATATATCGAAAATATTGGCCGATCTCGGCCACACCGATACGATCGTGATCGCCGACGTGGGGCTGCCCGTTCCCGACGGCGTCCCCAAAATCGATCTGGCGCTCACGATCGGTTCGCCGAGTTTTGAAGAAACCGTCAATGCGATCGCATCCGACATGGAAATCGAAAAAATCGTTCTCGCGGATGAAATCAAAAGCGATAATCCGGATGCGCTTCATTTTATAGAGAAGAAATTCGCCGGCTGCGCCATCGAGCATTGCCCGCATGAGGAATTCAAAGAGCGGACCCGGAAAGCGAAAGCCGTGATCCGGACCGGCGAGGCGAAGCCGTTTGCGAACGTTATTTTGCAGGCAGGCGTCAATTTTGGTTAAAACGCTGGAGCTTCCGAACAGGTTTGTCGTGAAACTGCACCTTGCGGAAGCGTCCACGAAAGAACAATCAAGTAGTATTGCTTGCAAAAAACTAAGCTTATGCTTACGAAGCAAGTTTTGCTATGAAGATAATTCATAGTAGCATTCCAAGCAAAACTTTTAGGAGGAGCCGTTATGCAGATTCAAATGAAGGGAATCCACAAAGCCTTCGGCAGCAACCAAGTGCTGTCCGGCGTCGATTTTGACCTGCGCGAAGGCGAGGTTCACGCCCTGATGGGGGAAAACGGCGCCGGCAAATCCACCCTGATGAATATTCTTACCGGATTGCATGCCAGGGATAAAGGGACGATCCACATCGACGGCAAGGAGACGTATTTCGCCAATCCGAAGGAAGCGGAGCGTCAGGGGATTGCATTCATCCACCAGGAACTTAACGTCTGGCCGGATATGACGGTGCTGGACAATCTGTTCATCGGAAGGGAAATGTCGTCTTCGCTCGGATTTCTGAAATACAAGGAAATGAAGGCGCTTGCCAATGAGCAGTTTCAAAAGCTTTCCGTCGACATTCCGTTGAGCCTTGAAGCGGGCGAATGTTCCGTCGGCCAGCAGCAAATGATCGAGATCGCCAAAGCGCTGCTTTCCGACGCGAAAGTCATCATCATGGACGAACCGACATCGGCGTTAACGGAAAGGGAAATCCAAAAGCTGTTTGAAGTAATCGCATCCCTGAAAAAAGATGGTGTTTCCATCGTTTATATTTCGCATCGGATGGAGGAAATATTCACCATTTGTGACCGAATTACCGTGATGCGGGATGGACGAACCGTGGATACGAAAAACATCCCCGACACGAACTTCGACGAAGTCGTCAAAAAAATGGTCGGCAGGGAGTTGACCGAACGTTTCCCGGCACGGAATCCGAATCCCGGAGAGGTCGTTCTCCAGGTGGAACACGCAACGCGCAAAGGTCTATTCAAAGACGTCAGCTTCCAGGTTCGCGAAGGCGAAATCGTCGGTTTCTCCGGGCTCATGGGTTCGGGACGCACGGAAATGATGAGAGCGTTGTTCGGACTGGACCGTTTGGACAGCGGGGAAATTCGCATGTTCGGGAAAAAGGCGGTGATCCGGAAGCCGGTGGACGCGGTGAAGCTTGGGATCGGCTTTATTACGGAAGACCGGAAAGACGAAGGGTTGGTCTTGGACTTTTCGGTACGCGAAAACATGGTACTGCCAAGTTTGAGCGGTTTTACGACCAAAGGGCTGATTTCCTCGCAAAAAGAGAGCGCCTTTGTGGATGCGTTGATCAAACGTCTGCAAATCAAAACCCATTCGCGCGAAACGGCGGCAGGCAATCTGTCCGGCGGGAACCAGCAGAAGGTCGTCATCGCCAAATGGGTAGGCATCGGGCCGAGACTTTTGATCCTGGATGAACCGACCCGCGGCGTCGACGTCGGGGCCAAACGCGAAATCTACCAGCTGATGAACGAGCTGACAGGACATGGCGTCGCCATCATCATGGTGTCGTCCGAACTTCCGGAGGTGCTCGGAATGAGCGACCGGATCGTCGTCGTTCACGAGGGCCGCATTACGGGAGAGCTGACCAAAGACGAAGCGACGCAGGAAAAAATTATGACGCTGGCTACAGGGGGACAGTAAAATGACAACACTCAATGAAGCAAAAACGGCTAAAGGGTTTCAGTTTTCGCAAATCACGCAAAAGCTTGGACCGCTGCTCGGCCTCATCATACTCATCGTCATCGTTTCGATTCTGAATCCAAGCTTTTTGGAACCGCTTAATATACTCAATCTGCTGCGGCAGGTATCCATCAACGCGTTGATCGCGTTCGGCATGACGTTCGTTATTTTGACCGGCGGGATCGACTTGTCCGTCGGCTCGATCCTGGCGTTGTCCAGCGCATTTGTTGCCAACATGCTCGTTGCCGGGTTTGATCCGATTTTGGCGATCATTATCGGTTGTTTGCTTGGCGGCGTGATGGGTATGATCAACGGCATTATGATTACAAAAGGGAAAATGGCGCCGTTTATCGCCACGTTGGCTACGATGACGATTTTCAGAGGACTTACGCTGGTGTATACGGACGGCAACCCGATCACCGGACTCGGCGACAGCATGACGTTCCAGCTGTTCGGCCGCGGTTATCAATTCGGCATCCCGGTTCCGGCCATTACGATGATCATTACTTTTGCGGTGCTGTGGATCGTTCTGCATAAAACCGCGTTCGGCCGCAAAACGTATGCCATCGGCGGCAATGAAAAAGCGGCGATCGTATCGGGCATTAAAGTATCCCGCGTCAAAATCATGATTTACTCTCTGGCAGGCCTGCTTTCGGCCTTGGCGGGCGCGATTCTGACCTCCCGTCTGAACTCGGCGCAGCCTACGGCCGGCACATCCTACGAACTGGACGCAATCGCGGCGGTCGTTCTGGGCGGTACAAGCCTTTCCGGCGGACGCGGCCGCATCGTGGGCACGCTCATCGGCGCGCTCATTATCGGAACTTTGAACAACGGTCTGAACCTGCTCGGCGTGTCTTCCTTCTATCAGATGGTAGTCAAAGGGATCGTCATCGTGATCGCCGTGCTCATCGACCGGAAGAAATCGGCATAAGGGAGAGATTCATATGAAAAAGCTAACGTTAATCCTGGCGGCGTTCCTGCTGATGTTGACCACGGGCTGTTCCCTGGAACCTCCCGGATGGGCCAAGCCCAACACCGGCGGAGACCTGAAGCATATTAAAATCGGCTTGTCCGTCTCCACGCTCAACAACCCGTTTTTCGTATCCTTGAAAGACGGCGTCGTTGCCGAAGCAAAAAAACACGGCATGGAAACGATCGTCGTCGACGCGCAAAACGACTCGGCGAAACAAAGCAACGACGTGGACGATCTGATGCAAAAAGGCGTCAACGTGCTGCTCATCAACCCGACCGATTCCGCGGCGATCTCGACGGTCGTGCAATCCGCGAACAACCTCGGCATCCCGGTCATTACCCTGGACCGTTCCTCGGATAAAGGGGATGTCAAGGCGCTTGTCGCATCGGACAACGTGAAGGGTGGCCGGATGGCTGCCGAGTTTATCGAAAAAGTCGTAGGCAAAGGCGCAAAGGTGATTGAGCTCGAAGGCGTGGCCGGCGCATCGGCGACCCGCGAACGTGGAAAAGGTTTCCATGAAGTTGCCGACAAAGACTTGAACGTCATCGCCAAACAAACGGCCGATTTCGACCGCACCAAAGGTTTGAACGTCATGGAAAACCTGCTGCAGGCTCACCCTGAAGTGCAGGCCGTATTCGCCCACAACGATGAAATGGCGCTTGGGGCAATCGAAGCGATTCAAAGCTCCGGCAAAAACATTCCGGTCGTCGGCTTCGACGGCAACGAGGACGCGCTGAAATCGATCAAGGACGGAAAGCTGACCGCGACGGTGGCGCAGCAGCCGGAATTGATCGGACAGATGGCGGTTCAAGCCGCAAATGACGTGCTGCATGGCAAAATGGTGGAAAAATCCATCCCTGCGCCGCTTAAACTGGTGACGAAGGAATAAGCATTGGACAAGGGAAGCATGAAGGAGGAGCACCTGCGGGTGTTTTTCCTTCTTCTTTAAGGCAAGTTTCTGTAAGCGCATTCCCATTGACCTTTACGGACATATGGGCTAACCTTGAAACGATTCGTCACGCTTTTTAAAAGATATCATTGCATTCGCAAATCTTGCCTTCTAAGGAGGAAACAAAGTGGCAAAAATTCCTGTTATCATAAGCACCGATCCGGGCATCGACGACGCGGCCGCGCTTGGGACCGCTTTTTATCGAAACGAACTGGATATCCGGTTGATTACAACGTTGCACGGGAACGTGGACATCGGCAAAACGACGGCGAATACGCTGAAGGTTCTTGATTTTTTCGGTCAAAAGATTCCTGTAGCGCGCGGCATGCAGACACCGCTCGTGATCGCTCCGGTCAGCACGGACGTGCACGGGGAATCCGGCATGGACGGTTATGATTTTCCCGAAAGCGGGCAGACGGTCATCCCTGAACATGCAGTCGAGGCAATGCGGTCCTTGCTTGAATCCTCGGACGAAAAGATAACGATCATATCGATCGGACCATTAACCAATATTGCCATGCTGCTTCTTATGTATCCTCGGATCAAATCCAAAATCGACCGCATTGTGTTCATGGGCGGTTCGCTTTGCGGCGGGAACGTCACCAGCGCGGCCGAGTTCAACATTTGGGCCGATCCGCATGCCGCCGAAATCGTGTTCGAATCCGGCTTGGAACTGGTCATGATCGGTCTGGACGTCACGCTTAAAGCGTTGATCGGAACCAACGAACTGGCAAAACACCGCAACAAATCGGCTGAAATGTTCGCCGCTATCTTTGGACATTATCGGGACGGCGATATGGAACATGGGGTGATGATGCATGACATGTGCGCCGTAACATACGTCACGAATCCGGAAATTTTTAAAGTCGAACCTAAACGTGTAACCGTGGTTACGGAAGGACCCGCGATCGGCATGACGATGGAAGTAAGCGGAGAGCCTAACATCCGGGTGGCGACCGGGATCGACCAGGAAGCATTCCGGAATTGGTTTTCGGAGACATTGGCGCGAATGGTCTAACCTAAAGGAAAAGAGGGAGCTGTCCCACAGGATCCGACGGATCAGGGACGGCTTTTTTCTTTTGACCAGGCCGGAAACTTGAGATTTGTCCATGATAAAATAGAAAGAGCCCGCGGCAAGCAGACTCAATGTTCTTCTTCAAACTCTGCGTAAAAACGCTTAGTTTATGTGGCCTCCACCAATTTTTTCAGCATGCCCAACACCGACTGTTCGTCTTCCTCGGATTCCCGAACTTCCTGGGTGGCGCCGGGTCTGTTGTCTTCCTGTTCGATCCGCAGCAGCGTAGAGCCGCCTTCTTCGCTGAGTATGTAACTCATGATGAAATAATTTTCGGGTTTGTCCTCCAAGCCGGGCCGCGGCGCAAAAAGGGAGTACCGAATCAATTCGTGAGGAATGATTTCCAAAACTTTTCCCCACTGCTCAAAAACTTGTCCTTCCCATTCATTGCGGAATCGGATTTCGCCGCCTTCCTGCCAATCCGTAAGCAGGATGCTGCCGTATTGCCACTGTTTCACTTGTTCCGGGTCAGTTAATGCTTCCCATACTTTTTCGGTAGATGCATTGATTCGAATCCGGGAAATATTCGTCGGCATGGTTTCGCTCCTTCATGTAGAAGATGGATGATTGCCAAAACTTCGACTAGATCATAACAGATGCCCTTGCCCATATCAAATGGATCATGCCGCCCCAATGGCGTTCCATTCGTTCGATCTGCAGGCCGGCGTCCAAAACCAGTTGTTCGATATTCCGATTCCAATGGCATCCGGATATGCGGCGGGCAACCGGGTTCAACAGCCGCTGCGCCGACTTTAGTGCGGGATTTTTTCCGAGTCCGTGCTCCAGGAGGAAAAGCCGACCGCCGGGTTTGCACCATTGGCCCAGCTTTCGCAATACTTGAATCGGATCTTCATAACCGCACAACGATAGGGTGGAAATCACGCAATCGAAGGATTGCGGAGGAAAATTGAGGGTCTCGATGTCGCTCTCAATGAATTCCGCCTGAACGTGCAGCTCCTCCGCTATTATACGGGCACGCTGCAGCATCATCGGACTGAAATCGACGGCGGTCAGGCGCATTCGTTCCATATTGTAATAAGGAAAATTGGCTCCGGCCCCGACGGCGATCTCCAGCACGTCCCCCTCGACGTTTTGCAGCAGTTGTTTCCGCCACTCTCCAAACATCCGTTTCCGTGTGTTTTCTTCGTAAATGGCCGATTGCTTGTCGAACTTCCGGATTAACTTTTGCTTATCCATAACCAAGCCTCCTATTTGCCGTCCAAAACATTTTTCATTTCATGGAATATGCCCGCAGCATAAAGCGGACCTTTCATCGACAGCTTGGTCATGATCAGCGCCAGTTCGTAAGGGGACTCTTTTCGGCCTTGCAAGAGCCATTCCTGAATCATTCCCAAATGAGCGGAGCTAATGTACGTAATGAGGTATTCCGTTGGCACGAGGGTGTTTTCCTTTTTGATAAGCGGGACGATATTTTTTTCGAAAAGATACTTCGACATCATGGACCTGACGAGCGAATGAAAGGCCGGGTCTCCTTTGGGCCCCAAAATCGTCTTTAAAAATTCCGCTTGTCCGTTCATGTATTCGATGAGTTCGACGATTTGCGGGACGGGTTGATCCTTGGCGATTAGCTCATCCAGATTGAAAGGGCGGATCGTTCGAATGATCGAAATCATGCCCTCAATCAATTCCTGTTCGCTTTGCTCAAGCAAATCATATTTGTCGCGATAATGAAGATAAAACGTGCCGCGGTTAATGTTGGCTCTGGTGGTGATGTCTTTGACCGTCAAGGCTTCGAATCCTTTTTCCTCGATCAGTTCCGTCAGAGCGTCGCGGATGACCGCTTTCGTCCGCAGGACCCGTCGGTCTGTTGATTCGTTCAAACGAATTCCTCCTTCATAATGAACATATTGGGCGAACCTGCTGATTAATCGTCACATTTCACAGTTCTGTTTATTGTCGGTCTGTCATGCCCTGATTATAATAAAGGCGTGGAAGATAATCAACGCGATGTTCATTATCTTAAGGAGGTCCAATCGACATGGAAACAACTATGAATGTACAGCAGGTCAGCAAATCCTTCGGCAAAAAAAACGTTCTCTCCGATGTAAGCTTGCAAATGGGAAAGGGGCAGATTTACGGACTGATCGGTCCTTCCGGCGCCGGAAAAACGACGCTCGTCAAAATGATGGTCGGCATGGATTTGCCCGACGCAGGATCGATTGAGGTCCTCGGGACGAAAATGCCTAACTTGTCCATGCTGCAGCAAATCGGATATATGGCCCAGTCTGACGCGCTCTATAACGAGCTGACGGGTGAGGAGAATCTGAAATTTTTTGCCTCGATGTTCAAAATGGGCAGAACGGAGCAAAAACAGCGGATCGGCTACGCGGCGAATCTCGTAAATTTGACGCATGAGCTGGGAAAAAAGGTATCCGCCTATTCCGGCGGGATGAAACGCAGACTGTCGCTGGCGATCGCTTTGATTCATAACCCATCCGTCCTCATTTTGGACGAACCGACCGTTGGCATTGACCCGGAGCTGAGACAGTCGATCTGGAAGGAACTGGTCCGTTTGAAATCCTCGGAGCAAAAAACGATCATCGTCACGACGCACGTCATGGACGAGGCGGAAAAATGCGATAGGCTGGCCATGGTGCGGGAAGGTAAAATTTTGACCGTCGGGACGCCGGAACAGCTGAAGCGGCAGTACGGCGCTGAGAATCTCGAGGACGTATTTTTGCAGGCGGGAGGGAAACGGCTATGAGAATTCGCGCCCTTGTCCGCAGAATTTGCGAGCAGCTGATGCGGGACAAAAGAACGCTTGCGCTGCTTTTTCTGGCCCCATTGCTCGTATTGACTTTAATGCATTATTTGTTCAACCATACCGGAAACGTATCAGACGCCAAAATCGGCACGGTCAACCTCGATCCGCGAATCGTCGAATTGATGAAAAATCAGGGCATGGAAGCCATCTCCTATGATCATGCCGATAAGGAAACGCTTGTGAAGGATAAACTGGACGCCGTCATCGAGATGCAGGATGGAGCGATTCACCTGATTTTGAAAAATACCGATCCATCGGTATCTAAAGCGATTCAGATGAAAATCAGCCAGGCGGCCGCCTCGCTTGCCGAAGCCGCTTCGCAGCAAGGTAAGGCTGCGGCGCCGCGTGTAGCCATAACGACGGACTATGTTTATGGCGGTGCGGATACGAACTATTTTGATACGCTCAGTCCTATCTTGATCGGATTTTTCGTTTTCTTTTTTGTGTTTCTCATCGCGGGGATCGGACTGCTTCGGGAACGCACGACGGGAACTTTGGAGCGCCTGATGGCGACCCCGGTTCGCCCGGGTGAGGTGATTGCCGGTTATTTGGCGGGGTATGGCATTTTCGCTTTCCTGCAAACGGTCATCGTCGTTTTGTTCAGCACGCTGGTGCTGGGCATCCATCTGGCAGGTTCGATTTGGTACGTGCTGCTGATTAATTTGCTGCTGGCGTTCGTGGCGCTTTCGCTCGGCATTTTGCTGTCGGCGTTCGCCGCCTCGGAATTCCAAATGGTGCAGTTTATTCCGATCGTCATTATCCCTCAGATCTTTTTTGCCGGCATTTTTCCGCTGGACCATATGGCCGCTTGGATTCAGGTCATTGCCAGAATCATGCCGCTTTATTACGCGGCCGACGCGCTTAAGAGCGTGATGTACAAAGGTCTTGGGTTTGGCGATATTGCGGTGGATCTTGGGGTGCTGCTCCTGTTTGCAGCGGTGTTCATCGGATTAAACCATAGACGACTTGCGTTCCTATATAGAAAATGAGGATGGGCCGCCCGGCCATTACGACTTCGGAGAACGGTCATCTACTTAACGGAACCGTGGTTCTCACGCACCGTTATCATCAGTTGACTCAAAGAATGTTCAAATATATACTGTTGAGGAAATTCCTTATCTCGGTTATCGAGAGGGGTTTCAAAGGTAAAGTGCTTACATTTCTATGGGGGTGGTCTGATGAATAACAAGACAATTTGGGCAAAACTTTTCGCGGGGGATCGCGCCTACTAGCCCAAAAACCAGCGTTTTCCCCCTCAAAAAAGGGGTACGGAGTTGAATAATCTATTTCTAAAGTCTGACATTGAACTTATGGAAGTCCAAGCCAACGTCCTTTTTAGCCACAATGAGGATGGGCGTATGACCACAATAAACGAACCAAGCGCGAAGAGCGCACCTCGATTTTTCATGGGGATCACCAAGCAAGGTCATGTTGTAAGGTACCATGAAACACTGGATGAAGACGTTAAAAATGAACTGGAACGGTTTGTTGAAAAAGCACCTTGGTTGGATGCCCCAAATCGAGTTAATATGGCTGATATTTTACGTATTTTAAGTAAAGAGCGCCCCGTTGATCATATCTATCTGGGACCCGCCTATGTATTCCCTGACATGAGAGGTCGTTTAACACAAGCGGTAAAAATGACGCAGATGAATATCGAACTTTTAGAACCGTATTTTTCTGATTTTGTCGGTGATGTTCTTCTTGGACAGCCTGCTTTCGCAGTTGTTCAAAATCAAGCCGCCGTGTCCTTGTGCAGCAGCGCAAGAAGCTCATCGATTGCTGCTGAAGCGAGCCTGCATACCGCTCCGGATTTCCGCGGCAGAGCCTTCGGTATGGAAGTTGCGGCAGCCTGGGCAGCCGAAATTCAAAATCAGGGGCGGATTGCTTTATACAGCACCGCATGGAATAATCTCGCCTCTCAAGCTGTAGCGAGAAAATTGAAACTGAGACAATACGGTATGGATTTAAATTTTAGCTAGAATTTTTATAGCCCTAAATATCCCGGTTCCTTCAATGAAGGAGTGCCGGGATATTTTTGTTTCAAAATATGTTGGATATGTCGATGCGGCCTTTTCCCGTTCGTTGTATCAATAGAAGCGGGCAAAACGCAGATCATCCGCTTTACCGGTCTTCAAACCAATATACTTGGAGGTAAAATAGGTGAGGAAAATCATTGTATCTGAATTCGTGTCATTAGACGGTGTCATGGAGGAACCGAATTGGACGTTCCGGTTCAATACGGATGAACAAAATCAATTTAAATACGAGGAACTGAAGGCCTGCGACACGCTTCTGCTGGGTCGGGTAACCTATGAAGGCTTTGCAGCGTCTTGGACGAAAGTGAAGAATACGGTCGCTAAAGGCGTTGTTATTCCTGATGATTTTGCCGATCGAATGAACAACTACCCCAAATTTGTTGTTTCCACGACCTTGCAGGAAGTTTCATGGAATAACACCCGGTTGATTAAGGGAAATATCGTAGAGGAAGTAACGAAGTTAAAGCAATTGCCCGGTAAGGATATTTTAGTCGCCGGCAGCTGCCGATTCGTAAACACGTTGATGCAGCATGATCTTATTGATGAGTATCGACTTATGGTATTCCCAATCGTGGTAGGGAAGGGGAAACGCCTTTTTAATGACCGCAACGATCAAAAGATTTTGCAGCATGTAGAAACAAGGACATTCCGTTCGGGTGTTACGGTAATGACCTATCGGCCTCAACGGTAAATGAACAAAAGGTGCAATCGCAATTTGCCGTGGAACGAAAGATCAATGACTGATGAATGGCATATGACATAGATAAGCCGCCTGGTGCCTTACCATGTGGCTTATTTACCTTGCTGTTTATTTGATTTTTTTCGTTGTAATCCTTGGAAAATCAGCATAAACCCCATTAGGAAAAATAAAATGTTGACTGAACTTAAAGGCTGTTTTCCTAAAAAATCCTTAATTATAAGATAAGATTGGATAACCAAAATAATGGACGCATATAGGAAATACATATTGGATTTGTCTTTAAATTTCCGGCCAACCAGCTTAATTAACATTGTAAATGCAATGGCATAGACGGAGATGATCGCAACAAAGACAAGAGCTAAGAACGATAAATTCATAACATCTGCTCCCTTACAGTTATTGTTAATTATATTTTATCATATTTGTTGGTTGAAACAGAGTCATTAAGAGAACAAGTTGCATCTTGCAATGGGGACGGGAACTCTGGGCTTTGGTTTATACTTATTCCGAAAATAAAATGAATTCATAAGAGCTCTGATAACAAAAAAATGTTATTCAGAGCTTTTTGTATTTTACACTTTTTTTAGGATTTATTTAGAGCTCATTTAGACATGTTTTATATCATTAACATTGAACAAAAATGGTACGGCAAAAGGTGTCAAATTTATTGCTGGAATAAGAAACATGAGGGGAGCGAAAAACGATGAGGAAAAATAAAAAATGGTGGCTGCTAGTGATCGTTTCATTAGGAGTAATGATTCCTTTTGTAGCCCCCTATCTTACGTTAAATCCCTCGGATAGCCGCGTAGCTACTACTTCCACCATACAATATCTGTTGCTTGTTACACATATTATGTTTGCATGTGCAGCGCTTCTATCGGGATTTTTTCAATTCATCGATCGAATGCGAATTAACTCGCCCCAGGTCCATCGGATTCTTGGGAGAATCTATGTATGCAGCGTCTTTGTAAGCGGGGGAATTGGCTTGGCATATGTTTTCTATATGGATAACTTTTCAAAAGCAATGTCATTCCTTGTATTGTCCCTTTTATGGATTTTTACTTGTTGGAAAGGGCTGCGTGCTGCAATCCAAAGGGATATTCACGAGCATCGGAAATGGATGATCAGAAATTTCGGCGTAACGTTAATTGCTGTTAGTGGAAGGCTGGTAGTGCCTTTATTGTTATTATCATATTATGTTTTGAATGGTTTTTCTCTTCCTAGTGGCAGGGATCAAATGGTCGAAGAGGTATTAAACGTTAATATATGGGTTGGGATCGTTGTTAACTTCATCATCATGGAGTGGAGGATACTCAAACAAAATAGCTGAAGTTTTTTACTTCGTCTTATGGCAGTGGCTTCTTGTGTTTTGGCGGATATACCGAAGCTGAGAGGTTCCCATTAAATGAAAACGTGGCGTTCATTTCGAGCATAATTTCCCATTGCCCGGAAAAAATAAGCTTGAATACGACGAAGGAGGATGCAGCAAATGCCTTTAGTGCCATACGAGCCTTTACGCCATTTGGATCAAATAAGACGGGAAATGGATCATTTTTTTAATACGGACCTTCCGGCCTTCCGGGGCATGCGCCAAAATCTGGGCAATTTGAGCGTGGACGTGTACGAAACCGATACCGAGGTCGTTGCGGTATGCGATATCCCGGGTCTCGAAAAGAAAGAAGACGTGGAAATCGACATCGAACGCAACATGCTGTCGATCAGCGGCACCATCAACCGGACGAACGAAATCAAGGAAGAGCATATGCATCGCCAGGAACGATACGTCGGCCGTTTTCACCGCATGGTGACGCTGCCGGCCAACGTTTCCTCCGACGACGTGAAAGCCTCCTACAAAAACGGCGTGTTGGAAATCCACATGAAAAAACTAGGAGATGCCCGGAAAAGGATCGACGTCGAGTTTCACTAATGGTTTACAAAGTTCGAGCGCATGACATCCGTGCATTTTAAAAGGTACAATCCTATCAAGGGTTGTGCCTTTTTTTTGTTGAAACGCAAATAATCGGAATCCTGCTGTGACCCATTGATCGATAGCCGCATCTAATCATCGGAATGAAATTTTTGAAAGGGGGACGCCCCGTTTGAACATAGATGTGAACGAATCCGAGGTCCTACGCGCGCAAAAGGGCGATAAGGAAGCTTTTATATCATTAATAAAAAGGTTGGAGCTTCGAATGTACAACATTGCCAGGTCCATTGTCAAAAAAGAAGAGGATTGCGCGGACGCCATGCAAGAAACGGTCCTAAAGGCTTACCGGTCGCTGCCGACATTGCAAAATCCACGATTTTTCAATACTTGGATGTGCCGGATTCTCATCAATGAATGCAATACGCTTCTGCGCAAAAAAAGCAAAACCGTCTCAATGGCGGAGCCGCCGCAGGAAGCCGTATATGTTCCTCAAGCCGCGGATATCCGCATGGATTTGCGTGATGCTGTCGACAGGTTGGAGGAAACGCAGCGAACGATCGTTATTTTATATTATTTTGAGGATATGACGATTCAGCAAATTGCGGACATGCTGGAGATGTCGGCGGGAGCGGTGAAAACAAGGCTTTACCGGGCACGCATGACGTTATCTCGCCGACTGAAGGAACCAGCAGCAAAGGAGGTGCGGTTATGACTGGACTGGACGAAATCATGAACCGTCTTAAAGAAGATCGGGCACAGGAACTGCCGCATTCCATTCGATTACGGATGGATGACATATATGCCGGATTGGATGACGTCGTGCAAGAGAAGCCGGATACGGGGAAGAAGAGGAGCTTGCTCCGCAGAATAACCGTGATTTGCGCCGGTACGGCGGCTGCGGGCCTGCTCCTGATCGGATCCGGTTTTGTATCCCCCGTCATGGCGCAGGCGTTGAAGCAGATTCCTTTTCTGGAAAGCGTGTTTAACCTGGCGGGAGACAAAGGTCTTCAAAAAGCCAGCGAAGCAGGGTATGCCGTAAATGCGAATCAAAGCGTTACACATAACGGGGTGACGATCCGTTTATCCGAAGTGGTCTATGACGGAAGCCGGCTAAGTTTCGTGCTGACGAAAGAAATGGCCGGAGACGGCGGAAACCAAGGAACAGCTAACAATTGGTACGAAGAACTAGTCCGATCCAAAGGATCGAGTTATGTCTTCATTGATTTTTACGTCAACAACAAGTTGATCAACAGCAGCATGGGATACTCCTCGGGGGGTGACAAGGCTCCGGGCTCCCTGCTGGTGCATGGACTGGATTCCCCCGGTTTGAATATCCCGGATCAGTTCGAACTTAAACTCGTGATGCGTTTTTCGAATGATGGCGTGCCTTATGAATTTACGCTGCCGGTCAAGAAAACGAATGACAACAACATCGTGCTTACGCCCGGCGAGACGAAGGTTTTTGATCACATTCATATGAAAGCTGCCAAATTGGAGATCACTCCGGTGACGACCCGGCTTGAAATGGAGATCACAGGAGAACCGGGGCAGGACATCAAGGAAATTGCAGAGGCGATTCCGGATAAGTACAAGGTGACAGGTTTTATCAATATTTCCTACGACATTTTTGACGACAAGGGCAGCCTGCAAAAGAACATTGGAGGAAGCGGCACAGGAGAAGACGATCATTATTTATATTCATCCAGCTACGAACCGTTTGAATCGATCCCGGAGTTCGTTACCGTCAAACCTTACATCTTCCGAGGTAGGGAGAAGCAATACATTTCCGAACTTGAGTTCAAGATACCGGTAAAATAAAGGGTGTGAGATTGGTGAAAAAACCCACTTCTTGGAGTGGGTTTTTTGGTTCGCAAATTTTCGCTGAAAATATAGCAAAAGGCGAGACGGCTTAGGGCCGCTCTTTGCAGCGGCTTTTTTCAATGGGCATACATATAAATAGTTGTTTTCTTATACATATCATTGAAATCTATCATTGATCCTTGTGCTAGAGTTCAATAAAATGAAAGATAGAAATATACCTTATTATGGAAGGTGATCTAATTATGAGAAAATTTCCCGTAATTGCCATCCTGATGATCATGCTCTTTTCGTTTTCCTCCTTCGCCTCGGCACAAGATGCCACTTCGCCGCCTTATTATCTTTCCGGAAACGTATCGTATGAGGCTACTTACTACAACCAAAATTTTAATGCGCCGGGTTCGGTCACACTCACTTTGCTTAAGGTGACTTCCGACGGCGACGTGCCGGTAGGCTCCAAAACCGTGTTCGTACGTGCCGGAGAGACAAAAACGGAAAGAGTTCTGTTGGCTTCCAATCTGCCCGCGGATTACTACAAATTAAAAATATCGTACGGCAGCGGCAGTGTCATTGTTTATGCGGATCGAATCATTCAGGAGTAACGATGGAGACAAAAATTTAACATAGAAAATGATGATAAGGATAGGCGCCGATGAAGGCGTCTTTTCTTTTGCCGGAAAAAAGGGAACTGACTTGCAGGAGGAATCTTTTCCGAGGACGAGTTCTGCGCTGCGTGCGTAGAATGGCAAAAAAATTACACCTCAAGCCAATTTCATATATAATGAAAAAAAGAGAACAAATATTCTGTGAAATGGTGATGTATGGTTTCATGAATTCAAATCAAAAGCCTTTGGATTTTGCGGAAATCGATTTGAGCGCGCTAGCGGATGAAGAGAATTCATCCTTTCGTGAATTGAAAATACCTGAGCGTTCGGCGCAACCGGAAGAGGAGAAGCTCCCTTTCGTGCAGGCTTTATCGAAGGAAAAACGTTTTGTAGAGCAGGCAAAAGCGATGGCGGAGCGGACAGGGGAGCAGACGGCTTTTGTCCCGTTCATGAGCTACTGGCCGACCTACGAGCAGATGAATGAGTCGCAGCGGAGCTGGTATTTTTACTGGAGGACCGAAGTCCGAAACGGACGTTTTCCTTACACGGACTTGTCCTATATTTTTGTATGCCTGTACGAGCTGATTCATGGCGTCGGATGGGAGTCTCCGCGGCAGGGTTATGAGCAAATGATGAACCTTTGGAATGCTTACGGAAACCGGTATCCCAAGCTGAACGACTACATGGCCGAGTGGGTGAGCGATTTCGTGCTGGTTCACCAGCTGGGCGTCCCGTTGATCGGCTTGATCGAAAGGTCCGGTGCGGCACGGTCAGGAGAGCTGTTTGATCTGGAGCTTGGAAGAATGCTGGCCGAAGATGCTGCTTCCATGACGCTGGAGCAAATTTTAACGCTGTCGGATTACGATGTGCGGCGGAGCAAGTTTTATGCGGACGGGGGACGCGAACGGATGGAAGAATACGCGCCTCAGGTCATCGCGCTGGTTCACTCCTTTCTCCAAAAGACGACCGGAAAAGGCCTGGTGGACACCTTCTATAAAGGTACGGGCAAAAAGATCGAGCGGTATTTGTTCCGCAGCGGCGTTTACGACGCTGAAACGTATGGAAGGACCTTTTCTTTGCGAGTCCCCGAACTTCGGAAGTGTCCTCCGCTCCGTTATTACGTCACGCAGTTATTGCGGTGCACCGAAAACAAGCTGCGGGAGCTGACGGGCTTCAAAGGAAGGCTGCGGGGAGTTACGTTGAAAAGCGAAACGGAAGCGCTGATCCAAAGGTTTTTGGAGAGGGAGTTTGCCGCCAAAAAATCGGCCGTGCCGTCCATTTCGATCGATCCGCAAAAGCTGGCCATGCTCCAAAAAGACAGCGAGGACGTGCGCAGCATGTTGACGATAGAGGATTGGGAAGGGCCGGCATACGAATACGGACGGAATGAGGAAGAAGGTACGCTCGTCCCTCAGCCGGATTATGGGAGACAAGAAGATACCGTATACGTCGAAGATTTGAAGGAATATGGGCAGAAGGAGTCCGGCCAACGGGTTTCCGAAGAACCTGCCTGTGAGGAACGATGTGTCGCATGGGACACTTCCGCCTTGGACGAAGAATGGACTTCGTTTGCGGAGCGATTGGGACAAGCCCATTTGGAAGCCTTACATGCATTAAAGTCTCGATCCTTATGCAGCGGGCTGGATCAGGTTGCCGAAAAATACGGAACGATGCCGGCGCTGCTGCTGGATGAAATCAATTCGGCCGCGATGGAGACGATCGGCGATCTGGTGATCGACGGAGAAGCCATTGCGGATGATTATATCGATTATTTTGAAGGTTTAAGAAAGACGAACACTGGGAACAACAGCGATCGGAAGAACGATCCGTAGCGGCCATTATTTCAGTGTTTTACCAATAATTAAGTTCATAACAAAAGAGGTGGGTATCATGACGGAGTTAAAAATACCGAAAAGGCTGACGACGGCGCTTGTCAATTCTTTGACGGCTGGCGTCGTGCCACGAATCGGGCTTGAGCATATCGCGGTCGGCAGAAAGCCGGAAGTGGAGGCGATTTTGCGGGATATGGACAATATCGCCGAAGGCGGAGCCGCCATGAAGCTGATTACCGGGCGTTACGGCAGCGGAAAAAGCTTTCTGCTGCAAACGATTCGCAACTACGCGCTCGACCGCGATTTTGTGACGGCCGACGCCGATTTGTCCCCGGAACGCAGGCTTGTCGGTACCAAAGGGCAGGGGTTTGCAACCTACCGGGAGCTGATGACCCATCTGTCGACGAGGACGCGGCCGGACGGAGGAGCGCTGGAAGCGATTTTGCAAAAATGGATTTCGGGGATCCAGCAGGAGGCGATGCAGCGCGGGGATTTCCGCGCAGGCGATCCGGGCCTGACCCACGAAGTGGAGCAGCGGATTATCGCTGTCGCGACCGAAATGCAAAATTCGGTGCACGGCTTTGATTTCGCCAAGGTGCTTGCGGCTTATTGGAACGGATACAAGCTGGGGGAGGACGAGAAAAAGCAGGCGGCGCTGCGCTGGCTTCGCGGCGAATACCCGAACAAGACCGAGGCGAGAAAAGAACTCGATGTGGCAGTCATCATCGATGACGACAGCTGGTACGATTACGTCAAGCTGTGGTCCGAATTCGTGGCGAAAATCGGCTACAAAGGGCTGCTGCTGTTTGTCGACGAAGGCGTCAATTTGTACAAAATATCGAACAGCGTCTCCCGGACAAGCAATTATGAGAAGCTGCTGACGATGTTTAACGACACGATGCAGGGCAAAGCCGAGCATTTGGGCATTTTTTTGGGCGGGACGCCGCAATTCGTCGAAGACGAACGCCGCGGATTGTTCAGCTACGAGGCGCTGCGGTCGCGTCTGGTCGATGGGCGGTTTGCCGGGAACGGCTACCGGAATTATACCGGTCCGATCCTGAAGCTTGAGATGCTGTCGCACGAAGAAATCCTTATTCTGCTGCAAAAGCTGCGCCAAATTCACGGGCTTCATTTTGGTTATACCCCGTCCTTGACGGATAACGAGTTGATCCGGTTTATGGAGATGGCCGTCGGGCGGCTGGGTGCGGACGAGCTGCTGACCCCGCGCGAAGTGGTGCGCGACTTCATGGATTTGCTGCATACGCTGCATCAAAATCCGGAGGTTTCGTTCGGCCAACTGCTGGGTGAGCGCATGGCCGAGCCCGCGGCCGCAGGCCGGGAGCAAGACGATCTGGATGATTTTTTGGCGGAGTTTGAGTTATGAGCGGGGGAGCAAACCACGTATTCTACCGATTGGCACCGTTCATTCAGGAGTTCATATACCGGAAACGGTGGGAGACGCTGCGTCCGGCTCAGGTTGAAGCGTTGAACATTTGCCTGAACTCCTCACATCATATGCTGATCGCCGCAGGAACGGCGTCGGGGAAAACGGAAGCCGCGTTTTTTCCGGCTTTGACCGAGCTGCACGAACGCCCGTCCGCTTCCGTAGGAATTTTGTACATAGGGCCGCTCAAGGCGCTGATCAACGACCAGTTTGAACGGATCAAGGAGCTGCTGAGGGACGGGAACATCCCGGTATGGCATTGGCACGGCGACGTGTCGCAATCGGAGAAAACCAAGCTGGTGCAAAACCCGTCCGGTGTGCTGCAAATAACGCCCGAATCGCTGGAAGGGTTGCTGATGAACCGCCCGAATGCGATCCCCGCCTTGTTCCACGATCTCAGATACGTCATCATTGACGAGGTTCATGCCTTTATGGGTGCGGACCGTGGGATTCAGGTGCTCAGCCAGATCGCCCGGATTGAAAAAATGACCGGCTGTTCGCCGAGACGCGTCGGCTTGTCCGCAACGTTAAGCGATTACGAGGCGGCGAAGGCATGGCTTGGCGCAGGCAGCAGCCATCCGGTGGATGCCGTAACGGTGCCTGGCGGACGCAAGCTTCGGCTGCGCGTGGAGCATTTTTCGTTTCCGGACGCGCGGGATGAAGAGCAGGCGGAGCATTTGCAAAACGCGCGCAAAGCCTACTATAACTTTGTATACGACAGCACGCATTTGAAAAAAGCGCTCGTATTCACCAACAGCCGTTCGGATGCCGAGCTCACGACGCTGGAGCTGCGGAGGGTGGCTGCCCAGCGCCATCAGCCGGACGTATTCCACGTGCATCACGGAAGCATCTCGGCGATGCTGCGAGAAGAAGCTGAAGCCGCGCTGAAAAACGGTCCCGGCCCGGCCGTGGCCGCCGCCACGCTGACGCTGGAGCTGGGCATCGATCTGGGCGAGCTGGAGCGCGTGGTGCAGCTCGGCGCGCCATACAGCGCATCGAGCTTCGTGCAGCGGCTTGGACGTTCCGGGCGCCGGCATGACGCGCCGTCGGAGATGCTTTTCGTGTGCCCGGAGGAAGAAGACGAAGACGCGATGCTGCCGGCGCGAATGCCTTGGACGCTGCTGCGGGCCATCGCGGTGATCGAATTGTACGTCCGTGACCGCTTTGTGGAGCCGCTCGAAATCCGGAAGATGCCGATCGGGCTTTTATA
Organism: Paenibacillus sp. VCA1; assembly: GCF_031583795.1. Taxonomy (NCBI): domain Bacteria; kingdom Bacillati; phylum Bacillota; class Bacilli; order Caryophanales; family Paenibacillaceae; genus Paenibacillus; species Paenibacillus sp. VCA1. The sequence goes on along the minus strand of NZ_JAVLSX010000006.1, from coordinate 124,273 downwards.
TCATCAGACGATGAGCATTTTGAAAAGCATGGGGGAAGCAACGCCTGCGGAGTTGGCATCCTATGTGCTGTCGCTGCCTTCGTTTAAACAAATTGCTCCGGATGCTTATAAAACGTTTTTGAACTATTTGCTGCAAACCGACCATGTGCAGTGGACGGAACAGCAAAGCTTGATTATAGGCTTAACCGGCGAAAAAATCGTCAACAATTTCCGTTTTTACGCCGTTTTTAAGGATGACGAGGAGCACGCGGTATACAATGGCACGGAGGAAATCGGGTCGATTACGACGGTGCCGCCGCCAGGGTATTGTTTTTCGTTGGCGGGGAAATTGTGGAAGGTAACCGAAGTAGATACGAAGCATAAAGCCGTCTATGTCAAAGCGGCGCTGGGCAAGGTCGATACGTTGTGGCTTGGCGGCGGCGGGGACATACACACGCTTGTCGTGCGGAAAATGCGCGAGGTTCTTGCGGATACCGCCATCTATACGTATCTGTCGCCGCAGGCCGTGAACCGGTTGGAGCGGGCGCGCAGGCTGGCCAAAGAAAGCGGGCTGCTGAAATCCCCCGTCATTCCGGCTGGCGGCGATTCCATGTTCGTTTTGCCGTGGATCGGCAGCAAGCAATTCAGGACGTTGGAACGCCTGCTCAAAAACAATCTTGCGCAGCGGCTGTCTCTGCGTTCGATCGTGCCGATGGAGCCTTATTATTTTGTTGTTGCCGGGCAAGCGGACAGCCGGACGTTATTGGAACAGATTCTTCAGGAATGCGCGTCCTGTACGGATCCGTCGCAGCTGCTCGGGCCTGATGAAGCACCCTATTTGGGAAAATACGACGAATTCGTTTCGCCGGAGCTGGTGCGCATGGCTTTTGCGGTCGACGGGCTTGACGTCGAAGGGCTCAAGCAGGGCTTGAGTGAAGTGCTGGAGCGATGAAATAAAAAAAGAAGCGTCAGGTTATGCATCCATGGGAAAGTCCACCAAGCCGGGTTTTCCCGTTTTTTTCTGATTGCTCCGTCGGAAGGAAGCTGGAAACCCGCGAAAATGATCACTCAAGCACTGCTTTATATATCTGGCCGCTTTTCGCAGGTACACTAACGTTGTAAAAACCTTAAAGGAGTGAGCGCATGTTTAACATGGTCAAAATCGGCAGGAACATCGCCCGGCTGAGAAAAGAAAAAGGGATGACGCAAATGGAGCTGGCGGACCGGATGGGGATCAGCTATCAGGCCGTCAGCAACTGGGAACGCGGCGAAACGATGCCGGATATTTCGAAGCTGCCGGAGCTGGCGGACATATTCGAGGTCAGCATCGATCAAATTTTGGACAATCAAAAGGGGGCGGACATCGTCCAAAACATTGCCCAGAACAAAACGACCGAATTTTTGCGGGAAAACGAAGTTTCCGTCGAAGACTTCTCTGCCGTGATGCCCCTCTTGAAAACGGAACAAGCCGATGAAGTGTTCAGCCATATGAAACATAAGTTTAAACTTCATGATTTGTCCGTGATTGCCCCGTTCGTCAGCACCGAATTTATCGATGAATGCGCGAGAAAAGCGGCGGCTTCGGAAGGAATCGGAGCAATAAAGGAGCTTGCGCCGTTTATGAGCGATGAAGCGATTGACGAGTTTGCCAAAAAAGCGTTGGAGACAGAAGGGATCGAGGCGTTGAAGTTCATCGCGCCGTTTATGACGGATGAGGCGGTTGATGAATGCGCGAAAAAGGCGTTCGAGAACGAGGGGATCGGAGCGTTAACGTCCATCGCGCCGTTTATGAGCGAAGAGGCAATGGACGAAATTGCGGAAAAAGCGTTCGAGAACGAGGGAATCGGAGCGTTAACGCCCCTTGCACCGTTTATGAGAGATAAGACGATGGACGAGTGCGCAAAAAAGGCGTTTGAAACCCACGGTATCCGAGTGCTTCTGCCTGTTGCGCCGTTCATAAGCGATGAGGTTCTGGAAGCGTGCGCTCGCCAAGCTTTTGAAAAAGAAGGTATGGGGGCCCTGAAGCCGATCGCACCATTTTTGGAAGAAGGGGTCATTGAAAAATGGATCCGGGCAGGGCTCGAATTTTCGTCCTAATTAGAAAGTCAAAATGGATGAACCGGGATCAGACCTTCAGCAACCCGTTTTCCAAAGGTTGTGTTCCTAACCGCTTTCGGATACAATGGCTTTAACTATGTTGAAAGGAGGCAAAAAGCGATGAGATCTGTATTCGCACCGGCTTGGATCGATTTATCCGTGAAAAAATCGGGAGATTTGCATTCGACGGGATACGTCTGCCCATTTTTAAGCTGCGCTGCAATAAAATCCGCGAATACGGTGTCTGTACGTTTTTTGCCTCTCTCGTGTTAACTTGATGCGTGAATTCAAGCTGTAGCTGGTTCATGTGAAATGTTGAGCGAAAAACGTAAAACGTAAAATGGACACCGAAACTTCGGTGTCTTTTTTTGTCTTTTTGGCGTGAAAATGAAGGTTCGCAAGTTTCGTTTGAACCGACGGGTTCATTGTGAACCAAGAGGAAGGAGTGAGAAAGATTGACGAAGAAAGCAGTGGATGCAGCCTCCTAAAAACACAATTCTTTTTTTAGGAGGCAATCCAATGGTTAAAAACAATTCGGATGAAGCACTTGTCTCACGACTCAGTCAAGGCAAAATAATACTCATTGTCACGACATTCGCATTATCCGTGCTTGTGGCGGCGATTACGGTGGATATGGCAAATCCCGTGCTCCCGCTCATCGGCGAACAACTGGGAGCTTCAAAAGCGCAAATCAGTTGGGTGGTCAGCGGCGTTGCGCTTGTTTTAGCGATCGGGGTTCCTTTGTACGGAAGAATGTCGGATTTTTTCGGACTAAAAAAGCTATTTATGATCGCGGTCGGCATTCTGTCGTCCGGAAGCCTGATTTGCGCTCTCGCCCCGAATCTTATCATTCTTGTTGTGGGGCGAATGATCCAGGGGGCCGGGATGGCGGCGATTCCCGTCCTTTCGGTCGTCGCCGTATCGAAGGTGCTGCCACCGGGCAAACGAGGCGGCGCCTTCGGCATCATTGCGGGCAGCATCGGGATCGGAACCGCAGGCGGACCGATTTTCGGAGGCGCTGTCGGAGAGCTGTGGGGATGGCAGGCATTGTTCTGGGTCACGCTGCTGCTTTCGGCGCTTGTTATTGTCGGCACGATGTTTGCGGTACCGTCCCTTCTGCCTGACGCTCAGCAAGGAAAGCGGCGGCCGTTTGATGTTCTTGGCGGCGCTCTGCTAGGGCTGACCGCCGGGCTTCTGCTTTTTGCCGTGACTCAAGGGGAAGCAGCCGGGTTTGCTTCACTGTCGCCGTTGGGAAGTTTTGCAGGATCCATTGCCGCTTTGATCGGTTTTATTTGGCGCATCAACGCTGCGGAAACCCCGTTTGTGCCGCCCGTTCTGTTTACGAATCGATTTTATGTTTGCGCGCTGATCGTTTCGATGTGCTCGATGTTTGCCTATTTCGCCGTGCTTGTGTTCGTTCCACTTTTGGTCGTGGAGGTGAACGGGCTTACTCCCGGTCAGGCAGGGCTGGTGCTGCTGCCGGGAGGAGCGGCCGTCGCGGCTTTTTCTCCGGTCATTGGCCGCATGTCGGATCGGGTAGGGACGAAACGGTTGATCGTTGCCGGTGCAAGTATGATGGGCATATCAACCTTCTTTTTGTCGACCTATGCTGCTGGAAATTCCCCCGTCCTTGTTTCGGCGGCTGTATTAGGGGCGGGAATCGCGTTTGCGCTGTTGAATTCCCCGGCCAATAGCGCAGCCGTCAGCGCTGTGGCGAAAGATCAGGTCGGCGTGGGGGTCGGAATCTTCCAAGGTTCGCTTTACCTTGGCGCCGGAACGGGAGCGGGGCTGATCGGAGCCGTTTTATCGGCGCGGCGGGACGCCGCGCATCCCTTTAATCCTTGGTACGGGGAGGGGGCCGGCGCTTATTCCGACGCGTTTTTCATCACGACTGCGGTCGTGGCCATCGCTTGGATCGCCGCATGGGGTTTGCGAAACGATGGCATGAAATGATTGGATTTGTCCGCATAGGCGAATCCGTTCTTTCCTTACCTTAGGGGATTGACTACGCATCTATAATTGATCAAGTTTCGGTACGTGCATGCATGAAAACAGGGACATCCGGTCTGCCGGTTGTCCCTGTTTTTACTCATATTATTTTTTTCTCTAAAATAAAAGATGAGCATAGAAGATGGAAAACAGCGTTGCGCACATGTACAGCAATGAATATGAGAATACGGCGGCGAACTAGAAGCAAATGTCGGTTCGTTCTCGCTTGTTTACTGTAACGGATATGCAGCACGGCTGGACTTTTTGAATCATGGGGAGGAAAATTCCTCCATTTGTTGTTGCGCCGTGTTATAATATTCTTAATGTAAAAAATACAATACTTTGAAGTTCTGTGAATTGAGGTGAAAAACAGCTATGAAAAATAGAAACATAACGGGTATTGTAGTAGCCATAATTTATAGTATTGTCCTTTACGGGATTTTAATTGAAGCACCCCCTGGCAAAGTTCCAGATACTCCGTCATGGGCATTCCTAATGATTCCATTTGGAGCAATTGCAATTCAGGCTCTCTTTGATTTTGTGATCAAGTATGATTTCTTCAAAGACAAGAAATAGAGAAAAGACCGCATCACGAGCCCGTTGGCTAACTTCGAAATTTTGCGGCTCGTTCCGGAGCTTCGGGAATTGCCGCGGCGGTCGTATGTGATGACCTGGTATTCGTCGGCGAGAATATCAGCTACATATGTGTAAAATCCAGCGTCACCACCTACGCCCGTAATCATGAGAAGCAGTTCTCCTTCTCCCCGTACTTCGTAATAGAGCTCGTCGCCTTCCGTTTTTACGAATCCCGATCTCACCATGTACGATCCCTCCCGTATTTCTGTCATCTACGTTTCAAAAATGGAAATGAACTCCGCACCAATGCAATATCTCCCCAAAACAAGACAAGCGCCAGAACATTGTTTCCTAACAATATTTCGCATAGAGCCAAGTACAGGCGATACTGAACAACAAAGAGAAGGCTTATATACTCAGGTCTATCTACTTATGTCTAAAAAGGTCATGTTTGTTTGCCGCCAATCCTCTTATAATCAAAAAATGAAGATAGAAGGAGGAGAGTATATGGCAAACGAAACATCCTACGGTTTTGGGTGGTATTTGAAGGAAACGGATCTAGCCATGACGCGTTACATGGATCAGAACTTGCAAAAAATCGGTCTTACCCGTTTTCATTGGCAGATCATGAACCGGATACATTTGAGCGGCTTTGCCGTAAAAGAAAAGTTGTACGCCCGCAATTATCTCGGCATGGAGGAGCTGAATGAAGCCATCGATTCCTTGGTTCGCCGGGGATGGGTGCGTATCGTGAAGCAAACGGAGCTTGACGAAACGAAGCTTCAGTTCACGGAGGCCGGTGAAAAAATGTTCCCTGAGGTGGCGGCCAAGGTGAAGGAAGCCGGCGAGCAAATGTTTGCACCGATCACGAAAGAGGAATACGAAACAACCGTGAACATCCTTAGCCGGTTGATCAACCACATGAATGCAAAGGACTTCGAATGATGCGATAACTATATTAAAAAATCAACATATGAAAAATTCACAAAAATAAACCAACGCATACCTGGTTCATATCCACCATATTCATCATTTCTTCGGATCTAGACTGATTAAAGGCAAAACCTAAAAAAATCACCGCCATTTTGAAATAGCATTCTGTTGACCGGAGCGCCCGTCTTCAAGGGGATGCTTTAAGTCGGCCACCTTCGTTTTTTGCTTCTGTTCTATACAAAAACGGCTCTGGACGCTAGACTGATCATGAGGATTAGTTTATCCATAACGATAAAGGTGGTCATTCATGAAACTCGAGCGTCTCATTTCCATGATCTACATGCTGCTGAATCACGAAATATTGTCGGCTTCGGCACTGGCTGAAAAATACAACGTCTCCCAACGCACGATCTACCGCGACATTGAGACCATCTGCGCGGCGGGAATTCCGGTGGTTTCCTATCAGGGAGTGAACGGCGGGTACGGGATCATGGAAGAATATAAAATGGACAAAAGCCTCCTCGGATCTTACGACGTGAACTCGCTTGTGACTCTTTTACGCAGCATGTCCACGGTGTTTGAGGATGAGAAAGCCGAGGAAACGATCCATAAACTCCAAACCGTACACCAGGAAGCCAAAAAACCAAGCATGTCGCTCGATATCGGCAGCTGGCGTCCATATAATGAAACGCTTCGGATGATTCACGACGCTCTTCAGCGGCAGCTTGTGGTGAAATTCGAATATGTGAGCACCAAAGGGGAACGGATGAAGCGGTTTGTCGAACCGGTCAACCTGCTGTACAAATACGATTCATGGTACTTGTACGGTTATTGCCGGCTGCGGAACGACTATCGGGAATTCAAATTGCCTCGCATCGTGTCTTTGGAAGTAACGGGAGAGCATTTTCAGCATCATCGGCATGAACCGAAGGTCGAATCCGTGTGGCGAAGCAACGGGCTGGCCGAAGCGGACGAATTTGATGTCGTGATCCGAATCGCTCCGCCCGCCATGGCGAGGGCGCTCGATTTTTTCGTGGGGGCGGAAAAGCGTTTTGAAGAAGACGGAAGCCTGAACATCCTCCTGACGAACCAGCATCGCGGCAGCATGCGATGGCTCGTTCCGGTTGTGTTGAGTTTCGGCGACGGTGCCGAAGTCATCGAGCCGCCGGTAATCCGAAAAGCAGTGAAGGAACAATTGCTAAAAACACTCGAAAAATATCGGGAAGTATGACAAACCGTTGTCATACTTCTTTTTATATGCTCAATTCAGGCCAACAAAGAAACCGTAAATGAATGAAGGAGTGGTTCTGAATCATGAAGCAACAAGCACAAAGCAAGCTGCCGGTCGTCATCGCGGCGCTGCTGCTGGGCATTTTGATGGCATCCATGGACAATTCGATCGTGGCGACGGCGATGGGCAGCATCGTCGGCGAAATCGGCGGCATGGACAAGTTCGTCTGGGTTACCTCGGCGTATATGGTGGCGGAGATGGCCGGGATGCCGATATTCGGCAAGCTGTCGGACATGTATGGAAGGAAGAGTTTTTTTGTATTCGGGATCATCCTGTTTATGATCGGATCGGCTTTGTGCGGCACGGCTCAGTCCATCACCCAATTGGCGCTGTACCGGGCGGTTCAGGGCATTGGCGGCGGGGCGCTCGTCCCGATCGCTTTTACGATTATGTATGATGCCGTCCCGCTGGAAAAGAGAGGAAAGCTCGGCGGATTATTCGGCGCGGTCTTCGGCATTTCCAGCATATTCGGCCCTTTGGTCGGAGCGTACATTACCGAATATATCGCATGGCAGTGGAATTTCTACATCAATTTGCCGCTTGGTCTGACGGCGCTGCTGATGATCGTACTGTGCTACAAGGAGTCCCATGAGCATTCCAAGCAGCCGATCGATTGGGCAGGCGCGTTCACTTTTCTCGGTGCTGTCGTCTGCCTGATGTTTGCGCTGGAGCTTGGCGGTAAGCAGTTGGCATGGGGGTCGCCGGGGATGCTGAGCCTGCTCGGAGGATTCGTGCTGCTGTCGGCGTTGTTCCTGTTTCTGGAGACGAAGGCGAAGGAACCGATCATCACGTTCCGACTGTTCAAAAACCGGATTTATTCGACGAGCATTCTGACCGGATTTTTTAGCGGCGCGGCCTTTATTGCGGCATCCGTCTACATTCCGATATTCATTCAGGGCGTGCTGGGCGGATCGGCCACAAGCTCCGGCATGGTGCTGCTGCCGATGATGGTATCATCGGTCATTACGGCGACATTGGGCGGCAACCTGATGAGCAGGTTTTCATACCGTTCGATTATGGTATCCTCGCTGGCGGTGTTAACGGCCGGCGTGGCGCTGCTGGCGACGCTGGGACCGGATTCGTCGCGGCTGCAAGTGACGTTTTACATGATTTTGGTAGGCCTTGGCATCGGCGCTTCGTTTTCGGTGCTGAGCAACGCCTCCATTCATGGGTTGTCGTATCGCCAGCGCGGGACGGCTAGCTCCACGTTTAATTTTCTCCGTTCCTTGGGCATGACATTGGGCATTACGCTCTTCGGGATGATCCAAAATCATACGTTTTCCGCGAAAATGGGAGAGATGTTTAGCAGTGGCGACCAAGCAATCGGCGTACTTGCCGTCAACGACCCGCACGTGCTCTTGTCGGAGCAGACACGTACGGGCATTCCAGGCACGGTTTTGGAGAAAGTGATGGGTGCGCTTTCCTCTTCGATTGCGGTCACCTTTGCTTGGGCGCTGCTTCCGGTGCTGCTGGCATGCGCGGCTTCGATGCTGATGGGCAAGGCCAAGCTTGATGCTGGCGCGCAGGCGGATTCCGAACCGGAACCCTCGGGAGAGAACAAAGATTACGGTTATTCGACCGTATCCTAAATCCTCATTACCCATTCCCGGGAGTATCTCAATGAATTTCAAAAACAAGCGAAGAGCCTTTGGCGCATGCCAAAGGCTCTTTCTTTCGGAATTACAATATCCATGCACCGATCAGTCCGCTCAATATGCCGGCGGCGACAACCGAAACGGAGACGAAGGCAAGCACTTTTTTCGGAAAAGCCTTCCATGCGATCAGTATCGACGGAAGACTGACGGCAGGCAGCGTAACGAGCAGGGTCGACGCAGGTCCGGTTCCGATGCCCAGTGCAAGGAAGGATTGGATAATCGGAATTTCCGCTGCCGTCGGAATGACGAACAATGTGCCCACAATCGCAAAAACGACAATGGCCGCGATCCCCCCGCCGACCCATGCCGGAAACATCGCCGATTGGAAGGCGCCCAGCAGCAAGACCGCAATCAGATAGGCGGGAACGACGCTGACGAGCATCCTGCCGAGGCTTTTAAGCCAGCGGACGAGAAACGGATAGGACTCTGTTTTTTCTTCGGGCAAAACCGCCATGGATTCCGGGATTTTCGTTTCTCCCGCAAACCGGTTGGCAAAATAGCTGACGCCGAACGTAAGCAGAACCCCAAACGCGATGCGCATCAGCATAAACTTCCAGGACAGGACGAAAGCCATAAAAATGAGCGTTGCCGGATTGAGAAGCGGGTTTCCAAGCCAAAAAGCCAGCGCGGCTCCGATCGAAACATTGCGTTTGCGAAGTCCGCTTACGATTGGGGCGGCGCAGCAGGTGCACATCATGCCGGGCAAAGAAGATACGCCCCCAATCAGCGTGCTTTTGAATCCCGCTTTTCCAAGCTTCCGGTAAAGCCAGCCGGTAGGCAGCAGCACCTGCACCAGGGAACCAAGCAAAATGCCGAGCACCGCCGCTTTCCATACCGATTTAAAGTAGGCCTCCGCATACATCAGAGCGGAGTGCAAGGACGGTCCGCCCGCTTCCATATTTAGAATCGAAGAGCCGATCGAATGCTTTGAGGCGGCGGTAAACGCCTTGTGATAATACGGCCACCACTTGACATAAAGCAGGCCGGCGACAACTATGAATACGAACAGGACGACCATCCAAACCGTTTTTTTGTTTGAAGGGCCTCCTGGTAGCGAACGAATCGGTGACATCTTTTTTCCTCCATTCTTGAAGTGGACAATTATATATTCTATTCCTCCCATTGGATCATGACAAGGAAAATCTACGATTTTCATGAAAGATTCAACCTGCGTTTTCAAAGACAAGCTTTTACGCGGCCCTGCAACATATTCGCATCAAAATGCATCTAAGAGTGATAGGACACTCTCCCCCTCCCATATACTGGTTATTGATTATCGGATGAAAGGAGGTTTGCGAATTCTGCGTACTTTTCACCGCTCATTCACAGCAATCATTCTTATCTTGCTTTTTTTAGGTTGGATCATCCCTGCGCCGGTGCATGCGGACACACAACGCGCGGGCAGCGATCTGATCATCGTCAACAAAAAAACGAATAAGCTGGCATTTTTCCAAAACGGTTCCCTGGTCAGGGAATTTCGCGTAGCCACCGGCAAGACACCTGCCCTGACGCCGGAAGGGCGTTTTGAAATCGTGAATAAAATCAAAAATCGTCCGTATTACAAAGAAAAAATTCCGGGAGGAGATCCAAGAAATCCGCTCGGCGACCGCTGGATCGGGCTGGATGTCAACGGAACGAAAGGGACGACATACGGGATCCATGGGAACAACAACAAAAATTCCATCGGAAAATATGTCAGTGCCGGATGCATCCGCATGTATAACGACGATATTCATTGGCTTTTTCCGAAAATACAGCTGCATACCATGGCCATCGTTACATCGTCTAAGCTTTCGTTTGAGGAGATCGCTAGAAACTCAGGCTATCATGTAGGCGAACAGAAATTTGAGGGGAGGCTGCTGATCGACAATAAGGAAGTTGACTTGCGTAACGAGATGATCATGTACGATTCCCGGATTTATATTCCTCTCAGGGCTTGCATCGAATTGTTAGGCGGGGAGGTGCTTTGGAACAACCAGACCAAAACGGCAACGATCAAAATCGGCAGCCGCACGATCGTGCACCGGGCTCTGTCCGACCAGGCGACGGTCAATGGAAAAGGGGTCAAAATTACGGCCTCAAGGTACGTTGGAGATTCCTTGATGCTGCCGCTGCGAAATTTTTCGGAAATCTCGGGATATTCCGTCTTATGGGACGACGCGACGAATACGGTTTCCATTCAATCGCCGAAATAAGGAAATATACGGCATCCGCGGTTTCGCGGATTTTTTTTATTGCAGGAACGAACAAGCCGCAGAAATATTCCTTCATTTTACCGCTTTTCTTGTTGACGTAATTCGAGCATCCCTTATAAAATATGAGAGTTGCGTCTTTGAACGCATGAACATCAAGAACAACACTGATTACGAACATATACCGCTAAAATCTCGAATATCGATCATGGAAAGGCATGTGCATGAAAAGAAAACTCGCAGACATTTTTTTGCTTATCGCAGGTTCATTCATCTTTGCGCTCGACATCAATCTGTTCGTCATTCCGCATGACTTGTCCGAAGGCGGCGTCACGGGGATTACGATCATCCTGTATTATTTGTTCCAATGGTCGCCGGGCCTTGTGAATCTGGTCTTGAACGCGATTCTGCTCATCGTCGGTTATAAATTTTTGGACAAGCAGACGACGGTGTATACGATTATCGCCATTGTGTGCAACTCCTTGTTCCTGCATTTGACGGAAGGGTGGACGCTTCATTCGGACGAAGTGCTTCTGAACGCCATTTTCGGCGGCGTATTTGCGGGCGTGGGTATCGGCCTGATCGTACGCGCGGGCGGAACCACGGCGGGGAGCGTCATTTTGGCGCGGATCGCCCATAAGTATTGGGACTGGAACATCAGCTACGCGCTGCTCTTTTTTGACCTGATCGTAGCCTTTTCGTCGTTTTTTATCATCGGCGCGCAAAGCCTGATGCTCACCATCGTCATGCTGTTCGTCGGCACGAAGGTGATGGAATTTATCATCGAAGGTTTGAACCCGCGGAAGGCGGTTACGATCATTTCCAAGGAGTACGACCATATCGCGCAGGAGATCAATTCCGTAATGGAACGCGGCGTGACCGTGTTTCCGGGATACGGGTACTATACGAAGCAGCCGAAGGAAGTGCTGTACGTGGTCATCAACAAACAAGAGGTGCCAACGCTGAAAAAGATCGTCAAATCCGTCGACAAAGACGCATTTATTACGATTCACGACGTCAGGGACGTGTTTGGCGAAGGTTTTATCGATTTGGCAAAATAATTCGGAAGGCAAAACCCGGGGCTGCGGATGGCGGCCCTTTTTGTTTTTTGGCAAGGATTGCGCTTTCCGGACCGTTCCCCCTACAATAGATACATGGATGTAGATGAAAAGGAGGCGGACAGGCGTGCGAAAATTCGGCATCGAGCCGATGAGCGATTCGGCTTTGCTGATCGAATTCGGCGACCGGATCGACGAAGGAATCAACCGTCTGGTTCAAGCGGCGGTTTCCCGTTTGGAAGCCGATCCGTTTCCCGGGTTCGTGGAATGTATCCCTTCATTTGCGGCGATGACCGTTTTTTATGATCCGATCAGGCTACAACGGTCATCCGGCTCCGGTACGGCGCATGGATACGTCAGCACCCTCGTGACGGAGATGCTTCGTTCCATGGAGGAAAACGTGCAGCCGGCACGTGAAGTGATCGATATCCCGGTCTGCTACGGCGGTGAATTCGGCCCCGATTTGGCTTATGTAGCCGAATTAAACGGGCTGGATGAAGCGGAAGTCGTCAAAATTCATTCGAGCCAAGACTACTTGGTGTATGCCCTCGGTTTTGCCCCGGGTTTTCCGTATTTGGGCGGCATGCCGGCAAGCATATCGGCGCCGCGTAAAGCGACGCCCAGACTCTCCATTCCCGCCGGGTCGGTAGGCATTGCCGGGACCCAGACCGGCATTTATCCGCTCGAAACGCCGGGAGGCTGGCAGATTATCGGCAGAACGCCGCTTGCGTTGTTTCGGCCCGAGCAGGATCCGCCAGTGCTGCTGCGAAGCGGGCAGTATATCCGCTTTAGTCCTATCGATGCTTCCGTATACAACCGATTGGCAGGTGGAAGGGGATGAGCATCGAGGTATTAAAACGGGGGCTTCTCGTCACCGTACAGGATTTGGGAAGAACCGGCTTCGGGAAGTTCGGCATCGGCAAATCCGGGGCGATGGACAAAACGGCGCTTCGGATTGCCAATTGGCTCGTCGGCAATGACGGCGGAGAAGCCGCGCTGGAAGTGACTTGGTCCGGCTTTTCGGTACGGTTCCATCAAAACATGCTCGTTTCGATTACGGGAGCCGATTTGTCGCCGGAATCCGGCGGCAAACCCGTGCCGATGTGGCGGCCGGTATGGTTCCGCCAAGGGAGCGAGCTGACGTTCAGGCGGCCCGTTTCCGGCTGCCGCGCTTACCTTGCCGCTTCCGGCGGATGGGACGTGCCGGAGGTTTTGGGCAGCCGAAGCACCTATCTGCGGGCAGGGATAGGCGGCGTAGAGGGGAGGGCGCTGCAGTCCGGCGATATAATACATAGCAGGCGCTCAGACCGTTCGGGCAGTAACGACGATCGTTTCCCCGGAAATGGGGGAGACGAAGCTTTTCGGACCGTGCGCTGGTCCGCAGCCCCGCGGCAGGGCTACATTCGCCCGAATCATTTGATCCGGGTGACCAAAGGCAGGCAGTACGGCGATTTTCGGGTAGAAGACCAAAGCGGTTTTTTCGAAGGCTCCTATCGGGTGAAGCCGGAGTCGGACCGGATGGGGTACCGTTTGTCAGGTCCAAGACTTACGCTGCGGGCGGCCCGGGAGTACCTATCCGAAGGCGTGACCGACGGCACGGTCCAGGTGCCGTCCGATGGGCAGCCGATCATCCTTATGGCCGATCGGCAGACGCTTGGCGGTTATCCGAAAATCGCGCAGGTCATTTCTACGGATTTGTCCAAAATCGCCCAGCTGTCTCCCGGAAACGCCATCCGTTTTCGGGAAGTATCCCTTGCCGAGGCGGAAGCGGCCTACCTGGCGCAGGAACGCGGACTTCAGCTGCTTCGAAAACGAATCGGCGACGAATTGAAGGAGGTTGTGGAATGCGGCGGGTGGACCTGAATTGCGACATGGGGGAAAGCTTCGGACGATATGCCATCGGTTCCGATGAGGACATGATGAAATACATTACTTCCGCGAACATCGCTTGCGGATTTCATGCCGGCGATCCGTCCGTCATGCGTCATACGGTCCGGATGGCCGTCCGGCAAGGCGTTGCCGTGGGGGCCCATCCGGGACTGCCGGATTTGCCGGGCTTCGGCAGACGCCGCATGGAGGTTTCGGCCGGGGAAGTTTACGACATGGTGACTTACCAGATCGGGGCGCTGCTTGCTTTCGTCAAGCAGGAAGGCGGTACGCTAAAACATGTGAAAGCGCACGGAGCGTTATATAATATGGCGGCAAGCGATAAGGGATTGGCCGAGGCGATCGCCCGGGCGGTTTACGATACGGATGCTTCCCTCATATTATACGGGCTGGCCGGCAGCGAAATGATCGCGGCCGGCAAAGCCCGAGGGCTGCGCACGGCGTCGGAGGTGTTTGCCGACAGGACGTATCAGGCGGACGGAACGCTTACCCCGAGAAACGCGCCGGGGGCACTGATTATGGATCCGGATCGGGCCGTGAATCAGGTGCTGCAAATGGTGAAGGAGGGCCGCGTGACGACGGCGGACGGCCGTACCGCACCAATCGAGGCGGATACGGTATGCATCCACGGCGACGGCGAACATGCGCCGTCTTTTGCGAGCATGCTGCGGGCCGCGCTGGAAAAAGCAGGGGTCGCCGTTTCGCCATTATAAAATATGAAGTTCAGGGGGAACCGGAAAATGAAAATACTGATTACGGCGTTTGAGCCGTTTGGCGGCGATGCGATCAACCCGACGGAGAGATTGCTGATGGACATCGGGAAGGAACCGATCGAGGGAACCGAAATCCATACGCGGCTGCTGCCGGTCGTTTTTGACGAATGCGCGGACAAGCTGCTCGAAACGGTGGCAGAGATCCGGCCGGATGCGGTCGTTTGCTGCGGCCTGGCTTCCGGCCGGACCTCCATTACGCCGGAGCAAATCGCGATCAATTTGAAAGAGGTGCCGAAAGAATCCTCCGTGGCGGACAACCAAGGGAACCGTCCCTATAACGAACGCGTGAACCCGGAAGGCCCGGACGGCTTGTTCAGCCTGCTGCCCGTGCGCGCGATGACGGACAACATGAAAGAGCAGGGGATCCCGGCTTCCATTTCGTATTCGGCGGGAACCTTTATCTGCAATAATACGATGTACGCGCTGCTGGATCATATCCGGACGAACCGGCTGCCCATGATCGGCGGCTTCGTCCATTTTCCGGCGTCGACGGAGATGGCCGCAAGCAAGCCGGGCTTGCCTTCGCTGTCGCACGACACGATGCTGAATGGTTTGAAAATCATGATCGAAACGATTGTGAAGGAATCGTTTCGCGATTAACATCGTTTTCGCTTAAAAACGCGGAAAAGCCTGATCCTCTTATGGGTCAGGCTTTTCCTTTTTTGCGGAACTGGTGGGGCGAAATGTTTTTGTAATGCCGGAACTGCTGAATAAAATAGCTGGAGCTGGAAAAGCCGACCTCAAGCGCAATGTCCGTCATGCTCATATCCGTCGTGAGCAGCAGCTTTTCCGCTTCGGTGATCCGGATATAACTGAGATAATTGGTGAAAGTTTTGCCCATGATCGCTTTGAAGCGCCTCGAAAAATAGCTGTAGCTCATGTTGCAGAGCTTGGCCGCCGTTTGCGCGTTGATGTCGTTCATATAGTTGTAGTCGATGTATTCGAAAACCTGCTGAAGCATCCGGTAATCGCTGTCATTCAGAGAACGGGAAACTTCCCAACCCCATTGCTGATGATGCGTCCGGCGAAGAAACCACAGAAAAACGCGGCAGATCAAGGTACGGACCGCCAGCTCAAAGCCGAAACCTTTGGAATTGAATTCTTCGTAGATTTCCCTGATCAGGCCGGGGATCGGCGTATCGTCGATCTCGTCCGCCGTAAACACCCGCTGACCTCCCGCATCCGCAAGGGTAAAGGGGAGGATGTACTTCGATTCCAGAAAGGTGCGGGACGTCGAATACAAAATTTCCGGGTCGAATTTGACGACGATGTACGAAACCCTATCGTCCATGGAATAGATCGAATGGGTTTCATGCGAATGAATCAAAACCAGATCTCCGGGTTCAAGCTGATGGCTTTCCCCGCCCAGAAACACTTTGGCCCTGCCGGAGAGGAAATATAAAATTTCGATATAAAGATGCCAATGGGGATCCACGACGACGCGTCCGCCGTTGCCGGAATGGATCATGCTTTCGTATGGATATTGGATGGAACCCGCGGCGGCGCGGTTGGATTCGAAATACGGCTCGGTCATCGGTTTAACGCACCTCTTTTGTACCATGACAAAAATTTTATATTTTTGAATAGGTTCATTGTATTACGGATCGGACGATTTTGGTATCCTTACTTTGACTTGAAACACAGGAGGAGGCATTGCGGTGGAAAATGTGGCACTTCAACTGTATTCGATTAAAGAATTGACGAGCACCGACTTTTTGGGAACGCTTGCCAAAGTGGCGGAAATTGGCTACGACGGCGTCGAATTTGCGGGTTATTTCGGAACGTCCGCGGCGGACCTGAAAAAAACGCTTGACGCTCACGGACTCCGGGCGGCCGGAAGCCATATCGGCATCTCGGAACTACAGCTTGAGCTGGACCGGATGATCGAGTATTCGCTTGCGATTGACAGCCCTTACATTATTTGCCCCGGCATTCCGGAAGAGATGCGAAACAGCGCCGACAGCTATAAACGAACGGCGGAATCGTTCAACCGGATCGGGGAGCGCTGCAAGGAAAACGGACTTCGTTTCGGTTACCACAACCATGCGGTCGAATTCGAGAAGTTTGACGGACTGACCGGCATCGAGCTGCTCGCCCGGCATACGGATCCCGAACACTTGTTTTTTGAACTCGATACATATTGGGCGGAATATGCGGGTTTCCGTTCCGTCGATTGGATCGAATCGCTGAAAGAGCGCTGCGCGGTTTTGCATATCAAAGATATGAATAGCGGGCAGGACAAGCGGAATACGGAAATCGGCTCCGGCATCATGGATTTTAAGGCGATCGCCGAGGCAGGCAAACGTTACGGCGTTCAATGGTACACGGTGGAGCAGGAAGAGTTCGACATTCCGCAGCTGGACAGCATCAAGGCGAGTCTCGAATATCTTCGACAAATATTATAAATTATGTATCCAAGGAGATGATTACAGGTTATGGCGGCTAAAGAACAAAAAACGCTGCGCGTCGGCGTGATCGGCTGCGGCGGCATCGCAAACGGCAAACATATCCCGAATTTGAACGCAAACGAAAACGTGGAGCTGGTCGCGTTTTGCGACATCATCGAAGAACGGGCGATCGAATCCGCGAAAAAAATCGGCAGGGAAGATATCGCGATCTATACGGATTACAAAGAGCTGTTAAAGGACGAAAGCATCGATGTGGTCCATGTGTGCACGCCGAACAAGTCGCACTCGTTCATTACGATCGACGCTTTGGAAGCCGGCAAACACGTCATGTGCGAAAAGCCGATGGCGAAAACTTCCGAGGAAGCGAGAGCGATGTTGGAGACGGCCAAGCGCACGGGCAAAAAGCTGACGATCGGCTATGACAACCGTTATCGTCCGGATTCGCTGCTGCTCAAAAAAATCGCCGAACGCGGCGATCTGGGCGACGTCTATTTCGCGAAGGCGCATGCCATCCGCAGACGCGCCGTGCCGACATGGGGCGTGTTCCTGAACGAAGAAGAGCAGGGCGGCGGGCCATTGATCGATATCGGGACGCATGCGCTCGATTTGACGCTGTGGCTGATGGACAACTATAAGGTGAAAAGCGTCGTCGGCAACGTGTACCACAAGCTCGGCGGCAAAAAGGACGCCGCAAATGCGTTCGGACCATGGGATCCGGAGCAGTTCACCGTCGAAGATTCGGCGTTTGGATTCATCACGATGGAAAACGGGGCGACCGTGATCCTGGAATCGAGCTGGGCGCTGAACACGCTGGACGTCGGCGAAGCCAAGGCGACGCTGTGCGGAACCGAAGCGGGCGCGGACATGCGCGACGGGCTGCGGATCAACGGCGAAGAGCTCGGCAATCTGTACACCAAGCTGCCGGAGCTGAACACGGGCGGCGTCGCCTATTTCGACGGCAAATCCGAAAGCCAGGCCGCAAGAGAATGCAGACTGTGGATCGACAGCATTTTGAACGATACGGAGCCGATGGTGAAACCGGAACAGGCGCTTGTCGTGACCGAGGTGCTGGAAGCGATCTACGAATCCGCGCGGACGGGCAAAACGGTATATTTTAAATAGGTCTATAGCAAAAGCTCACCCTTTTCAAAGAGAGAGTGGGCTTTTTATCTTCGCGCCGCTTGGCGGCTGTCGCAATATTGAACCTGATTGTCGCAATGTTACACTGTTTTATCCATATTTCCTGTGATAGATTAATGGCAAGATGTCCTTAAATTAAACATTGGGGTGGCCTAACATGATTAAAATAGGTAAAATTAGCTATTGGCACGTACATGCATGGGATTATACGAAACAAGCCGGGGAACATCCGGATACGGAAATCGTTGCGGTATGGGATGAAAATCCGCAGCGCGGCCGGGAAGCCGCAGACAAGCAAGGCGTGGCGTTTTACGAATCGCTTGATGAAATGCTGTCACGAGACGATATCGAAGGCGTGATCGTGGACGCTCCGACGCGGATGCACCGCGAAGTGATGCTGAAGGCGGCAGCCGCGGGCAAGCATATTTTTACGGAGAAAGTGCTGGCGCCGACGCTGCATGAAGCAAACGAGATTTTGGAGGCGGTTAAGCGCCATAACGTGAAGCTGACCGTGTCGCTGCCAAGATTGAACGACGGGTATACGCTCGCGATCCGCGACATACTCGATCAGGAGCTGCTCGGAAAAATAACCTTGGTACGCGTTCGCCTGTCCCACAACGGGGCTACTGCAGGCTGGTTGCCGGACCATTTTTATAAGCTGGAAGATACCTTCGGCGGAGCGCTCATTGACCTGGGTTGCCATCCGATGTATTTAACCCGCCTGTTCCTGCAGCAGGAGCCGGTTGAAGTTAAAGCGGAATACGGCTACGTTACGGGCAAAGAAGTCGAAGACAATGCCGTTGCGACGCTCTCCACGCCATCGGGCGCGATCGGGATCGTGGAAGCGGGTTTCGTGAACAGCTTCTCGCCGTTCTGCATCGAAGTCCACGGCACGGACGGCACGCTGCTGTACGGTACGCCGGACGAAAAGCTGCTGATCCGCACAACCCGGAAGGAAGAGTACCAAAACGGCTGGGTTGAGCTTCCGGTGCCGGGGCCGCGTGAAAGCGCGTTCCAGCAATGGGTTTCCCATATCCAAAACGATACGACAGCCGATGAAAACTTGATGTTCGCCCTTGAACTGACGAAGCTGATGGAAGCGGCGAATCAATCGGCGCGCGAGCATCGCGGCATCCGTATTTCCGATCTCCAGGCTTGATTTCAGGTGCCGAAATAATACAGATGGAATCAAGGATTGTACTGCATGATGAACAACTTTCCGTACGACATGATGACGGAGCGACCGGACGCTCTGGAGCGGCTTGACCTGAAAGTATACTGGGGAAACTATGAGATTCGCGTGTTGCGTTTTCACCTCATTACGTTTCCCGCAGGGAAAATGGTATCCTTTCATAAGCACGCCGAATACGAGTTTCATTTTATCCCGCGCGGCAAAGGAATGGTGATCCTGGAACAGGAGCCGTTCCACCTGCGGGAAGGCATGTTTTATTTGACCGGTCCGGGCGTGATGCATTACCAGGAGGCCGATGCCGGCGAGGCGATGGATGAGCTCTGCCTTCACGTCGATATCGTCAACCTTGCCGAAAAAGAAAAAGGCCAGGGCAGACGGACCCGCCATGCCGCCGACCCTTGGGAAATTGCCGAAGCCCAGGACTGCATGGAAAAATTGAAAGCATTGCCGCTGAAACCCGTGATGGACGTTCATCGGGCGATGCCTTATTTTCTGGAAGCCTATCAGGCTGCGCACATGAAATATGCCGGGCTTTACACCACCATTAAACACAGCGTCATACAAATTTTGCTGCGGGCGGCCAGAGCCTATGAAACGGAACCGATGGAGGCGCTGCTGCCCGCAAGGGATATGAAGGCTTACCGCTTCCAGCTCGCCATGGAGTATATCGAAGCCAATTCGGCGGGAGAGATCGTTTTGGAAGACGTGGCCGACAAGCTGCATGTCAGCAGCAGACAGCTGCAGCGGATTATTAAGGACCTCGGCGACGGGCGTTCGTTCAGCGAAATTTTGGAGGACATTCGTCTCAAGGCCGTATGCCGCAGGCTGGCGGAAACGAAAGAACCGATCGACGTCATTGCCGGGCTCGAGGGTTTTTCAAGCGGCAGCTATTTGCATACCGTGTTCAAAAAAAGGTTCGGAATGACACCGACGGAATATCGGGTCTTACACGCAAAATTATAGGGGGATGGCTTTCGTGAGAAAGACTTTTCGGATAGGGATTATCGGAAGCGGCGGCATTGCCGGCGAGCATGTCCGCGCTTATAAACGCATCGAGGATGTGGAAATCGTCGGCGTGGCCGACATTTTGCCGGGACGGGCGGATGAATTTATCAAACGCTGGGATTTGCAGCAGGCCAAAGGTTTTGACGACCACCGGCAAATGCTGGAGATGGAGCTTGACGGAGTCAGCATCTGCACGCCGAACGTGGCGCATTATCAGACGACGATCGATTCGCTGCGCGCCGGCAAACATGTCATGCTGGAAAAGCCGATGTCGGTGACGCTCGAGCAGGCCGTCGAAATGGTGCAAGTCTCGAAGCAGACCGCCAAAATGTTGAACATCGGCTTTCAGCCGCGTTATGACCCGAATATGAGCCTGATCAAGGATCTGGTGCAAAAAGGCCAGCTTGGCAAAGTATATTATGTAGAAACCGGCGGAGGACGCCGCCGCGGCATGCCTGGAGGAACGTTTATCCGCCAAGATATCGCCGGAGCGGGGGCGATGGCCGACATCGGGTGCTATTCGCTGGATCTGGCTTTGAATACGCTGGGGTATCCTAAGCCGTTGACGGTTTCGGCATACACTTCGAATTATTTCGGCACGAACCCGAAATATCATCCGGAAGCGGCCCATTTCGACGTGGAGGACTTCGGCGTCGCGATCGTCCGATTCGAAAACGATCTTGTGCTGAACTTCAAAACGTCCTGGGCGATGCATATGGACACGCTCGGAGCGACGATGTTCCTCGGCACCGACGCGGGCATGAAAGTGCTCCCCGGCAGCAAGGGACCATGGGGAGGCGTTTGGGACGGCAACGTCGGCGCGGTTTCCATTTTCCACGATATCCAGGACCATCATACGGAAAGCATCATTCCGCTGATCGATCATCAATTAAGCGTTTTCGAAGAAAAAATCAAGGACTTCGTCCGCGCGCTCCGCGAAGGAGGGCCGGCTCCGATTCCGGGGGAGCAGATTTTGCGCAATCAGGCGATTTTGGACGGCATTTTGCGTTCCTCGGAAACGAAAAGGGAAGTCGAAATCCATATTCCGGATATCGGATAATTTCCGGTGTCCGAAGCTGCAGTCCGCAGCCTGACCGTATCAGGCTTGGCGGACTGTTTTTTTTTTGCGCCCGTTCGGATTTTCGCGAAATTTTCTTGTCATCCTGAGAATTTATGGTATATTTAAACTCCTTCCTTTTTTCCCAACATCTCACTCCAATTCGTTGATTCAGGAGGACAATTTCGATGCTTTGGTTCAAATGGGACCTCAACCTGAAGATCAGGCTGATCGGGGATTCCCTGTTCAACATGCTGTTCTGGATGTATTTCCCTTTCATGACGCTTTATTTCAGCGGAGCTTTCGGCAAATCCGTCGCGAGCATGCTTATGATGGTGCCGCCGCTCGTCGGGCTGTTCGCCGGGCTGTTCGGTGGTTTTTTGGCCGATCGGCTGGGCCGGCGCCCCGCGATGCTTTTGGGTTCGATCCTTCAATCCGTGATGTTCGCCATTTTTGCCTTGTCTCCCTCCCGCTGGCTCGATTATATAGCGTATATCGGGGTGGGCGTCGGAAGTTCGATTTTTACGCCGGCAAGCTCGGCGATGGTCGCGGACGTTACGCCGGAGAAGGACCGGAGAATGGTGTTTGCGACGTTCGTGACCGGCCGAAATCTCGGGGCGGTTTTCGGACCGGCGCTGGGGTCGATTTTTTTCATCAACTACCGGACGGAATTGCTGTGGACCTGCACGCTCGTTACGTTTTTGTACTTTTTGGCGATCTATTGGAAAATCCGCGAAACGCTGCCGGCATCGGCGGGGCCCGCTCAGGAGAAGGGAAGCATGGGGTCGCTGATCATACGGCAGTTCCGCAATTACGGCCTTATTTTCAAGGATCCGCCCTTCGCCGTTTATATCATTGCAGGGATTATGGTGACCATCGCCTTTATGCAGCTGGATATGTATCTCGCGGTTTACGTCAAGGAATACGTGCCGGCGCAGCCGCTGCTTTCCTTCGGGAACTGGTCGTTTTCCTTGAGCAGCACCGGAATTTTCGGATGGATGATCGGGCTTAACGGATTGCTGTTCGTGCTTTGCGCGCTTCCGGTTACGAAACTGTTCGAGCATTGGAACGACCGGAACGTGTTTATTTTGTCCTCGGCGCTGTTTGGACTCGGGATGTTTCTCATGGGCTTTACGACAAACGTATGGCTGCTTCTCGTTTTCATTACGGTCATGACGATCGGCGAGGTTTCCCGTTCTCCCGTCACGGAAAGCTTCGTCAGCAAATACGCGCCGGCGAACGCCAGGGGTCAGTACATGGGAGCTTCCAACCTCCAATATTCCTTGGGCCGGTTTATCGCTCCGGTAACCATCTTCCTTTCGACCTGGCTGCCGCCGCTTGGAGTATTCGGATTCATCTTTTTCTGTACGCTGGCAAGCGTCGTTTTGTATATCGTGTTGTTCCGCATTCTCCCTGAGACAAAACCCGCTCAAACAGAAAATGCGGGGCTGTGATCCCGGAAACGTCCGCCGCCATTTTTTGCCGGTTCGGTGTTATCTTTTTCCTGTAAAAAGGACAACCTGTGAAAAGGTACCGAAACACATCTACAGGAGGAAGAATAGGCACAATGAAAAAACAAGCGATCTGCCTGAGCGTACTTTGCGCACTCGTATTCGGGGCTGCGCCGATGAGCCCGTCCGCATGGGCGAAATCGGAAGAAATGCAAGTCAACACAAAAATCATCGATTCCAAAGGGGCAGAAGTAGGCACGGCGGTGATCACGCAAAAAGCGGATGCGGTTCACATTCACATCGAAGCAAAAAATCTGCCCCCGGGCGAGCATGGAATCCACTTCCATGAAACCGGCAAATGCGATCCGCCGGACTTCATGAGTGCAGGAGCGCATTTCAATCCGCAAGGCAAACAGCATGGATTCAAAAATCCGAAAGGGTTCCACGCCGGCGACCTGCTTAACATCCATGTCAAGGAAGACGGAAGCGTTGTTGCCGACCTGGAGAGCAAAACGGTGACGCTGAAAAAGGACGCGCCGAACTCGCTTTTGAAATCCGGCGGCACGGCGCTCATGATCCACGAAAAAGCGGATGATTACGTGACCGACCCGTCCGGTAATTCCGGGGCGCGGATCGCCTGTTCTGTCATTCGTTAATTCACGGGAAATAAGAAGACAGCCGATCATTGGACTGTCATATGCTTGGAGGAGGGTGTCCCAAACGCCGTATAATGGCTGCTGGGCACCCTCACATTTCCACAACCCGCCGCATACCGCTATAAGCCCATAAGGAGCGGCTATCTCCCGCCATTAGCGCTAAGAGGGTGTTCAAATAGCTATGAAAATGGCAGAGGGCATTCTCTTTGCATTTGTACAACAAAAGAAGCCGTTTCTTAGGAAATGGAATGTTCACTATAACCTGGCAGCCGATCTTGCGGCTGTCTTTTTTGTTTGGGATCAGGTCACAAAATGGCCGGGTCATAATCCCGTCATTTTTGGGAAAAAACAGAAAATTCTTCGTTGACCTCATGCGCGGGCTGTGATAGATTCAAGGAAGTATGATATTAAGTGGATAGACTTACTCGGAATTATTCAGCATAATGACGCGAGGTGGGATAGGGTTGGAGCTTCAAGTATCAAACAGTCCTTTTAATCAGGAGCAGACAGATCTATTGAACCGGCTGCTGCCGACGCTTACCGGAGCGCAGGCCAGCTGGCTGAGCGGTTATTTGACGGCGCTGCAGAGCACGGGAGGCATCGCGACGGCGGCACAGCCGCAGGCGGGGACGCCTGCTGCAGCGGTGTCGTCTACCGCCAGGGAAGTGACCATCCTTTTTGGTTCGCAAACAGGCAATTGCAGCGGACTAGCGAAAAAGTTATCCAAAAAGCTGACCGAACAGGGAGCCGTTGTCACGCTCTCATCCATGAGCGATTTCAAGCCGGCGAACCTGAAAAAGATTCAAAACCTTCTGATCTTGGTCAGCACGCACGGTGAAGGAGAGCCGCCGGACAACGCGATTTCCTTCCATGAATTTTTGCTTGGCAAGCGCGCTCCGAAACTGGACGGCGTCTCGTTTTCCGTTCTTGCGCTCGGCGACACGTCGTATGAATTTTTTTGCCAGACGGGGAAAGATTTCGATCAACGCCTGGAAGAGCTTGGCGCGACCAGAATCGTCCCGCGCGTCGACTGCGACGTGGACTTCGACGAACCGGCAGCCGAGTGGATCGAAGACGTCACGCGCAAATTGGGCGAAGGAAGCGCCCAGGCCGCTGCGGCGGTTTCATCCGTCGGAGGTACGGCCTCAAACGAAACCGAATCGGAATTCTCGAGAACGAATCCGTTCCATGCCGAAATTCTTGAGAACCTTAATCTCAACGGACGCGGATCAGACCGCGAAACCCGGCATTTGGAAATTTCGCTGGAAGGATCCGGGCTTCAATATGAACCGGGCGACAGCCTCGGCATTTATCCGGAAAACCATCCTCAGCTGGTTGATGACCTCATCGCTGCCATGGACTGGAACCCGGAGGAATCGATCACGATCAACAAACAAGGGGATTTGCTTGCATTGCGGAAAGCGCTTCTGCGCCACTACGAAATTACGGTGCTGACAAAACCGCTGATCAAACAATTTGCAGAGATCGCTGCCAGTCCGGGGCTGAAGGAACTTGTAGAACCGGGACAGGAGCAAAAGCTGAAAGAATATATTGAAGAAAGAGATCTGCTTGATCTCGTGCAGGATTTTCAGCTGAAGGGCATTCCTGCCGCTAGCTTCACGAGCGTTTTGCGCAAGCTGCCGGCGCGGCTGTATTCCATCTCCAGCAGCTCGAAGGCAACGCCGGACGAGGTGCATATCACGGTTCGGGCCGTTCAATACGAGGCGCATGGGCGCAACCGGTACGGCGTGTGCTCGACGCAGCTTGCCGACAGGCTTCAGCCCGGTGATACGTTGCCGGTGTACATTCAGCATAACCCGAATTTCAAGCTGCCGGCGAATCCGGACGCGTCCGTCATTATGATCGGACCCGGCACGGGCGTAGCCCCGTTCCGCGCGTTTTTGAGCGAGCGCGAGGAAACCGGGAGCGAGGGGAAATCCTGGCTCTTTTACGGCGATCAGCATTTCGCAACGGACTTCCTTTACCAAATCGAGTGGCAGCGCTGGCTGAAGGACGGCGTGCTTACCCGGATGGACGTTGCTTTTTCGAGGGACACCGATCAAAAAGTATATGTGCAGCACCGCATGCTCGAAAAAAGCAAGGAGCTTTACGAATGGCTTCAAGAGGGGGCATACGTATACGTGTGCGGCGACGAAAAGAAAATGGCCCATGACGTCCACGCCACCTTGGCGGCCATTCTGGAGCAGGAAGGCGGCCTGAGCGCGGAAGAAGCGGCGGATTATTTGCTTCGGATGCAGCAGGAGAAGCGTTATCAGCGGGACGTTTATTAAAAGGGAGCCGTATTGGCTCCTGCAAGCGAGCGTTCTAGACGAGAGGAGATGCGAGATACATGTCTGAAAACAATCTGTTGTCGAAGAACAGCGCCCCGCACAGCGACGTGGAAGATATTAAACGCCGCAGCAACTATTTGCGGGGCAGCCTGACCGAAACGTTAAAGGATCCGATCACCGGATCGATCCCCGAGGACGATAACCGCCTGATGAAGCATCATGGCAGCTATATGCAGGATGACCGGGATTTGCGCAACGAACGCCAGAAGCAAAAGCTCGAACCTGCATACCAGTTCATGCTGCGGGTGCGGGCATCGGGCGGCGTGGTCACGCCGGAGCAATGGCTCGTTTTGGATCGGATCGCCCAGCAGTATGCCAGCGGGTCGATTCGTCTAACGACGCGGCAATCGATCCAGTTTCACGGGATATTAAAATGGAATTTAAAAAACACGATCCGCGACGTCAACGAAACGCTGCTCACGACGCTTGCCGCCTGCGGCGACGTCAACCGCAACGTTATGTGCAATCCGAACCCGCACCAGTCGGACCTTCATGCAGAGGTATATGAGTGGGCCTGCCGCATCAGCCGCCACCTCGACCCGAAAACGACGGCCTATCACGAAATATGGCTCGACGGGGAAAAGGTCGTGTCCAGCCAGAGCGAGGAAGAACAGGAGCCGATTTACGGGCGCGTGTATTTGCCGCGGAAATTCAAAATCGGCATCGCCGTTCCGCCGTCCAATGACGTGGACGTCTTTTCGCAGGACCTCGGCCTGATCGCCATCGTGGAGAACGGTCGCCTGGCAGGTTTTAACGTTGCCGTCGGCGGCGGCATGGGGATGACGCACGGCGATCCGAAAACCTACCCGCAAATTTCCAAAGTCATCGGCTTCTGCACGCCGGAGCAGGTCATCGAGGTGGCCGAAAAAACGGTCACGATCCAACGCGATTACGGCGACCGTTCCGTCCGGAAGCATGCCCGGTTCAAGTATACGATCGATGACCGGGGGATCGGCTGGTTTACGGATGAACTGACTTCACGCCTTGGCTGGAAGCTGGAGGAGGCCAGACCGTTCCGCTTCGACAGCAACGGCGACCGTTACGGCTGGGTGAAAGGAAGCGGCGGCAGCTGGCATTTCACGCTGTTCATTCAAAACGGGCGCGTTAAAGACGAGGAGGACTACCCGCTGATGACGGGGCTTCGTGAAATCGCCAAGGTGCATAGCGGCGATTTTCGGATTACGCCGAACCAAAACCTGATCATTGCAAACGTCAAAACGCAAAGCAAGAAAAAAATCGAAGCTTTGATCGAGCAGTACCGCTTGATGGACGGCGTCCGTTTTTCGGCGCTGCGCCGCAATTCCATGGCATGCGTGGCCCTTCCGACATGCGGGCTGGCCATGGCCGAATCCGAGCGTTATCTGCCGACGCTGCTTGGCAAAATCGAGGAGATCCTTTCGGAGACGGGACTTGGGGAAGAAGAGATCGTCATCCGCATGACCGGCTGTCCGAATGGATGCGCCCGTCCGGCTTTGGCCGAACTGGCGTTTATCGGCAAAGCGCCCGGCAAATACAACATGTATTTAGGAGGCGGATTTGCCGGCGACCGGTTAAACAAGCTGTACAAGGAAAACATCGGGGAAAAGGAAATCCTCGATTCGCTCCGCCCGATCCTGGCCCGTTACGCGGAGGAACGGGAGCCCGGCGAGCATTTTGGCGATTTCGTGATCCGTGCGGGTTATGTGCAGGAGGTTCGGGACGGACAGGAATTCCATGAACAGAATAGCGTCACGATTTAATTGAATATGAACAAACCATTCGGCAAACCAATGACCCTGTGTTCGGGGGCATTGGTTTTTTGCCGTCTCCGTCCGGACAAGCCGCTAGAAAATTGTTGCGTTTTTTGTTCCGGTTGTTTGAAACCGCGCCTGATTTTATGGTAAAATCGATATATATGAAATTTTCACAAGAGGGAGGGATTGGATGCAGGCACTTGGAAAAAGACTTCGTATGCTGTTGATCGTTCTGCTTGGCTGCATTCAGATGTTCACCTTTCCCGTTTCCTTTGAAGAGGAAGTATCCCCGACATATAACGGCGAGACCGAGGCGGTTCATGGCCGAATCGATCCGCAAACCAAACCTGCCGTCCGCAAAAATCCTTCCTTGTTGCAAAGATTGATCCTGCTTGCATCGGCGCTGCCGGTCCTTTTCGTGATTCCGCTGCTGTTGCTGCTGCGTTTTCCTAAACCCCGTCCGCCTTTTAGTCCGATCATATTAATCCGCAAAAGATACCTTCTGCTATTACCCGTCAAATTTACCTCGAATTACGTGGCTTAAAATGCCTTCCTTGGAACGGTTTATTTCCGCATGCCGTCAATTCGTTTATGATGTACGTTTTGCGCGTTTCTTTTGGCTGTAACCGTGCAACGGTTTTCGGCGCAAAAAAAAGAACGCATCCAAGACTTTTTGCTCAGTTTTAGATTATGTGAACAATTTCTCAAACTAAATATCGAACGTTCAGGAGGCCATTTTATGATGGAAATTCGTGAATCTATTTTGCCTGGAATCGGGATGAAATATCAGATGGACACGGCCAGCGGGGACCGGATTGTGATCGTGATCCATGATGACGGAAGGCGCGAGCTGTACCATTTTTCGCAGGAGGATTACGATCAAAGCAGGCTGATGGCGACGTTTGAGGACCAGGAAGCACGGCAGTTTGCCGCGCTGGTCGGAGGGATGGTCTACAAGCCGAAGCAGCTGGAAAGCGTGGAAATGGCTTTTGACGACCTTACGATCGAATGGTACAGAATCGAACCCCACTTCGGATGCATCGGAAAAACGATCGGCGAGCTTCATATCCGGCAAAATTCCGGCGCATCGGTTATCGCGCTCATCGACAAGAACAAAGGAAAGCAGGTCAATCCCGGTCCCGACGCGATGCTCAGGGCGGATGCCACGGTCGTGGCGGTCGGGGAAAGGGAGCAGCAGAAACGGTTCAAACAAATTCTTATGAACGGAAGCGGGTGATTCGATGGAGCATTTGATCTTTGAAATCGGCTTGGCGCTCGGACTTATCGCACTTGGCGGACTGATTTCGGCGAAGCTGCGCTTCTCCGTCATTCCGTTTTATATATTGATCGGCATGGCCGTAGGTCCCCATGCGACGGAGCTGTGGCATTTTGATTTCCGGTTTATCGACAGCGCGCCGTTTATCGACTTTATGGGAAGGATCGGCGTTTTGTTCCTGCTGTTTTACTTGGGGCTCGAATTTTCCGTCGGACGATTGGTCAAATCGGGAAAATCGATCGTGGTCGGCGGTTCGATTTACATCGGCATCAATTTTACGCTGGGACTGCTGCTTGGTTTTTTAGGCGGTTTTCCTGTGGCGGAGGCACTGGTGATTGCGGGTATCACAACGATTTCATCCAGCGCCATCGTGGCGAAAGTATTGGTTGATTTGAAAAGAACGGCCAATCCGGAAACGGAAATGATCCTTGGCATCACTATGTTTGAAGACATTTTCCTTGCCGTGTATATCTCTATCCTTTCGGGTTTCGTTTTAAGCGATTCCACTTCGCTTGGGGGCGTGTTGTTGTCCGCGCTCGTATCGCTCGGATTTATGCTGACGATTATTATTCTGGGAAGAAAAGCGGTCCCGCTCCTGAACAGGTGGCTACGAATCCGGTCGAACGAATTGTTTGGCCTGGTCATTTTCGGCGCGTTGTTCCTGATTGCCGGATTTTCCGAGACGATCCACGTCGCGGAAGCGATCGGCGCGCTGCTGGTCGGTTTGGTGCTTGCAGAAACGGAGCATGCCAAACGGATCGAGCATTTGATCATGCCGTTCCGGGATTTTTTCGGAGCCGTCTTTTTCTTCAGCTTCGGACTATCCATCGACCCGATGTCGCTTGGAGGAAACGCAATTTGGCTCGCGCTGGCGGCCGTCGTCATTACGTTTGCAGGGAATTTCAGCGCAGGGATGCTTGCCGGACGAACGGCGGATCTGTCCCCGAAAGCCTCCGCGAACATCGGACTGACCATTTTGTCGAGAGGGGAGTTTTCCATCATTCTGGCCAATTTGGGGAAGGATGGAGGGCTGATGGATATTTTGCAGCCGTTTTCGGCGATTTACGTCTTGATTTTGGCGATACTCGGTCCGATTTTGACCAAACAATCCCCGCAAGTTTTCGCGTTTTTAAACCGTTGGTTCAAATTCAAAGACAGGCGGGTTCCGAAGGAAGAATCGCTTTAACCGGCCCCGGTGACATCTAGTCGTGACGCTTCCATATTTAAAGGAGGGAAGACGATGCGTTCGAAGGATATCGTTCAAGCCCGTTTCGGCGGGAAAACGGCTTTGCAATCCGTCGTCGGCGGCGTTGTCGCTTCGGCCGGCCTGGAACTGTTCCTGCATCCCCACGAGCTGATCGCCGGCGGCATGACGGGCATTTCGGCACTCGTTTCTTTTCATACGGAAAAACAATTCGGCTTATTGTTGCTGTTGTTCAACCTTCCGCTGCTGCTTTTGTATTCGTTTCTGGGGCGCAAAACGGCGTTTCGGAGCGTGCTTCCGGGATTGCTTGCCTTTTCGGGCTCCGCCCTTCTGTTTGCGCCTCTGCCCGCGGTTAGCGGGGAACCGGTCATTGCGGCGCTGGCGGGCGGGTTCTGCCTCGGAATCGGAGCCGGGCTCGCGGTCAAATCGGGGGGACTCTTGGATTCGCTCGGTTTGGAACATGGCGACCAGATTCGGCCGCGGATCATTATGTCCTCCAAGCTGAGTCCGAA
Source organism: Paenibacillus sp. VCA1 (assembly GCF_031583795.1). Taxonomy (NCBI): domain Bacteria; kingdom Bacillati; phylum Bacillota; class Bacilli; order Caryophanales; family Paenibacillaceae; genus Paenibacillus; species Paenibacillus sp. VCA1. The sequence continues at coordinate 93,858 of NZ_JAVLSX010000006.1, read as the reverse complement.
ACACGCGCTTGTGTTGTGCCATGCAGCCGTTTTGGTTTTGGCCGGCGCGGTCATGGGCTGGGAGCGGACCTTGTATTCGGCGCTTGCCTGCATAGCAGCCTATGAAACATCGGCTTTCATGTTATGGGGCATGCGCAGAACGGTATGGGTGGCGGTTTCGCGCCCGGACGAGGTCAGGATTGAGGTAAGGAAAAAAATAAACCTGGACGGGGAACTCCTGACGGAACATGAAGGAGGAGACGCGGAAAAGAGGATCTTTTTGAGATACGCCGTGCATATTCTGGACGTTCCCCGTTTTAAAGCGGCCGTGAATCGATCGGACCCTGGGGCGGAAATGATATGGCTTCTTCCTTTTGAATTGAAGCGGAGGCCGTGAATTCCATCTTGGTTCCGTCCCCCGTTCGCGGCAAAGAACCCTGAAGCAGCTTCAGGGTTCTTTGTCATTTGAAGAAAGAATATCTGCCGCCTAAATACAGCAAACATTGCCTTGACCGGACTCGACGGCGGTTTTTAAGCTGCCCAGCACCTGTTTCCACGCCTCGACATGCCATGCTTTTGCCTGCTGCCATTCAGGCTCGTCTCCCCATCCGGAGTGGCACAGCTTGACCAGGGTGGAATCCCGGGCCGCGGGTTCCAGCAGAACCTCGACCGCCGTCAAAGCTCCGGGCATGTTCATGATGTTTGCAAACGGGTCGGGTCCTTTCCATTCGAAAACAAGCTTGCGGGGTTCCTCAAGGGTTAAAATTTTGCATTCCTTGGTGCTCATTCGTTCCTTGTTTGCCGGGTCGAAATAGAGCTCGTACCTGCCCCCCTCGAAAGGTTCGATAAAGGCTGAAGGGGCAAACCAAACCTCAACCCGGGACGGAACGGTCCATGCCTTCCATACGATCTCCTTTGATGCTTCGATATGTAATTCCTGCCTAATGGTCGCTTGTCCCATGTTCTAAGCCCCCGATTTAAATTTTTTTATGCAGAAATTATAGCGGGAAGCGTATGTAGAAAAGTCTTCTACTTTGCTTTGTTTCTTTCTTTTTTCTCGAACAGAAGCAGGGGCAAATTTACGACGATCGGCGGATCGACCGCAAGCGGCTCCCGAAGCGAAATCGTAACTTGCAGGCTGCTGTTCTCCGCAACTTGGATCGGGTGAGGATATTTTCCGCGCAACGCATGGTTCAGTATGAAATAATCTTTCGGATTAAGGCTCCAAGGAATGCCTGCCGCCAAAGCATGATACACTCCCGGCGGGACGTCGGTGAAAGTGCAGTTCCGGCTGCGGTTCATCGCTGTTCCGGCCGCGGGCCTCTGGTCCGGAATGGGGCTTGGAAAGAAACCGACGAAAACGATGCCGCGAAAAGAAGGCGGGGCTTCGATGCGGCAGCGGATTTGCTGCATAGGCGAAGGAATGCCCGGTTTTTCTTTTTCAGCTATCGGCTCCTGCAGCTCATATTGCCTGACGTAACTGGACAAGGGCTGGGCAAAAGCGCGAAACTTGCGGGGAGACATTCCGACGTTTTGCTTGAAGCGCGTATGAAAAGAACCCGGACTACGGAATCCGATCGACAGCAAAATTTTCATAAGCAAGGAAGGGTCCCGCAGCAGGGCCGATTTTCCGGCTTCCATCCGCAGGGCCGACAAGTAATGGCGCGGGGAAATCCCCGTCGCTTGTTTAAATATCCTGGAAAAATGGAAGGGGCTGTATCCGACAATGGCCGCGAGCCGTTCGGACGTAACATCATCCTCCAAATGCTCTTTCATGTACCGGATGGCCGCTTCCGCAGCCGCGATCTGTTCTTCATTCATCGCAAACACTCCCCAATCCGGCCAATGAATTTAATGACATATCATTCCTTTTATTGGTATGATATCAAATTATAGCAGATATCCTGCCAGACTTGGTTGTATCGGTATCTTGGGTATTATTACGCAAGCAAAGAGGTAACCGCTACCGAAGCCATCCGGCAGATAGATATGAAAAGGACTACCTTTTACAGACGAGTCAGAGAAGTCGAAGAGCAGGGGAGTCAAGGAGTAGAAGTGAAAAAGTCATAACCACAGACCGTGGCTATGACTTTACCTTCACAATTCATTTTTAATCATTGGAAGAACTCGGTTTAAAATGGCGTCATTAGAACTCTAAATAGGTGGGCTAACGGAAGTCACTCAGGGTTTAATAGCTTTGATTACAGCCGAAACGATGTAATCTTCAATATTTGATCCTTGGACCCAATCCTTAATGAACGCTTTGGACTCATCCTTTGGCTCAACACTGATGTTGGTAAAACCACTCTTTTGAAGCATCGCTTCAATTTCGCCGACAGACGATGCCCCGGAGATGCAGCCGGAATAGAATTCATGCAGGTCATTTTTTATTTCCGGTGGAAGATCCGCTGTTGTGACGATATCGGAAATGGCTATCCGGCCGCCAATTTTAAGAACGCGGAACGAATCATCAAACACCTGCTGCTTATCTGGTGAAAGGTTGACTACACAGTTCGATATTATGGCATCTACACTGTTATCCGGAACTGGAAGATGCTCGATTTCTCCCAAACGAAAATCGGTGTTCATAAAATTGCCTTTCACCGCGTTTTTGCGGGCACGGCTAACCATTTCAGGAGTCATGTCCACGCCGATCACTTTACCCGTTTCCCCTACCTGCCGAGAGGCCAGAAAACAGTCAAATCCTCCGCCACTCCCAAGATCCAGTACTACTTCGCCGGCCTTTAAAGAAGCAATGGCTTGCGGGTTACCGCAACCCAGACCAAGGTTTGCGCCTTCAGGTACCGCATTTAATTCGTCTTCCGAATAGCCTAATCTGCTCGATATCGAATTGAAATCAGAAGGTGTGCTGCAGCAGCTGGATTGGCTGTTGTTTGGTTGGCAACAAGATTCTACATTCACCTCGGCAACGGCAATTTGCTTATATCGATTCCGTACATTCTGGCGGATTTCGTCATTCGTTAACTTTGTCATGGATAACACTCCTTGGGATTTGTTAGGATTCGATAAATGGTCAGCAGCACTTTAGCAACAAGCTTGAATTGGTTGTGGGCAGCAAGGATCTGTCTTCGTTTTACGTAGAGGCTCCAGAAGCCTATACCAACTCGTTTTTGGCTTTACGGTGGACCATTTCCATGCTTGCCGAGCAGTTTTTCGCACCTCTTGTTCGTTTATTTTCATCAGGTACTCGGTGGAGTAATAGTGATCGTACATCAAAGGACCTCCTTAAATGGGTTTGTATGTTTAATGACCTGCTATGAAAAGCAGCTAAGTCATTTGACATCAGTACATTGATTTTAATTGCAATATGCAAGTATTTGGAGGTAAAAAAAATTACCCTAACATCGGTTTGCAGCAATGATCGGATTTGGCCATCGCTTCATTCATCAATTTGATGGAACGGAGAACGGTCTCTTTTTCAAATTCGGTCATGAAAGAAAATACTTCATCCAAATAAGCGTTCATTTGATGATCGATGGTTGTAGCAACGTATTTCCCTTCAACAGTTAGAGAGAGTGTGGAAACCCGGCGATCTGTTGGATCAGGCGTCTTTTTGATCAAGTTCATTTTGATCAATGATTGTATTTGCCGGCTGAATGTTGTGATATCTGTGCCTAACGTTTCTGCGATCTGTTGGATCGATGGATTATGTTGGCGGTCAACCTCAAACAGAATGTGACTTTGGACTGGAGTGATGTCATGCCCACCCACGGTGCAGCAATTTTTATTTAGTAAGCCGAAACGGCGGGTCATGATCTGGAATAGTTCGCGAGTGCTTTCCATTGCGTTTTTCACCTCATGATTCATTTATACTCTCATTGATTGCAAAATGCAAATGTTTTTTTGGATGAAAATGAAATTCTTTGGATTTGATTTTTATTTATGATCAGCATATCATATAAACGTTCACTTATATATCGTCAAAAAGGAGGGGCAATTTTGGAACTGATACATGAAATGGCTGATAAATTAAAGCTGCTAAGCGACTATACCCGCCTTACCATTTTATCGTTGCTTAAGGAACGGGAATTTTGTGTCTGTGAGCTTGTCGAGATCTTGGAAATCTCCCAGCCTGCAGTGAGTCAGCATTTAAGAAAGCTGAAATCTCAAGGTATGGTGAAGGAAAGTAAACGCGGACAATGGGTTTACTACTCTCTAAATGTAGAAAACAAGCCATACATTAAGGCTGTATTGGAGCACACGCCCGACTCCAAAACCATTTTATCCTCACTAAACAAAGAAAATTTAACTTCGGTGTGCAAGTAAATTTTCTTATATTGAATATATAAGTATATAGTTATATAATGATTCGCGAATGTTTCGATATTCGTGATTTCATTATATGGAGGTCAAAATGCTAACCGCTGTACTTGCTTGTGTCATTTTTTTGGTCACATTAATTCTGGTGATCTGGCAGCCAAAGAATTTATCTATTGGATGGTCTGCCTGCGGCGGCGCCATCCTAGCGCTACTGATCGGCGTCGTAAATTTTCAAGACGTTTGGGACGTAACACAAATCGTCTGGAATGCTACTCTTGCTTTTATAGCCATCATCCTCATTTCTCTTATTTTGGACAGCATCGGATTTTTCGAATGGGCTGCGCTGCATATGGCAAGAGCAGCTCGCAGCAGCGGCTTGAGAATGTTTGTTTATATTTCCTTTTTGGGAGCTATTGTTGCTGCATTCTTCGCCAATGATGGGGCTGCGTTGATTCTTACCCCAATTGTCCTTGCAATGGTGCGGGCGCTCCGATTCGATGAGAAGAAGGTATTTCCTTTTATCATCGCCAGTGGATTTATTGCAGACACGACTTCCTTACCATTGGTTGTCAGCAATCTTGTAAACATCGTGTCTGCGGACTTCTTCGGCTTTTCCTTCTTGGAATACGCCGGCCATATGATCATCCCGGATTTATTTGCCCTGGGTGCCAGCATTATCGTTCTGTATTTGTTCTTCCGAAAGAGCATCCCAAAAAAATTTGATACTGCAGATCTTAAGTCCCCAAAGGATGCGATTAAAGATCCTAAAATGTTCAGATTATCTTGGGTTGTTCTCGTCATCCTATTGATTGGATACTTTGCGAGCGAGTTTTTGAATATACCAGTATCCATCGTAGCTGGAATTATAGCCGTCTTCTTTCTGCTTATGGCACGAAGAAGCCCAATGGTCCCAATCAAGGACGTGGTGAAGGGCGCCCCGTGGGCAATCGTATTTTTCTCGATCGGCATGTATGTGGTGGTGTATGGCTTGCGAAATGCCGGACTGACTGATTTATTATCTCAAGTCATTCAATCGGCAGCGGATCAAGGATTGTTTGTGGCTACGATATCAATGGGCTTTTTATCTGCAGTCCTGTCATCTTTAATGAACAATATGCCGACGGTCATGATTGATGCCCTGGCTATACAATCAACCCAAACAACCGATGCAATCAGAGAGGCTTTAGCGTATGCCAATGTGATCGGTTCTGACTTAGGTCCAAAGATTACTCCTATAGGATCTCTGGCGACACTCCTTTGGCTACATGTGCTATCCACCAAAGGGGTCAAAATCTCATGGGGAACGTATTTTAGAACCGGCATCATCCTTACAATCCCTACCCTTTTGATTACATTGTTGGGCCTGTATTTGTGGCTAGCAATATTAAATTTTTAAAAAACAAGGAGACGATCTTTTATGGGAAAGAAAACAATTTACTTTTTGTGCACAGGGAATTCTTGCCGAAGTCAGATGGCGGAAGGATGGGCCAAAAAATATCTAGGTGAGAACTGGAATGTGTTTAGCGCGGGGATCGAAGCTCACGGACTCAATCCGAATGCTGTAAAAGCTATGCATGAGGTGGAAATTGATATTTCGAATCAAAGTTCGGAGATCATTGATCCTGGAATCCTCAACCACGCCGATTTAGTGGTTACTCTTTGTGGCGATGCAGCAGACAAATGTCCCGTAACTCCGCCAAGCGTTAAACGTGAGCATTGGGGATTTGAAGATCCGGCGAAAGCTCAAGGTACGGATGAAGAGAAGTGGGCTGTATTTCAACGTGTTCGCGACCAGATTGGTGAGAGAATTGAACGATTTGCCAAAACTGGAGAATAGATCAAAGGAGGCTGCCGATTCGGGTTGCCTCTATTTTGTTACTGCAACCGAGGCTATGCGACAGATCGAGTCAGCTGCCTTTTATAACGGGCAGGATAACGTAACAACAAAAGCAGATTTGGTGAAATATTGCCGATTTGCAGTAATTTATTCGCCGAAGCTGTGAAAGCAATACCATGTATAAAATTGGTTTTACAGGGGATTTTAATTCAATCCGTATAAGAAGGAGCTGAAGTAAAATATGATCCACCCCAAAGACAACTACGGGGTATTAGGTATAAGATCGAAGTTGATTCGGATGTGAACGAGGATCGTAATCGAGAGGAGCAGTTGGACGATTCCTTTGAGGCCTGGTATGGGAATATCAACGACCAGGTGAAGCAAAAGCTGGATCTCACGAGCGTTCCGCAGGACAGTGTATTGGATTCAGCCGTCGCCATGGATGAGGATCCATCCCGGGATAAGAGCTGAACAACCATAACATTGACGCCGCTGAAGGAAGTTCCCCCGTCATGTAGACATCTTTAAGCCACACAACCTCCGCTCGGTATACGACTGGGCTGAGGTTGTTTAGCTTTTTTAACTGCTTAAGATTCTGACTTTTTTACTTATTTTTATTACACAACGGAAACTGTGACCATGTAGGATTCGCATCTTGGCTCCATCCTATACAAGATGCAGGCATCACAGTAGGAGATTGATCGGATCGAATCGCATCGGCAGAGCCTGCCCAATTCGATAAAACGGGAAACGATGCTACGAGAATGATTCCACGGAAATGCGAAGCTAATTCCATTTCAGTCTAATATTTTTAGAAGGAGCGAACGATAAGAGATCCAAGGAATAAACAACTTGCTAAAAAATATGATTCAATATTCCCGTGAAGTTGCAACGAGGAGAAAAGCTACTAATCGAAGTCGATGGATTAGAAATAAAATAAAGAGACCATAGCTCGTTGCTATGGTCTCTGGTCTCTTTATATGAAGTGGCCAGTAAACGTACTAACTACACAATTCGACTCATTCACTTCAACTGTTCGTCAACGACCTACCGCTGAATCGTTTGATCGCTTCCTCGGTCACCGGCGTGAAGAGGTTAATCAGGTTGCCGTCGGGATCGCGGAACAGCGCAGCACGGTTCCCCCATGGCATCGTGGTTGGTTCCTTTACCCACTCGTTGACAAACGGCTTCAAGCGCTCGTATTCGGCATCGACATCTTGGACGCGGAACTCGATGATGACCGTGCGATTGTCGGCCGCCACTGCGGAACCAGCGCCAAACAGTTGCACCGTCTGGGAATGGCCGATCGCCAGGGTGCACGATGGCATAACGAATTCTGCGAAGACGGGCGCAGGGCGTTCCGCCGACACACCCATGACTTTCTCATAAAACTGGACGAGACGATCCACGTCGTCGGTAATGATGCGTATAGAAGCCAAATTCATGAGATCCCATCCTTCCTATAATTCATGATACAATTCGGTATCATATCATTTTGGGTCAAAATACTTCGCATTTATCTTCTACTCCTTTACGTTTATTTACTCCGAGTATAAAAAAACGCTGCTGACAACAGTATGTCAGTAGCGTTTAACATTTTTTTGGCTTCCTCCCGAATTCGATTTCAGAATGCGTCAATACACGATATGTCTTGATTCATATCTTTCCAGAACTGCTCACATAGTGATACGGATGCGGCGGAGTTCACATCTGCCTATGTAAATCGGTTTACTCTTGAGCATATGCCCGAGTTGGGATGATTTTTTACTGTGGCCCTGTTAAATTGGTTTTTTGGAAAAACGAAGTTGATAATGAATGAAAAAGCCCTGGGGTAGTTGTTAACCCAAGGCATTATATTAAACAGAATGCTCAAGTGAGGGGCAAGTCCATCCATGACTCTGCATCATTTTAGCTACTTTGTCTATGTCTGCAGGATTTGTTGAATAGATAATAACAGGATATAGAGAAACGTAACATTCATCGCGATAATAGTTGATGCTTACTTTTGCTACTTCATATTCAGCGGGATCTTTATAAGCAGAATCGCTAATAAAATCACCTATATGAGGTATTACATTGGATTCGAACTCTCTATATACATTTCTCAAATCTCTGTTACTACTATCCAACTGAATTTGTTGCATTATTATGATTTTCATATGTTGGTTCACCTCCAATTATTGAAGATTTTAATGATTATACTTTATTGGTGAAGTTTAGGAAATGATCGTGCAAGGCGAATAACAATTGAGGTGCTTACTTTTGTATAGACTCCTCACATATATCCCCAATAAAGGTAGTTATGATATGATAAGCGAAGAATCATATTGTACGGAAGCATGATTGATCAAAGGGGAAATGGCGGAGGCAAGAAGCATGGAAGCTATTTACAAACCGATTCACAGGTCTAAATGGAGAATTCGGCTGGGAACCGCCTATTATAGGGGGAGGAGGTACCTGGAATGGTGCTTCGGCTCCGCGCATTTTGCCAAAACCGAAAGACGGGAACAGTTGCCGTTCCGCGTTGCCGCTCATCGCACACCGATGCTCAGAAAGCTGAAAGACGTGGATATGTGGCTTCAGCATAACAAAGTAACCAATCTTAAAATCGCCGCCCGGCGTATCAACGGAATTACGGTCATGCCCGGGGAAACCTTTTCTTACTGGAGATTGATCGGCAAACCTACCCTGCGAAAAGGGTACGTCGAAGGCATGGTTTTATTTTACGGGGGATTCAAACCGGGCGTTGGCGGGGGACTGTCCAGCTTTCCAATTTGCTGTACTGGATCACGCTGCATACACCGCTTGAAGTGACCGAAAGGCATCGCCACAGCTACGACGTATTCCCGGACGCAAACCGAACCCAGCCGTTTGGAAGCGGGGCGACGTGCGCTTATAACTACTTGGATCTTCGAATCAAAAATAATACGGCCGAACCTTATCAGCTGGTGCTTGGCATGGAAGACAGGGATTTGACGGGCGAGTGGAGGACGACTCAAATGACGCTTCACACCTACGAAATCTATGAAAAAGAGCATCGGATCACCCAGAACCTTTGGGGCGGCTACGAGCGGCATAACAGCATTTACCGCAAAGTGTTCAATCGCGAAGGCGAGCTTGTGCAAGACGAATTCATCACGGAAAACCGGGCTCTGATGATGTATCAGCCTTTTCTCGAATCAGGAATATAGATCGCCGCAGCACATTGAAGCCCATTCCGAACGATACCGACTTCATATTTGACATGAAACGTTTTGTATCCGGCACGATCCCGAGTATAATACTATTATCAGGTTAAAAGGAGGCGAGTTGCATGAATACGGTACCGGAAATGATGGATCAGAACGCCGATCAAAAAGAAGAAGCTTGCTGCGGAGATCATACCGAGCGGAAAAGCCATCATTCGGATAAGGTGAAAAACAGTCTGGTCAGTCGCTTGAACCGCATTGAAGGCCAGGTTCGCGGAATCAAGGGACTGATCGAGAAGGATACGTACTGCGATGATGTTTTGAACCAAATTGCCTCCGTGCAGTCCGCTTTGAACGGCGTGGGAAAACTGCTGCTTGAGCATCACATGAAAAGCTGCGTCGTTCAACGGATTCAGGAAGGCGATCAGGATGTGCTCACGGAGCTCATGACGACAATGAACAAATTGATCAAATAAAACGGCAAGCCGCCTGAGGGCGGCTTTTTTCATGGATAAAAAAATAGGGTGGAGGGGTATTGTAAAAATGTGTTGACTAAATATAGGGTGAGGGGGTATACTAAAATCAAGAAAGGCAAGCAACGACATCAATCAAAATTTTGAAATGGATACAATAAACGTGAGGCTCATGAAGGAGTGATTGTTTTGGAAGCAGCTCTTAAAAAACAAAAACAGAAAACTTTGCAAATTACCGGGATGACATGCGCCGCGTGTGCGAACCGGATTGAAAAAGGGTTGAACAAACTGGAAGGCGTGGATTCGGCAAACGTGAATTTTGCGCTTGAGCGGGCGACCGTAACCTACGATTCGGATAAAGTGGACGAAGAAGCGATCGATGCCACCATCAAAAAGCTTGGTTACGGGACCGTCAAGGAATTGACGCGTTTCAAGCTTGAAGGCATGACATGCGCCGCGTGTGCGAACCGGATCGAAAAAGGGTTGAACAAATTGCCCGGCGTATCGAACGCAGCCGTCAATTTCGCGCTGGAGACCGCTACGGTAGAATATTCACCCGCGGAGGTTTCGGTCTCCGACATGCAGTCAAAAGTGAAACAGCTCGGCTACAAAGCGAACGTCCAAAGCGATAGCGAAGAACAGGCAGACAACCGGGACCGGGCGGTCCGGAAGCAAAAACGCAAGCTGATCGTTTCGGCGATCCTGTCGCTTCCGCTGCTGTGGGCGATGGTCGCTCACTTTTCGTTCACATCATGGATTTATTTGCCCGATCTGTTTATGAACCCGTGGTTCCAGTTGATCCTGGCGACTCCGGTACAGTTTTATATCGGTTGGCCGTTTTATGTCGGGGCATATAAAGCGCTCCGCAACGGAAGTGCAAACATGGATGTGCTGGTATCGCTGGGGACTTCGGCCGCCTACTTCTACAGTTTGTACCTGACGATCGACTGGTATGCGAAAGGCGCAAATATGCATCACGGTCCGAACATGTATTACGAAACGAGCGCAATTCTAATTACGTTGGTTATTATGGGCAAGTTGTTTGAAGCCTTGGCCAAAGGCCGCACGTCGGAAGCGATCAAATCGCTGATGGGACTTCAAGCGAAAACGGCGCGGGTGATCCGCGACGGACAGGAGCTGACGGTTCCGGTTGAGGAAGTCATCGCAGGCGATATCGTCATGGTTCGTCCGGGCGAAAAAATTCCGGTGGACGGCAACGTGCTGGAAGGCGAATCGTCGGTGGACGAATCGATGCTGACAGGCGAAAGCTTGCCGGTCGAGAAAAGAGCCGGGGACGCTGTCATCGGCGCCACCCTGAACAAAAACGGCGTTCTGCGCGTTCAGGCTACGAAGGTCGGCAAGGAGACGGCTTTGGCGCAAATCATCAAAGTCGTTGAGGAGGCACAAGGCTCCAAAGCGCCGATCCAGCGGGTCGCCGACGTCATTTCCGGCATCTTCGTACCGATCGTGGTCGGCATCGCGGTCGTCGCATTTCTGGTCTGGTATTTCTTCGTCACGCCGGGCAACTTCTCCGAAGCGTTGGAAAAAGCCATCGCCATTCTGGTTATCGCTTGCCCTTGCGCGCTTGGTTTGGCTACGCCGACATCGATCATGGCCGGTTCCGGACGCGCTGCCGAGCTCGGGATCCTGTTCAAGGGCGGAGAGCATTTGGAGCAAACACATAAAATCGATGCGATCATTTTGGATAAAACGGGCACCGTTACAAAAGGTAAACCGGAATTGACCGATGTCATCGCGGAAGGCGATGAACAAGAGTTCCTTCGACTGGTCGGCGCCGCAGAGAAAAATTCGGAGCACCCGCTCGCGGAAGCGATCGTCGCCGGCGTACAGGAACGCGGTATCCGGTTACCGGACACGCAAATGTTTGCGGCCGTTCCGGGCTACGGCATCGAAGCTGAAGTCGAAGGCAAGAAACTGCTGGTCGGCACGCGAAAATTGATGGATAAACACGGCGTTGACGCCGCCCACGCCTATGAATTGATGTCCCGCCTGGAGGAATCCGGCAAAACGGCCATGCTGGCGGCGATCGACAACAAGTATGCAGGGATGGTCGCGGTGGCGGATACCATTAAAGAAACTTCCAAAGAAGCGGTACAACGCCTGAAAGACATGGGCATCGAAGTCATCATGATCACGGGCGACAACGAACGCACCGCCAAAGCCATCGCGGCGGAAGTCGGCATCGATCATGTCCGCGCCGAGGTGCTTCCGGAAGGAAAAGCTGAAGAGGTCAAAAAGCTTCAAGCCCAAGGCAAAAAAGTGGCAATGGTCGGCGATGGCATCAACGACGCCCCGGCGCTTGCGACGGCCGATATCGGCATGGCGATCGGCACGGGCACCGACGTCGCGATGGAAGCGGCGGACGTGACGCTCATGCGCGGGGACCTGTCGAGCATCCCTGACGCGATCTATATGAGCCGCAAAACGATGGGCAACATCAAGCAAAATCTGTTTTGGGCGCTGGGATACAACACGCTGGGCATTCCTGTAGCGGCACTTGGGTTGCTGGCGCCTTGGATCGCCGGCGCGGCGATGGCGCTCAGTTCGGTATCCGTCGTATTGAACGCGCTGCGCCTGCAGCGGGTAAAAATCCGCCACTGATTGGTATGGAAATCTGCGGAAAGATGGCATTGAAACGTCGACCGGAGGGCTGATTTAACCAGCCGGTCGGCGGTACTGATTCGAGAGCGGTTCAGCTTTTAAAAACGATCCGAAAAAAGGGAGCGATTTAATATGAGCGAACATCAATCAATGAATCATGGAAGCAACCAGCATCACCAGCATGACCATCACCAACATGACCATCACCAACATGACCATCACCAACATGACCATCACCAACATGACCATCAACAGCATGACACTCATCAGCATGACGCTCATCAGCATGACCTTCACGGTCAAGACACCCATGGGAATCATGGTCATCATCATGGCGGGCACGGACATCATCAAAATATGCCTGGCCTTTATAAGGTGCGTTACGAGTTTCCAAAGGGCATACCGAACGCCAATGAAGAAACGGAGATCATGATCGTAACGACCGATCGTGCCGGCAATCCATTGAGCCGTTTCAAAGTTACCCACGAAAAACTGATCCATCTGATCATCGTCAACCATGACCTGTCGTTTTTTAACCATATTCATCCCGAATATGAGGGCAATGGGGTTTTTAAAGTCAAAACGGTCTTCCCGGATGGAGGCAAATATAAATTGTTCGTCGATTTCGTTACGGAAGACGACGTCGCTTCGAATTTGAGCGAATGGGTAGAGGTAAGCGGCACGCTCGCAGGTCATCATAAGCTTGAACCCGAGAGCAAGTTGGTGAAAGAAGTCGACGGCAGGGAATTCGAGCTCTCGCTAAGCACGGACCGGGCGCAAAGCGATACAATACTGACCTATACGGTAAAGGACGCCCATTCCAAAAAAGAAATAGTCGACTTGGAGCAGTACCTGGGTGCAGCCGGCCACGTCGTCGTATTGTCGGCCGATACGAAACATTATCTTCACGTCCATCCCGTCGATGAAAGCTCGAAAGGCCCGACGGCGGCATTTGCCACATCTTTCCCGGAAAAAGGAATCTATAAAATCTGGGGGCAATTTCAGCATCGGGGGGACGTACTGACCGTGCCATTCGTAGTGGAAGCCAAATAATCAAATCCAGTCGAAATAGGGAGAAGGAGAACAGCCGTATGATGGAGGCCATAGAAACGCCGGGGAAAACGAAAATTGCCGTATCGACGCCGATTCAAATCGGGGGAAACGTGATTACCCCTAAGCAGCTTGCAACGATTGCATCCGCAGCCGGCCGGGATGCGCATATTGAAATTACGCCGTTTAGACAGATTTACGTCGAAGTGCCGGTTGACGAAAAAGAACGGGTGACGGAAGCATTGCAGCAGGCCGGGCTGGAGGTTTTTCCCGCCGGGGCCGTCGTGAAAGGCTTGATCGCCTGCCAATTTTGCAAAGGAGCGGAAGATGCCGGTCTCGCGACGGCTCAAGCGATCCATCAAGCGATCTCCGGGATTGCAACGCCGGTTCCGATTAAGGTTGCTTATGCCGGATGCGCGCTTGGCACGAGCGAACCGCTGCTGAAAGACATCGGCATCGTCAAAATGAAGGACACGTTCAGCATATACGTCGGCGGGGAAGCCAAAGGGATCAAGGCTGCAGCTGCCGAGCTGCTGGCGGAAGGTTTGGAGGAGGGACAGATCATCCCGGCGGTCATCAAGATGATCGACTTCTACAAGGCCAATGCAAAAGGAAAAGAGAAATTCGGCAAATTCATCCGCCGAATGACGCTGGAAAAGATCCGCGAGGCTGCCGGACTGGCGGTTTAACGAAACCTACCGTTAAGGAGTGAATCGAAATGAAACCATCCGTTAAAATCTATACGATTTCCACATGCAGCGACTGCCATCAGGCTAAACGATATTTTAAGGAGCACCAAATCGACTTTATCGAATACAACTGCGAAGACAATCCGGAATACGCCGAGGAAGTTCTGAGACTGACCGGCATGCAGACGGTCCCGACGATCGTGATCGACGATCAGGTGTTTGTCGGATTCGCCGACCATTTTAAAGAAATTACGGCTTTGTTGGGATAACTGGCCTCGTGCCGTTCAAATAGATGCGGCGGCCCGCTTGACTTCGGAAACGGAGAAGGCGGGTCGTCTTAGTTTTTAAGCCATTTTTTTTTGAAACAGTCTCTCATCGACCGTTCGTGTTAAAATAGAAAAGCAAAAGATTTATTACATACGAAAGTGGTGGAAGCATGGGATTTACACAGCAGGAGATTATCCGCATTCGCGAGCAGTCGTACCGGATGGAGCGGGAAGGCGAGTTGACGCCGGAAGCGCTAAAGTACATATACGACAAAAAGCTGTTTCATTTGTTTGTCGCCGATGATTTGGAGGGAAATATGACGCCGCTGCCGCAGGCGATCCGCATTTTCCAGGAGTGCGCGCGCATTGACGGCAGCTTTGGCTGGCTGGTGACGATCGGCTCGGGAGGCGGTTACTTCGTTCCGTTCATGACGGACGAAACCGCACGCAGCGTCTTCGCCCGGCCCGATGCCGTCATTGCAGGCAGCGGCGCCGTTACGGGGACCGCGCGCAGAGTGGATGGCGGCTATATTGTTAATGGTAGATGGAAGTATTGCAGCGGCTCCATGTTTGCCACCACCTTCACGGCCAACACGCTGTTGGAACAGCAGCAGCCGGATGCCGGCCAGGAACCGCAAATCGTGACCATCATTATGCGGCCGGATCAGGTGCGGATCGAAAAGGATTGGAATCCGTTCGGCCTGAAAGCGACCGGCAGCCACAGCATGGTCGTCACGGACGCTTTTGTTCCGGACGAAATGACGTTTTCGTTCTCGGAGATGCGTTCCCATGAGGACGAGCTGCTGTACAAATATCCGTTCCTGCCGTTTGCGCAAACTTCGTTTGCGGGCGTTGCGATAGGGCTGGCCGATCATTTTCTGGAGGCGGCGGAAGCCTATTTGCAAGCGCGCGGAAATGAAAGCGTTCTTGCCGAGCTAAAGGAGCAGATCGAAGAGTTTGCCCATCAGAAGGATGCCTTTTACAGGGTATTGGACAAGTCATGGGAAGAGCTGGGGCAAAAAGGGAAGCTGACGCCCGAAATGGAGCAGCGGATTTCCATCGAATGCATTACGGTTGCGAAAGCCTCGCTAGGCTGCGGCCTGCGGCTGTTCCCGCTGTTGGGATTATCGGCCTGCATGGAAGATACGGAAATTAACCGGGTATGGCGCGATTTGCAGACCGCGTGCCAGCACGCCCTTCTCAGGGGCTGAAAAAGTATTTTATCCTTTTCTATATAGATTGAACTAAAGTTTGCATCGAACTTCCTGTTAAAAGGGCCCGATGCGGCCCTATAACCTTCATTTCTTTAGTTCATTCTATATAGCTCCCCGCAAAGTGCCTGAATCGGCTATGATGCCAAGGCCCCGCTTTGCGGGTTTTTTTTATGCCGCTTTCGGGTCATTTGCTTGGTTTGGCTCCTTTTTGAAGTTCATGCCAGGCTTCCACGGAATCGGCGCTGGTGTAAATGTAAGGGGTGTCCGGCTGCTCGATCGGTGAGATGGAGGAAGCTTCGATCTGAATCACTTCTTTTCCTTCGTGCGAGATGACATGGAGTTTCCCCTGAACTTTGACCCACGTATCCACGGGTAGATTTTGCGGCCGAACCGGGTCGACCAAAATGCCGAAAGGGGTGGCATCCGCCGTGCAGCACTGGACTAGAAAACGGCTCACGGCAAACGGTTCCGTCTCGGCCCCTGCCTGATCGCGGTACACAAAACCCGATACGGCGATTTGCTTCCCTTCGAATTCCTTTTTATACATGTCGATCGCGCCGAACGTTTCGGAAAAAATGGCGGGATACACCGGGATGACGGGCTGAGCGTACAAAATTTTGGCCAGATCCGTAAATTCTTTGGCGTAAGGATCATTTGTTTCGAACCGAACGGCTTTTTCGGGCTCGACGGCGGAATACGAAAAGGACATTCCTTTTTTGGCGGCTGCGGCGGTCCCGAGCGCCCGGTCCGGCAGCGTGAATCCGAGCAAGAGGGGGAATGCGAACAGCCCATACAGCGCGGTGCTTTTAAGGCGCGATGCGGGCAGCTTGTGGTCGCAATTGCAAAGCATGGCGCTTTTGCCCAGAACCGCTTGGAGGATCAAGCTTAGGGCCATCAGCCCGAGCGGAACCGGACAGAGCTTAATCCAGCGAGCAAGCGCCGGAGCGACGTAAAACGCCAGGGCATCCTGGTCCGCCAAGCGCCAAATATAACAGGCGAACGCCAGCAGAACCGCCGCCCGAAACAGGTAATGCAGCCGAATGCTTTTCGAATCGTTCATCTTGCTACCTCCCGGTCGTCGATCGTCCTCCGGCTTGAACTAAAGCCACGCCGTAATTACAACGGAGCCGGCAAATACGACGGCGAAAATAAGAAAAAACAAATACAGCGCAAATTTGGTTTTGAAAAGCGCCATCAGCATCATGGCATTTTTGAAGTCCAGCATCGGGCCGAACACCATGAATGCCACAAGCGATCCGGCCGGGAACGCATGCAAAAAGGTGGAGGCCACGAAAGCGTCCGACGTGGAGCAGAGGGAAAGCGCAAAGGCAAGTCCCATCATAAACAGATAAGAACCAAGCGGCTGGGCGCCGATGGCGACAAGGCTGTCCCTGACCATAAAGGTTTGGATGGCCGCCGTCAGCAAACAGCCGATCAGAAGGTATTTGCCCATTTCGAAAAACTCTTCCGACGTATGCACGAAAATCGACGCCAATTTGCCGCCTAGGACCGTGTGGGAATGCGCCGTATCACCCATTTCGCGCTGTATCGACCAGCGCATGGGTGATTTTTTTACGGTGAAAAAGACGATCAGCCCGATCAGAAAGGCTGTCGCAAAGGCCAGTCCCATTCGGGCGTAAGCCAATTCAGGGTGGCTGCGGAACGCCATGAAGGTCGCTCCGTATACGACCGGGTTCAGAATCGGTCCCGACAGGATAAACACGATCGCGACATACACCGGCATGCCCTTTTGAATCAGTCGCCGCACCAGCGGAATCATTCCGCATTCGCAAACCGGAAAAACGATGCCGAGCACGCAGGCGAACAAAATCCCCGGGATCGGCTTTTTCGGAATCCAGCGGGAAATGATGTGGTCGGGAACGAAAACTTGAAGCAGGGAAGATAACAACGCCCCGGCCAAAATAAACGGCAGTGCTTCCAGCAATATGCCGATGAAGCTCGTTTTGAACGCTTGCACGGAATCGTTGTCCAGCAGAGCTTGGTACTCCGGCAGCCACATGACGGCCAGAATCAGGAGCAGGGCGGCGGGAAGAAGCATGGGGATGATTTTTAGCGAAGAGAGTGCATTCATTGAAAAAACTGCTCCTTCCTGCCGTTTATTGGAATAATGCGTTCCATTTTTCTTTGAGCAGCGTTCCGTCCAGGTTCATGCCGATGCATACCAGATAGGGGGAACCGGGATATCGGGATTCTTCCCATGCGGTGCGGCCTCCCGCGTATTGAACGAGCCGGATTGGACCGTCCAAGTCCAGAGCGACATGGCCCTTGGCCCTCATCAAAGTGTCGCCCCAGCCTTGAAAAAACGATTCCAGCCGTTCTTTGGACAGGGGACGGAAATGTTCCTTTGGAGGGAAGGTTAACGTGACGGTGCTGACGTTTGAAAACGAGCCGTTGCTTTGTGTCGATGCATGCTTCGCGTGGTCATGAACGGGTTGAACCGGATGATCAGTACGGATCGCCTTGGTTCCCGGATGCGATTCGGCGGAAATGGACGGCATCGGTTCCGGGGGCGCGATTCGCCGAAAAAGATCCGGGAAGTCGATTTTGCTGAACGTGGTAAACAGGATTGCGGCGGCTTCGTTATGCTTTCGCGCCATTTTTTCGATTTTGGACAGCGTGTCGGAAGATACGAGATCGCTTTTATTGACCGCGATGAGGTCGGCCGTTTCCAGCTGTTTGCGCAGCGTGCGCACGAGCTGTTTGTCCGCAGAAAACCGGCTCGCAAATTCCAGGGCGTTTTCGGCGTCCACGAGCGTTATGGTATGATGCAGTCTCAGTCGATCCTTGAATGCCGGCTCCAGCAAAGCCGATTGAATTTCGTCCGGATCGGCGACGCCGGTAAGCTCGATATAGATGGCGTCAGGCCGCTGCTTCAACAGAAGCAACAGGCTGTCGGGAAGCTCGCTTTTGCGGCTGCAGCATACGCATCCGTCCAGCAGCTTCTGCACCTGCACGTCAGAATGCTCCTCCAGAATATGACCGTCCACGTCGCGTTTCCCCAGCTCATTCATCAAAATCCCCGGGCGAAGCCCCCTTCGTTTGCTTTCTTCTATGAGGGACAGCAGCAGCGTCGTTTTGCCGCTTCCGAGAAAACCGCTTAACAGGATGACGGGTGTGTGCATGCGGTGTCCACCTTCCTTTGAATATATGATTATGACGGTTCCATGGCTTGGTATGCGAAAACATTTTACGATTTATTTATACGTAACAATTACGATTTAATGACAGGTTGACCGAAGGACGGTTCCTTTTACAAAAAAAGCTCATGTGTTTAACGGACAAATAATACTTTGCTATTATGATGGAAAACAGGAGAAACATTATCGATAAGCGGGAGGAGCGGGCAAAATGAGATTGGCATTGCTTGGGGACTTGCATTATCACGAGATCGACCGGTCGGTTCGTGGGCTGGCGGAAGCCCGAAACGCATTCTACCAGCATGTGCTGGACGAGTTTTTAAATCAGGACGCGGATTTGTACATTTCGCTTGGAGACCTTACCAACTACGGACTTACGTCGGAGCTGGAGGAGGTATATGCGATCCTGGCCCGTCAGGGCAAAACGTTTATCCATGTTCTAGGCAACCATGACCTTTACGGTCAATCGAGGGCGGACGTGCTGAAAATGACGGAGCAGAAGCGATACCACGCGCTGGATACGGAAGAAGCCATGCTGGTGTTTCTCGATACGGCAAAAGAGATGGATTATGAGGATTGGGGAGGATGGCTCGAATTCGAACAACTGGAGTGGCTGGAAAACATGGTCGCCGCATCCGGGGAAAAACCGCTGCTCGTGTTCGGTCATCATCCGGTTTACCGGACTACCGCAGGCTCGGAGCGGGAAAAAGGCTCGATCCATCCAGGCATTGACATGTGGAGCATCCTGAACCGCAAAAAAGGAATCGGGATCTACTTCAACGGCCATACGCATATGGATTCGATCGTTCAACGGGATAATTGGTCCTTCGTCCAGGTGTCGGCCTGCCTCGATCAACCGGGCTTCCGGATTGCGGAGATCGGAAATGAAGCGATCCGGATATGGGCGGTGGACGTCGCCGAACCCGAAGTATTTCAACATGCAACGCTGCTGCACCAACATATGAAGCATTTTTCGCCTAATCCGAATGCCCGCGGAAAGGACGGAGATCGCGAATTGGCGGTTTCTTTGTTGAGCGGAACGAAGCTGTCATAAATTGCCGGCCGGGCAACTTGAAACCTATGAAAAGAGCGCTTTCAGAAAAAAACCATGACGTATCAGACATATAGGAGTATAATTCACTCCATGCCTTATGTTTTTACAGGGAGTGAAAAAAAGAATGCGACGGCATAACAAAACCATATTTCTTCTGACGTTTCTCATTTTGGTCTGGGGGATCAATTGGCCATTGTCCAAATTCGCACTTCAATATACGCCGCCGGTGTTGTTTGCGGGGCTTCGCGCGCTGATCGGCGGACTGCTGCTGGTGATTGTAGCTCTGCCCAAGTACAAGCAGCTGCAATTTCGCCGAAACTGGCATGTATACTTATTATCCGCACTGCTCAGCATCGTGCTTTATTACGGCGTTCAAACGATCGGGCTGCAGTACACGCCGTCGGGGCTGTTTTCGGCCATCGTGTTTTTGCAGCCGGTGTTGCTCGGCCTTTTTTCTTGGTGGTGGCTGGGAGAACGGATGACGCGCCAAAAAATGATCGGGTTGATCATCGGCTTCGTCGGCGTAGCCACGATGAGCATCGGCGGGATGAGCGGAAACATTGCCCCGGTTGGCATCTTGCTTGCGCTCGTTACGGCGCTCACCTGGGCGCTGGGCACGGTCTACGTCAAAAAAATCGGACACCGCGTCGATTCGCTGTGGCTGACGGCGATGCAGGTCACGATCGGCGGCATTCTCCTGCTTGCAGGGGGAACGGAGATGGAAAGCTGGTCGGATATCACATGGAATATTCCGTTTATCGCGGATACGGTATTCATCGCCGTCTTCGTTATCGCCTTCGGTTGGTTCGTTTACTTCAAACTTATTCATGAGGGCGAGGCAAGCAAGGTCGGCTCCTATACCTTTCTTATTCCGTTGGTATCCATTGCCGCAAGCGTATTATTCCTGAATGAGCATGTGTCGCTGAACTTGGTTTTTGGGCTGCTTCTGATCTTGGCCAGCATCCTGCTCGTGAACGTCCGGTTTAGGAAAGCCGAAAAAACGACGGCCGCATAAACGTTTCAACAACTTGGGCCGTGTTAACCGTTTCGAAACTTATACTTTCGTAAATCTTCAAAAGCAGAGCCTCGGCTCTGCTTTTTTGTAACAAAGGGCATTTGACAAAAATGTATCTTCCTAATGCTGCAGCTTTCCGTAATCCTTGATCCGGACATGGACACGGACTGAAATATCCGCGTCCGCGTACACTTTCCTCCAATCCAGTCGATGCCATACGCCTACGGGAAGCGAATTGCGCACATATTGCCCGATCCCGAATGGATCAGTTTGTTTTTCCTGCAGCATGCGGATCAAAGAACGGCATTTTGCCTGGATGGCTTTCCGAATTTCTTCTTCCAGCTTGTGCTGCTCCGCTTGCTTTTTCATATCCAGGTCCCCGATATACTCCAGCAGCGAACCTTCGACCTTAATGTCCATGTCTACTTTCAATCTTTTTCCCTGTAACAGGTTGGATGCAGAGACGACATGTATCTTACGGCGGCTTCTTAGAAATTGCAGGGAAGCTTGCTCGCTGTCATCGTGATCTTCTTTTAAATTCAAATACAAATCGCCGGCACCAATGTTATGGTGAAGAAGTCCAAAAAACATCCGGTCGCTCGGCTCCACCTTCCCGACGTATTTGTCGTCTTTAAAAAGGGCGATGCCGTCGATGATCAAGCTTTCCTTTTGTTCCTTGATGATGGTGGTCACCGGATCGATTCCTTCGTCATAATAATCCCTTGAAAAAGTATATAGGCTGGAATCGGGGATATCGCCGGCCTTGGCTTCCGCTTGGATGAGCGTATCGATGTATTCGCCCGCCGTCGGTCCTTGCGGGTAGTCATTGCGGAGCAAAATGTGGTAAGGATCCTCTTCCGCGATAATGACATGCATCCTGGAACCGATCATGGGGTCCCTGCGCAAGGAATCGAGGTGCTTCCAAATCCCTTCCCGGGCCAATTTTTCCCCGAATAACACCTGCCTAAGCTGTCCGGTGACCAACTTCCGGTTGTTTTGTCGGTCAAAATGCGATTTCGCGTCTTTGTCGGACTTGGCTCTGACGGAATATACGATGGCATCCTGGTGGTTCGATTTCGGAATGCTGATCGTGACCCGCATTAAATTTCCTTGCTCTCCGGATTCCTTGTCATAGGCAATCGTTCGGATGAAACCGGATTTCTCCAAAATATGCTCGTCCGTGCAACCGGTCAGCACAACGATAAGGACAAGGCAGACGAGCTTAACTTTCATTGTTCGGCACCTTTCCTTTCAGTTTGAGATATTGCAGCACAAGGATCAGCACCACCGGTATGATGAAAGCAATATAAGCTTCAGTGTACAGCACTTTCCTTAACAGCACTTCCGATTGCCTCAGATGTTTAGGGATGTAACCGATAAAAAACAACATGGTCACGACCACGAACTCGAGCCGGTTCGGCTTTACTTTCGGGCAAGTTTGTTTGATCGCGGACAGGGCGGCGTAACAGAACATGACCGTAACGATTAAATTGGCGAACACGAACATCGAGAACACGAGGTTTTCGATCCGGTTGATGAACGGCATTTCGATGAAATCCAGCAAATCGATGACGGGATATAACAGCGACTCGATTTGATGAAAGCTGAAAAAGCCGAATGCAGTCAGTATAACGATTAACTGAGAAATGGTAATCACCCAGTGCCCGATGAACACGCCGAGAAACAACTTGCTCTTTTTAGTGACATGGGGAAATAGAAACATGCTGAGTTCGTAACCCATATAGGTGGTGTACACTTCCATCCAGTTGCGAAACGAATGGCCTTGGGATGCAGCCTGAAACAGGTGCGGCGTAAACCGGACGATCTGCCAATCATGGAACTGATACACGGTGAGGCCGACCGTCCAAAACGTCATGAAGAAAAAAACCGTCGCCGCTTTGCCGATGCCGTAAATATCCTTGATCAAGAGGGCGAAGACCATCAGACAGAAGAGCAGGAAAATAAACATCGGGTTAGTCGTCTGGAACGACAGCATCTGGAAAATAAGAAAAAAGTTTTTTCCCAAGAAGGAAGCCGTGAAAATCCAAAAGATGGCCAACGCCCAATAGACCGGATACATGATCGCCTTGGGCAGCGCGAGCTCCATGATTTGAAAGACCGAAGCGCCCCTTCCCATTCGGTATACGATCCAATACAAAAATATATTAAATGAAGCGATGACGGCTAACGCCAAATAACCGATCCATCCGTTCGTGCCGATATTTTCGGCGATCAAGCGGGGGAGGCTGAACAGCGTGATGTTCATTTCCGTCATGTAAATGAGCAGGGTGATGTGGAAAACGTTTAATTTTTCTTTCACTTTGTTCACCCTTATTTCCGCATTTTATTGGTTGATTTGTTTTCGGAATCCGAAATGGAAGGGCGTTTCCTGAGGCCCCAAAAAGGTCCGCGAACGAACGTGTCCAGGAAGTCGGCAAAGTTCATCGGAGCGACCGGCGTTAAATAGGACGTTCCCAGGTTGGTCACTCCCGACAGGTGGATCACCACAAGACCGATACACATCATCAGCCCCAAATTTCCCAATATGCCGGCCATGATGATCAGTCCGAACCGGATCAGGCGGATGGACGCGCTCATGATATAGCTTGGGATGGTGAACGATGCGATGGCTGACGTGGCGACCGAGATAATGAGAATGTTGCTCGTGAACCCGGCCTGAACCGCGGCCTGTCCGATCACGATACCGCCGACGATGCCGATCGTTTGGCCGACTTTCGTCGGGAGCCTTGCTCCGGCTTCGCGGAGCAGCTCGATCGTCGTCTCCATGAGCAGCGCTTCGATAAGGGGCGGGAAAGGAACCTTTGCCCGCGACTCCGTCAAGTTTAGAAGCATCGTATGCGGAATCATTTCATAGTGATAAGTGGTCACGGAAACGTAGAACGCGGTAAAGCTGATCGTAATGAGAAAACCGATGAATCGCAAGACCCTCAAGGCAGACCCAAGCAGCCAGCGTTGATAATAATCGTCGGGAGAAGAGAAAAAATCAAAAAAATTGGTAGGAGAAACAAATGCGGACGGGCTTCCGTCCACAAAGCCGGCGATTCGGCCGCCGATCAGCTTGGACGCGATGGCGTCCGGGCGCTCCGTCGTCATGAACTGCGGGAAAACGGAGTTCGGATTTTCATCGATCAGCTGAACCAGCATATTCGAATCCATAATGGCGTCGAATTCGATCGATTGAATCCGTTTCTTCAAGTCTTCCACCATGTTTTGGTCCGCAACCCGGTCGATATATGCCAATACCACGTCGGTTTTGGCGATTTCCCCGACCTCGAACTTGACGGTTTTTAAATGCGTGCTTTTAATTTTTTTCCGAAGTACGCCCAGATTCTGCGACAAATTTTCCACGAAGCCGTCGTGGGGACCGGAGATGACCGTTTCCGTTTCGGATTGAGAGATGGTTCTGCCTACAGGCTCGGAAATATCGACGAGATAGGTCAGGTCCCGAAAAAATATGGCGGCTTGCCCGTCCAAAATTCCTTTGACGCATTCTTTGGCATCGCCCGTCAGCTTATATTGGGAGCGTTTAAAGATTTGTGCCGCTTCGTCCTCGGTCGCGTTGGAAAGGGGATCAACGATATCCCGCTTTAACGGCTCCGGGCCCACGAGGAACGGGAGATATACGATATGTACATGGCAGTCGGGATACGTGCGCCGTTGAAAGTCGATGCAGTCCTTAAACTGATCCAATATATGATTTAAGGTAGGTTTTTCGTTTTTTTCGGGTTTGGCGGTCACTTGTTCCGAGCTTTTCCCCTGCGTGAACAAAAATTTCCTTAAATTCAGAAAAACGCCCATGCTCAACACCTCATGGGTATTTTCCCCATGGAAGGGGGAAATATGCATTCGAATCTTGCCCGTAATTTTCCGCAGTAGATTTATATTGTAAGGAACGTATGTTCTTGTTAAAATAATATAAAACCTAGAACCTTAGCACGAAAATATTGAACCCCATAGGAGGAAACAGGAATGAATTCGCAAGCGTTTTTGGTGATTGACGTACAGAGGGGCATGTTTCCGGAGAATGACCCGGTTTATGCCGGTGATGCATTGTTGTTGAAGCTTCAAGGTTTGCTGGACAAAGCGCGAAGCTGCGGCGTGCCCGTCATCTACGTCCAGCATAACGAAGGGCCGGGCGAACAGCTTGAACCGGGGACTTCGGATTGGGAGATCCATCCTTCCATCGCGCCCCAAGAGGGAGAAGCCGTCATCCAGAAGTTCACGCCGAATTCATTCCATGAAACCGATCTGCAGCAGGTCCTGACGGAAAAAGGAATTCGCAGCCTGGTGATCGCCGGGCTTCAAACCGACCTTTGCGTTCATGCGACAAGCACGAGGGCAGCCGAGCTGGGATATGAGGTCACCGTCGCGGAGGACGCCCACAGCACATGGGGGCAGGGAGCGGAAACAGCGCAAGAAATCATTGACCGGCATAATCGGCAATTTCGCGAGTTTGCCGCCGTGAAGAAGGCTTCGGAGATCGAATTTTGCTAAAACCGGTCAAATCGTGCCCGGAAAACGAAACGATTCTTTAATATCACGATCTTGCTTTTCTATTCCGATATTCCTTCGTCCGGACGAAAAAGAGGGTATACTTTGGGTGAAGGGGTGACGAATATGAACACGGCAAAAGAAGAGGCGCTAACGGAGGAAAAGTGGCAGGCGATCGTCGGGAACGACGCATCATATGACTTCGTGTTTTTTTACGCTGTCAAATCGACGGGGATTTTTTGCAGACCTTCCTGCAAGTCAAAAGTCCCCAACCGGGCCAACGTCCGGATCTTCCGCACCGCGGAAGAAGCCATCCGGGAGGAATTCCGACCGTGCAAGCGGTGCAAGCCGACGGGCGAACGTTTGCCGGACCGCGAGTGGGTCGACGCGATCGCCCGATACATGGAGCGGCATTACGATTGCGCGATGACGCTGAATATGCTGGCAGAGATGTTCCATGGGAGCCCGTACCACTTGCACCGGACGTTCAAAAAGATCATGAATGCAACGCCGGTGGCCTATTTGCAAGGCATCAGGCTGGATAAGGCGCGCGAGCTGCTCGCTCAAACCAATATCTCCATAGCCGAGATCGGGAGCCGGGTCGGACTTCCGAATCCGTCCTATTTTATCTCGCTCTTCAAACGAAAATTCGGCATAACCCCTTACGAGTATCGAAAACGGATTATGGAAACGGGGATATGGACCCAAGGAGGCGCATTCGATGAAAAGTGACGTTGTAGGGCCTATTTATTGGTCGGTGTTGGAACACGGAGGCTGGAAGCTGCATCTCGCAGCGACATCCCGCGGTCTTTGCTATGTTGGTTCGGCTAACAAGCCGTTTGAGGAAATGGAAGAATGGGTGGGTAAACAGATGCGACCGGCGAAGCTGATCAGGAACGATGAGGCGCTGTCGCCATATTTCGGCGAATTGATGGATTATATCGACGGCAAGCTGATACGCTTCACGATTCCGTGCGACTTGGTCGGCACCCCGTTCCAGCGCTCGGTTTGGGAGGCGCTGCGCTCCATTCCCTATGGAGAGACGCGCACCTATTCGGACATCGCGGAATCGATCGGCAAGCCGGCAGCGGTTCGGGCCGTGGGTTCGGCGATTGGCGCCAATCCGGTGCTCATGTCGGTCCCATGCCATCGCGTCATCGGCAAAAACGGAGCGTTAACCGGCTTCCGCGGCGGACTGGAGATGAAGTCGCGGCTGTTGTCCATCGAGAAAGAGGTGTCGGATTCCCGGGTTCATGAGGCTGCCCATCATGCATAACGAGGTTTCGGAACGGATCGCCGCTTTGGACTGGGACGCGCTCCACCGCGATTTGGACCGGCAAGGATTCGCCACGTTTCAACCGATTCTTACGCCGCAGGAATGCCGAGATTTTATCGAATCCTACCAAGCGGAGGAGCTTTACAGAAAAACGATCGACATGAAAAGATACCGGTTTGGGGTCGGAGAGTACAAGTATTTTCAATCTCCGTTGCCCGCTCGGCTGCAGCAGCTTCGTGAAGCGTTCTACGTCCCGCTGTCTGCTGCGGCTAACCGCTGGCTCGAGCAGCTGGGCAAGGAGCCCAGGTATCCCGGCACGCTTTCGGATTTCCTGGATGAGTGTCATGCAGCCGGCCAACGCCGTCCCACGCCCCTCATTTTGAAATATGAAGCCGGCGGGTACAATTGCCTCCATCAGGATTTGTACGGCGAAGTATTTTTTCCGTTCCAGGTCCTCCTTGTCTTAAACGAGGGGGATGAAGATTATTCCGGCGGGGAATTTTTGCTCGTTGAACAGCGGCCGCGCGCGCAAAGCAGGGGGCATGTCATCAGGCTCAAGCGTGGAGCGGGCGTCATTTTTCCGACAAGCTTTCGTCCCGTTCAAGGAACGAGGGGATGCTACCGGGCTTCGCTGCGCCACGGCGTTGGAACCGTAACGGAAGGAACGAGGTACAGCTTGGGGATTATTTTTCACGACGCGACCTAGACGAAAACGATGATGCCATACGGAATGCATAAAAAGGGGGGAAGAAGCCATGGCCTATACTCTGGAACATAAAACGCCGAAGTCTATGCTGAACAAAGGAACGGGGTTTTTATCCGGATACAGTCACTCGCTGAACCCCTATGCGGGATGTTCGTTTGGCTGCTCCTATTGCTATGTCCGGCGCATGCCCGTGGCAACCTTTCGCGACCAGGAATGGGGGACGTGGGTGGACGCCAAGGACGGAGCGGCGGACGTATTCCGCAAAGAGCTTAAGAGAGCCCGAAACAACGGTCCCGTTACGATTTTTATGTCCTCGAGCACGGACCCGTACCAACCGGCGGAAGCGAAGGCAGGCATTACGCGCTCCTTGCTGGAGGTCATGGCAAACGATCCCCCTGACTTTTTGCTCGTACAGACCCGAAGTCCCCTTGTGAAAAGGGATATCGATCTGCTGGTTCGGCTGGGGAATCGCGTAAGGGTCAGCATGACCGTGGAAACGGACAGGGAGGATGTTCGGCGGCAATTTACGCCGGGCACCCCGGCCATTGAAGCCCGGCTTCGAACGCTGAAGCTGCTCAAAGAAGCGGGCGTTCCAACGCAGGCTACGATTGCGCCCGTGCTTCCGTGCACGGACGGTTTCCCCCACAAATTGCGACCGCTTGTCGAACGGATCTGCATCGACGATTATTTCATGGGTGATGGAAGCGGAGGGCGGCGTACCCGCAGTTTGGGCATCGAACGGCTGTACGGGGAAATGGGACTGAAGGAGTGGTACGGTCGGGAAGCTTACCGGTACGTGTATGACCGGTTCCTTGAAACATTTCCCCCGGAACAGGTGTTCATCAGCCAACAGGGGTTTGAGCCCTAACGATGGTTAAGCGAATGGATCGAAAAGAAAGGCGGGCGCCGCATGTTAAGCGAAAGCACGACGTTCTTTCAATATGGAGAGATCGAAATGACGGCTCTCCGGGGAGCGGATCCCGTTTTTGGCGCAGCCATGGACAGAATCGGATTCCTCAAACGTCCCACGACGCCGGACTTGTTTAAGGCATTGGCCCAAGCTGTCGTCGGCCAGCTCATTTCCGTCAAGGCGGCTCAATCCGTCTGGGAACGGATGGTTGCCCGGTTCGGCCGAATCGATCCTCCCTCGATTGCGGCGCAGTCCCCGGAGGAACTTCGGGCATGCGGTTTGACCATGAAAAAAGCGGCTTGCATTTATCGGACCGCTTGCCGCATGGAAAGCGGCGAGCTTGACCTCGACGAGCTGGCGCTTCTTCCCGACACCGAGGTTGTCCGAAGACTGACGTCCCTTGACGGTATCGGGGTTTGGACGGCTGAAATGCTGCTGCTGCACGCCTTGGAGCGACCCGATGTGGTCAGTTGGGGAGATGTCGCGATCCGGCGCGGAATGATGAAGTTATACGGATTGGACGGTTTGACGAAGAAGGAGTTCGACCGTTACCGGGAGCTTTATTCACCGTACGGTTCCGTCGCATCAATCTATCTTTGGGAAATATCTTACGAATAGGAAGGAGATGTATGATGAAAACGGCGGCAATACGCGAAACACTGTTGGAACTGGCCGAGCCGGAATATCAGAGGTTTGCGTCATCGCTAATTCCGGGCGTGTCCAACCTGTTGGGCGTCCGGATCCCTGAGCTTCGTAAATTGGCCAAGCGTATGGCCGAGGAAGACCGGCGCGCTTATTTGCGGCATGCTTCAGCCGAGTATTTTGAGGAAGTGATGCTGCAGGGGATTCTGATTGCAAACGAGAAAGCCGATCCAGCCGAAAAGCTGGAGCTGATCGCTTCGTTTGTCCCCAAAATCGACAATTGGTCGGTATGCGATACGTTTTGCGCCGGCCTGAAGTTCGCCAAGTCCAACCAAACGCTGGTGTGGGATTTCCTTCAACCCTATTTGCAATCCCAACACGAGTATGAGATCCGGTTCGGCGTGGTCATGCTGTTGAACTATTATATCGATGAGGCGTACATTGACCGCGTGCTTCGAATTTTGGATCGGATCCGGCATGAGGCTTATTATGTCCGTATGGCGGTAGCCTGGGCGTTGTCCATGTGTTATGTCCATCTGCCGGAACCAACCATGGTGTATCTGCAAAACAGTACCGTTGACGATTTTACCTATAACAAAGCGCTGCAAAAAATTATCGAATCGACCCGTGTGAACTCTGAAACGAAGCAGCTGATCCGATCGATGAAGCGAAAATAGCTCGTCCGAAACATCAGGCGAACGATGCCCGGTATGCGGAAACGTATATTAGCGGCTCCATCAGAAAAATCTATCTAAACGCATCAAAGTGTCCAATAAAGAGCACATTTGAAAAGGTGGACCTTCGATTTTCGAAGCTCAGCCTTTTTTAATGTTCTTTTAAGATAATTATTGTATAATATCCGCCTAGATAGATGGGAGAGGATATACGTGCATCAAATGTTTAAGCCATCAAAGCGTTTGGGAGCAACCCTGCTTACCCTTTTCTTTGGCGGTTTTGTGTTGAATTTCATCATGCAGGCCGCGTCGCTCGGTATGGATTTGGGGAGCGTTTTCGCCTGGATTTCGAATTACTATTGGCTTTATATTTCCGGGAGCTTGTTTTTCTTTTTTGTGCTGCTCGTGTTTGCCGCCATCGTTCCGAATGTGTATTCCGGCGCGCTGCTTGCGTTTCTGGTATGCTGCATTCTTGCGGTGGCCAACTATAAAAAGCTGGGCACAACGGGCGAACCGCTGTTTCCATGGGATTTGATGCAAGTCAAAAACGCCAAGGAAATGACGAAAATTACCCACGGGATGATCTCGCCGACGGCCATTATCATCACCATCGTTGTCGTGGCTTCCCTCGTGTATCTTATGTTCAAACTTCCTAAGCTCAAGGTTCAACTGCCGCTGCGGCTTGCCATGATCGTCGTATCCGTGTTGATGATTGCGGGTTTTATCCAAATGGTCGGAAGTCAAACCGCGCTCGCAACATCGATGAACTATCAAAACATTCCATGGAATCAGAAGGTCAATTATTCGCAGAACGGTTTCGTGTATGCATTTGCCGGCAACCTGAACCAGAAACTGATGGAAAAACCGGAAGGTTACAGCAAAGAAGCGATTGAAGCCGTTGCGCAAAAATATCGGGATATGCCGGTCCAAGCCGATGGAAAAACGCCGGCGGAACAGCCGAACGTCATGTATATGATGGATGAAGCCTTTTTTGACCCTACCCGGCTGCCGACTTATACATTCAGCGAGGATCCGTTGAAGTTTATCCATCAGCAGGAGCATGCGACGCCGTCCGGATTCATGCTGTCTCCTGAGTTTGGCGGTAATACAGCCAACATCGAATTCGAAGCGTTGACCGGGTTGTCGATGTATTTTCTCAAGGACGGTTCCATCCCTTATCAGCAGCGGATCGTCAAAATGTCAACGCTGCCGTCGATTGTCAGCATATTAAAGGACAAAGGTTATCAAACCAAAGCCCTTCATCCGTTTGACGATACGTTTTATAACCGGAACCGGGTATATCCGATTCTTGGCTTCGATCAATTTACAAGCGAAAAGGATATGGAAAATGCGGAACGTTATACGCCTAACGGATACATTTCGGACATGGCTGCGGTAAAAGAAGCGGTTCGCGAGCTACAGGCATCGGACAAACCGACGTTCCTGCATTTGGTTACCATGCAAAACCACTTCCCGTTCACAAAAGGGTTGAACGGCTCCAACACCATCACTGTCGGGGGCGTAAAACCGGAATATAAGGACGAAATGGAAACGTACGTGCATGATACGAAATTGACGGACGAAGCCCTGGCTTATTTAAGCGGGGAATTGAAGAAAATCAAGCGCCCGACGATCGTCGTATTTTGGGGAGACCATCTGCCGGCCTTGTCCGCAGGAATTTATACGCAGGCGGGCTGGGATACGAACCCGAGATTAAAGCACGAAACGAAACTCATTTATATGGCGAACTTCGATATCGGAAAGCAGCCGGTAGGTACGATCAGTCCTGCTTTTATCGGACCGACGTTATTCCAATTGAGCGGGCAGCAGCTTCCTCCGTATTACAAACTGCTGGAGAAAGTTAAATCCGAAATTCCGGGATTGAACAAACATGTTCTGGTGGGAGCTTCGGGCGTCGTTTCCCAATTAACGCCTGAGCAGCAGTCACTGCTGAACGATTACCGATTGGTTGAATACGATTTGCTCGAAGGGGAGCAATACGCCAAAGATCTTCTTTTTTAACTTTGAAATGACAGAAAAACAAGAGGCCGTCCCAAAAGATCTTAGATCTTGAGGACGGCCTCATTTTGCTGTTGAGAGACGCTACGGATACGAATCATTCCTCCCATCGCTCTTGTGCTCCGATTTCCTGCGTCAACTTAACCCGTATTTCCAGCAAATCATCGGTATCAAGTCCAATATTGCCGGGTAAACCTTGAGTTCATTGTGAAAACCGCCTAAGCCGGTATCATGAGCCATCGTCGTCATGAACTCCGTTGAAAGCAGCTATTGAAAATTGTTCGTACTCACGCAATAATAAAGATTCATGCATCGTTCCGTCCGAATGATGCTAAAAATCTATGCAGAGAAAAGGAAGTGATTCCAAAATGCCAACGATTCATGTTGAAGGAAAACAAGCCATTGAAGCGGCCGACGGGCAAAAACTGGTACTAGCTTTAGAAGATAACGGCGTGGATATTCTGCATCGCTGCGGCGGCAATGCGAGATGCACGACCTGCCGCGTGGAAGTGATCGAAGGGGATGCCGGCGCCATAGGTGAAGCCGAAGCAGCCATCCTTGCGGCCAAAGGCATTGCCGAGCCGAATATCCGGCTGTCATGCCAAATCCGCGTACATAGCGATCTGACCGTTAAACCGGTAATGACCGTGTCGGGTTCCGGAATGGATGCCGGAAAACGTCCGGAGGAATGAGGTCCGGTCTCATATGAAAATGCCATACGGCTGCTTGTCTATTTTATAGACGGGCAGCCGTTTTTTTATCTGGAATAGACCGTTGAATCATCGGTTCGCACAAGTATAGCCGGTCGCAAGGAAATATTTCATAGAAAAAAATCGTTGACAATGAAGGTCTGCTGTCAGCTATAATATGTAGACCGTTCGTTATAATTTAACGGAAAGGAGGTCCTCGCCACCATGGCAGGAAAAACGAACTCACGTGAATCTATCGTCGAAACGGCTTCCCGGCTGTTTTCGACGCAAGGATATCATGGAACGGGATTAAATCAAATCATAAAAGAAAGCCATTGTCCCAAAGGCTCGCTCTACTACTATTTTCCGGAGGGGAAAGAGGAGCTCGCGCGAGAGTGTATCGAGCAGATCAAACGGAAGGTTTCCGGCAAATGGGAAGAAGCATTCGACCGATATGCAAGTCCGGCAAAAGCGATACAGCACCACATCGAAATGATGGCCGAGGATGCGGAGCACTCGAACTTTGAGGGATTTACTCCGCTCAGCTTTTGGAATGCGGTTGAAACGTCATCCGTCAGCTTATCGCTGCGGGAGGCGTGTCAGGCTGCGATTGACGAGTGGCGGATGCTCGTAACCCGGCGGCTGCAATCGGCAGGGCTCGATACCCGTCGTGCGGAGGAGACGGCTACGGTCGTGTTATCCATGCTGGAAGGCTCGCTCATCATTGCCATGACGAATCGGGACACCGGCCCGATTCGTATCGCGTCCAAGTACATGGGGATATTGGTGGAACGTGTGCTGCAAGACGGTGCGACAGAAAAGATAGAGATCATAGAGAAGGATAATAACAAATAGAGATAAAAACAGACATATGGAGGTTAGGCATTGTGGAAGCAGCCATGCAGAATACACATACAACAGCAAGCTCGAATAAACAATTTAAAGTCATCCCTATTATGGTGGCGCTTCTCATTAGCGGATTTATCGGGATGTTCAGCGAAACGGCGCTGAATGTCGCCTTAAACGATCTGATGCAGGTGCTGCACATCGCTCCGTCCACGGCTCAATGGCTGACGACCGGTTATCTGCTGACGCTGGGCATTTTGGTGCCGGTATCCGGCCTGCTGCTGCAATGGTTTTCGACTCGACAGCTTTTTATCACCGCGCTTATTTTTTCGATTGCCGGTTGTTTGATTGCGGCGCTGGCGCCGAATTTTGAACTGCTGCTGCTCGCCCGCGTCGTTCAAGCGGTTGGGACGGGCATCATGCTGCCGCTGATGTTCAACACGATTTTGGTTATTTTCCCCGCTGAAAAACGGGGCGCCGCCATGGGCATCATCGGCCTGGTCATTATGTTCGCGCCTGCGGTGGGACCGACGATCGCGGGACTGTTAATCGAGAACCTCAGCTGGCACTGGATTTTCTGGTTGTCGCTGCCGTTTCTTGTATTGGCGTTA
Source organism: Paenibacillus sp. VCA1 (assembly GCF_031583795.1). NCBI lineage: Bacteria > Bacillati > Bacillota > Bacilli > Caryophanales > Paenibacillaceae > Paenibacillus > Paenibacillus sp. VCA1. The sequence continues at coordinate 60,147 of NZ_JAVLSX010000006.1, read as the reverse complement.
GTTTGCGGCATCCTGTTCATGCAAAACGTGTCGACCATCACCAAACCGAAAATCGATCTGTTGTCGATTATTTTATCGACGATCGGCTTCGGCGGCATCGTGTTCGGCTTCAGCAGCGCCGGCGAAGGCGGAGGCTGGACGAGCCCGAAAGTTATCGCGTCCCTGATCATCGGCGCAGCGGCATTGATCTTGTTCGGCTGGCGTCAAATGCGAATGAAGAAGCCGATGATCAACCTGCGGGCCTTCAAATATCCGATGTTTACGGTCGGCGTCATTATGGTCTTTATCTGCATGATGATCATTTTATCGTCCATGCTGGTGCTGCCGCTGTTCCTGCAAGGAGGGTTCGGCAAGTCGGCGTTTTACGCGGGGCTGATCATGCTGCCCGGAGGAATCGTTAACGGTCTCATGTCGCCAGTCATGGGCCGCCTGTTTGACAAATACGGTCCGAAATGGCTTGTCTTCCCCGGATTCCTTGTGGCTGCCGCAGCGCTTTGGTTTTTCTCGGGCGTGACGGCCGCATCCGCCGCGTTCCTCATCATCGTGCTGCATTCTTGTTTGATGATCGGCATTTCGATGGTGATGATGCCTGCGCAGACCAACGGGCTGAATCAGCTGCCGCGGCAATTTTATCCGGACGGAACCGCGATTATGAACACCCTTCAGCAGGTGGCGGGCGCGATCGGGACCGCCGTAGCCGTAAGCATTATGACCGCAGGTCAGGAGCGTTATGCGGAATCCCATCCGGGCGGCAACATGGTCGACTCTTTGACGGCTGGCGTATCGCATGCCTTTATGTTCGGCATGATCATCGCTCTGCTCGGTTTCGTGATCGGCTTGTTTATGAAACGCGTTCCGCTGAAACGGGATTGATTTCTGATTTCGCGGTCAAGGGAGAAACCAAATAACGCTGAATCAACAGAGATCTGAAGCGATATTCGCTTTAGGTCTTTTTAATCAGAGGCATATTCCTCACGGTCTCTATGACCCGAGCTTTTTCGGGATCGCCTGGCATGTGAAAATAGATGTACTTGAGTGACCCGGGATTATCGTCCAATCTGCCCGCCGTTTCCGATCATTTGACGTTTTGGTGCGGTACGAACGCAATCGTTGGGCGGTCCGATGAATACCGTATCCTTGATGGGAGCAAGCGTAGCTTTGACCTGCTCTTCATTCAGGCAGTACGTATGCGAGAAAACTTCGGCAGGCGTCAGCCGCAGCAAATCCGATCCGCCGATAAATTCGGGAACCGGAGCGTCGAATATCGCCAAAAGATGCGTATCGTCCGCAGTCGCGATTTCGTAATGCCACCATCCTTGCGGCACGTTCGCCACTTGTCCGGGGGCAATCGGGATATTGATCAGCTTTTTCGTAAAAGGATTAATGAGCGACACGACGGCCGCGCCGGAAATGAGGTAAACCAGCTCGGAAGCATTTTGATGAAGATGGGGTTCAACCACGTTCGATTTGCTCAAATATATATCGAGGAGCGATACGTTGCCAAGGGTGTTTAACTGATTGACCGAAAGCATATTAATAAAATTTCGGGCGTCCTTTTTGAAAAAAGTGTTGTTATTTAGATCGTAGAAGAATTGAATCGATGGGGAAGTAAAATCCATGTAGGAGATCATGCTGCAGCCTCACGTCCTTTGAATGATTTGGATGCTTTACCCGGTATATTATGCAAAAAATCCGCGAATGTCCCTAAAGGAACGTAGGGAGGGGAGCCCCCTGCATTAACCTTGATTGGGTGGAAATGGTATTCCGGATCGTGATATAGTAAATCTAGCAATCTAGTAAAACAAACTATATTACAGATCATAGGAGAACCGAAGATGAAGGTTATAGCGAAAATTTTGTTAAGCTCCGCACTGCTTGCCGGTTCGCTTGCGGCCATTCCTGCGGATGCGGCGAAGGCGGCAGGTAAAGTGAGCATCATGCTGGACGGCTATCCGTTATTTTTTCCGGTGGAGCCGACCGTCCTGAAAGGGACGACGATGGTGCCTTTCCGGGCGATTTCCGAGGCGCTGGGCATTCAGATCGTTTGGAACCAGAAGGAACAAAAAATTACCGCAACGAAGCAAAACGGGGACGGCTCCTCCAAACAGGTCGTGCTGACGATCGGGAGCAAAAATGCCGTGGTCGACGGGAAGAGCGTGCCTCTCGCAAGCGCCCCGCAATCGATCCGCAACAGCACCATGATCCCGCTCAGCTTTTTTAGCCAGCAGTTCGGCGCCGGGGTGGCCTGGGATCAGCCGTCGCAAACCGTGTCGATCACGTCGCCGCGGAAGGACATGTACACGCTGGGATTTTACGCGCTGTCTTCCTTCGATGAACGGGCGTTTGTGCCGTCGTTCGATTCGGTAGCCTTCGGATGGAGCCGGATCGATTCAACAGGACAATTCACGATGGAGGGCAAGGAGTATAAGTGGCCGCAGGCCGCAGGCGATGTTACGCCGGAATCGATCATTCAGGATGCCGACCGTCAGGGAACATCGCCGTATTTGATGGTGTATTCCGTGGATTCCAGCGGCGAGTTGACGAAAAACCTGGAAGACCGGGCGCTGCAGGAAAAAACGGTCTCGCAGATCGTCGAAGCGGCGTCGGGCAAAGGTTTTAAAGGCATCGCCCTGGACTTGGAAGGGCTCGGTTTGACCGGGGACAAAAGCAAGGCGAAGTCCGATTACAACGCATTCGTGAAAAATCTTTCCGCCAAAGCCCGCGCGGCCGGCATTAAGCTGACGCTTGTCCTTCATCCGCTGAACAGCTCCTATGCAGGTTACGACTACAAAACATTGTCCGGCTTGGCGGATGATCTGGTGATCATGGCCTATGCGTTTGAACAGGAAAAAGGCCCGGAACCGCTTAAGCAAGTGGACGAAGCCATCCGTCTAGCGCTGAAGGAAACGACGAAGGATAAGTTGATTCTGGGGATTTCGCTAGGCAGTGAAAACGCCGGTACGGTCAACGACAAAATCGGACTTGCCAAACGTTATGACCTCAAAGGAGTCGCCTTCTGGCGTTTGGGGCTGGTCGGTCAGCCTGCCTGGGCGAAAATCAACGAATCCATTGAGATGAAATAATGCATCTAAAAAAAGAGCTGCCCCGCAAGCGCAAGGGGGAGCTCTTTTTTACAGGATCGGCGACAGCAGCCGCGATATGCCTTCTTTGATCCGAATCCATCTCGGCCGGAGCTGGTATTCCTGCAGCGTCAGCTGCCGGGAAACACGCAAATCCTCTTCGAACATGTCCGTTAGTTTTTTCGAGATCCGGTCATCGTACAAGAACGCATTGACCTCGAAATTCAACTTAAAGCTGCGGAAATCGATGTTGGCCGTGCCGACCGAAGCGATTTCCTCGTCGATGACGATCGTTTTGGAATGGATAAACCCGTTATTGTACAGGTATACGGTAGCGCCGACCCGCAGCAGTTCCCCGATATACGAATACGTCGCCCAATAAACGAATATATGATCCGGTTTGTCCGGGATCATGATTTTCACCTCGACGCCCGAAAGCACCGCAATCCGCAATGCGTCCAGCACGCTGGCGTCCGGAATGAAGTAGGGGGTCTGGATATGGATCGTTTTTTTCGCGGAGGAAATCATTTTTATGTATCCGTTTTTGATATGTTCAAGCTCCGAATCCGGCCCGCTCGTCACGATCTGCATGCCGACCCGCCCGCACGGCGCGACCTCCGGAAACAGGTTCGGCGAATATGTAATCGGATGATGGTGCGATGCCTGGTTCCAGTCCAAAATAAAGCGAATTTGCAGGGCGTACACGGCCGAACCGATAATCCGCAAGTGAGTGTCACGCCAATATCCGAACTTTGAATTCAGGCCCAAATATTCGTCCCCAACGTTAAAACCGCCGACATAGCCGATTTCGCCGTCTATAATGACCAGCTTCCGGTGGTTGCGGTAGTTCAATCGGAAGTTGATCAAACGCAGCCGTGAAGGGAAAAACGCCTCGGCAAGCCCCCCGGCGGCCCGGAACTCGCGAAAAAACCTTTTCGTCAGCTTTCTTGAGCCCAACTGGTCGTAGAGGACCCTGACTTTGACGCCCTGCCTGGCTTTTTGGGTAAGGAGATGGATCAGTTTTTTTCCGAGAACGTCGTTCTGGATAATGTAATACTGGATGTGGATATAATCTTTGGCCCCGTCAATGTCCTTGAAAAGCTTGTCGAATTTCTCCTGACCGTCCGTAATGATGTCCACCGCGTTTTCCTCGGTAAACATCGAATGATTGTTTTTCAGATACATGTAAATCATGTCGCGGTATTTGCTTGCCGATTCGTTATAAAAACGGAAGCTGCCCGTCTGGATCCGCTCCAGTTGCTCCAAAATGATTTCTTTCACGCCGATCTTTTTCAAATCATCCCAATGGAACAACCGGACATGCCTGAAATTTTGCGCAAACAGCAGGTACAAGAGGAATCCGGCAATCGGAATAAACGAAAGCACGAGCAGCCAAGCCCAAGTCGCTCCGGGGTCGCGGCGTTCCTTAAAAACGACGACCATGGCGAAAATAAAATTCAGAAATAAAATCAATCCTAGAATAATGGAAGTGAAATTCATTGCGGCGTTTATCCTCCTGCTTCATGCCAATCGAACTTATAACTGATGCTGCAATCCGGAAATATCATGTTTGATGCGATTCAGAAAGTGCCGGGAAATTGCGGTCGAATGATGTTCCTTCCGCTGAATGACGCCCAGAAAAACGGGACTTTGCTGCGGGAAGTCAAAATCCAGGATTACGGTGTCCGAAATCGGTTCGTAAATGAACGAATAGTTCAGCCCGACGGTGACCGCCAAATGGTTTTGGCACGCCCGGCTGATCAGTGCCCGATTGTTGGTGGTGTATACGATCTCGGCCGGTCCGAACTTGGCCTGAAAATCGTCCATAAACCATTTCACATAATCATCATTATACAGTACAACCGTCTGTCGTTTAAGCTCTTCCGGCGTAATTGTTTTTTGAAAAGCGAGCGGGGAATGAATGCTGGTGGCCGCAACCATTTTAACCCGCAGCAACAATTCGTGATCCAGCCCCAAATGCTCAATCAACCGGTTTTTGTGGAGAATGATGAAGCCGAGATCGGTTTTTTCGTTCAGCACGTCGTCGATAATGTCCTGCGAGCCTTGTTCAACGATTTCGATTTTGACCTGCGGATATTTCTTCTTGAAATCAAGCACCGCTTGTTCAAGCAGCAGCATGGGTCCGGGAATCGTGGCGATTCGCAGACGCCCCTGAACCAGCTCCGAGTAGCCTTGGGCGGCTTCCTTTAATTCGTCGTATTTTTGCAGCAGCTCCGCCGCCTTTTTGATGATCATGGCCCCTTCGGCGGTGGGGACGGCTCCGGTGCGGTTCCGTTTCAAAACGGTCATGCCCCATTCTTCTTCAAGGCTGGATATCGATTGGCTTACCGCGGAGATCGTGACATGCAGGTTTTGCGCGGCCTTTGAAATGGAGCCTGTTTTCGCGACCTCGACCAAATACTCAAGTTTTTCAATATGCATAGGGTTGCCCAGTCCTTAATAGTTAATTTAAACACTAATTTAAGCTGATCTTAAATGAAATTAAATATGTTTAAATTTTGTTTAATTTATATCAATGATAACATAGAAGTAAAGCCTGAGGTACATCCTTAAACACGTGCTGCAGCATAAATCAGGCCGATATCTTTGTTTCGTTGCAGGTCAAGCTTCATATATGCCATGAGAGAAAGGGAGTCATCGCATGAGATTGGAAGGAAAAGTCGCGCTGATTACCGGAGCGGGAGCAGGCATCGGAAAAACGACGGCGCTCCGTTTTGCGCAGGAAGTCGCGAAAGTGATCGTAACCGATATCGATATGGACAACGTAAATCAAACCGCTTCGGAAATCAATCAATCCGGCGGCGCAGCTGCCGCGTTCAAGCATGACGTCAGCAGCGAGGACGATTGGAAACGAATTGCGGCCGCGGCGGTTCAACGGTTTGGTTCTATCGATATTCTGTTCAATAATGCGGGCATTTATTTCATTAAACCGATTGCCGATATCGGCTTGGACGAATGGAACCGGATGCTTTCGATTAACGTAACCGGCGTATTTCTAGGAATGAAGCATGTCATGCCGATCATGGCCAAACAGCCGAAGGGCGGTTCGGTCATCAACGCCTCCTCCATCGCCGGATTGACAGGCGCCTCGGGTCATGTGGCGTATGGCGCCAGCAAAGGCGCTGTGCGGATCATGACGAAGGACGCGGCGGTCGAATTTGCTTCGGCCAATGTGCGGGTCAACTCGATCCATCCGGCTTATATCAATACGGCGATGGGCGATTATGCAACGCAGGTGAACCAAATGTCCGCCGCCGAGCTGGGCAAACGAATGGCTCCGATGGGACGGTTCGGCACGGTCGAAGAAGTATCGAACATGGTTGTGTTCCTTGCTTCCGACGAGTCTTCCTATTGTACCGGCGCCGAGTTTGTCATCGACGGCGGCGCGACGGCAATGTAAGGCGGATCGCCGGCGTATCCGGTAAAAATTAAAATAATGAATGGGAGAGAGCAATGAAATTCGAAAATAAAGTAGCCGTGGTAACGGGCGGAGCAAGCGGCATCGGGGAAGCTTCCGTCAGAATGTTCGCCGCCGAAGGAGCCAAAGTCGTGATCGCCGATTTCTCGGAACGAGGACAAGCGGTAGCCGATGAAATGAATCAAGCGGGTTATGATGCATTATTCGTAAAAACAGACGTAACGAATGAGCAGGATGTCATTCAGATGGTGGAGCAAACGATCGCAAAATACGGCAAGCTAGACATCCTGTTCGCAAACGCGGGCATCGCGCAGGACGGCCCGGCCGATCTGCTGTCCTCCGACAGCTGGCAGCGCACGATCGACATTAACTTGACCGGCGTCTTCCTCTGCGACAAATACGCCATCAAACAAATGCTTGCGCAGGGGCATGGCGGCGCGATCGTCAACTGCGGCTCTATTCACAGCCATGTCGGCAAGGCCGGCGTTACCGCGTATGCTTCCGCCAAAGGCGGCGTCAAGCTGCTGACCCAAACGCTGGGCGCGGATTATGCAGCCAAAGGCATTCGGATCAATGCGGTGTGTCCGGGCTACATCGATACGCCCCTGATTAAAGGCAGAACCGAAGCGATTACCCAGCATCTGGTCGGGCTGCATCCGATGGGACGCCTCGGCAAACCGGAAGAAGTAGCCAAAGCCGTCTTGTTCCTGGCAAGCGATGATGCCTCGTTTATTACGGGTACCAGTCTTCTGGTGGATGGCGGGTATACTGCCGTCTAATCTATTACGCGATTCGGTTTGCCTAAATAAGAGCCGGATCGAACAAAATATGCAGCACGTGAGCCCAAACGCCCCGAAATCCGAGGGGGTTGGGCTTTTTGGTTTTCGCCGTCATCGATTCTATCGAGGCAGGTTTTTGTCGTTGCGGGAGGAGATGGACATATACATATGGAAAATTTACTTTGCATCGTTATCCTAAGAAGTTGGAGGTACTATTTCGGTATGAAAAATAACCTATCCGACCCATCCGGCATTACGGCGCGGGCGGCGGCTTATCTGGAACGCATCGGGTACGACGGAGCGGTTGAACCTACCGCAGCCGTACTCGCGCGTCTTCAAGAATGCCATATTTATCATGTCCCCTATGAAAACCTGGACATTATCAATGGCATTCCTTTATCGCTAAGCCTGGAAAATCTATACGACAAAATCGTCACCCGCCGCCGCGGCGGGTATTGCTTCGAGTTGAACGCGCTGTTCAGTTGGCTTTTGGAAGAGCTCGGCTTCCGGGTCACGCATTACTTTGCGAGATTTTGGCGTGATGAACCGGAGCCGCCGCCCATGCGCAGGCATCATATTTTAAAGGTGGAAGCGGAAGGCCGCTCGTATTTGTGCGATGTTGGCGTCGGCGGCATCGTCCCCGTCCGTCCGCTGGTGCTGGAAGAAGGGGTGGAGCAGACGATCGGTACGGAAAGTTATCGACTGGAGCGGGATCCATTTTTCGGCTGGATGCTTTGCGAATCGAAGCATGGGGAATGGTGCCGGCTGTATTCGTTTACCGAGGAACCCCAGCTGCTGCAGGATTACGCGATGGCTTCGTATTGGTGCGAGCATGCGCCCGAGTCGATTTTTACGCAATCCGCGATGGTGTTTATCCGCACGCCGGAAGGAAGAAACACGGTGGCGGGGGAGGAGTTCAGGATCTTCACATCCACTGGCGTCGATTCATGGATACCGCAAACGATCGAAGAATACCGTGAGGCGCTGCAAAAGCATTTTGGCATTGCGCTCGGTTGAGAAGAAGGATGCAGTAATCATCCGTCAAGGAGGAATAGCGAATGCCGTTTTTATCGTTAAATACTTGGAGCTTGCACAGGAATTTGGGTCCGCTCCGCTGGACGTATTGGGATGAAGAGACGAAAATGCAAAACACGGCGATCGATGATCAGCCCGAAACCATCCCGCTGCTTGACCTGCCTTTTTTGCTGCACAGGAACGGTTTTCAGGCGATGGAGCTCTGCCATTTCAACCTGCCGGATACAAGTCCGGCTTATATCCAAAAGCTTCGCGACTCGATCGCCCGATCAGGAATCCGTTTGTACGCGCTGCTTGCCGATTACGGAGATATCACGAGCCCGGATGAAGAACGCAGGGAAGCGGATGTGAATTGGATGAAAAAGTGGATCGATATCGCCTCCGCTCTCGGCGCAGAACGGATCCGTATCATTGCCGGGAATGCGGATCCTGCCGACGAGGACGCGGTCCGGTTGGCAGCGGCGCAGCTGCAGCGGCTGATCCAATACGCCTCGGATAAGCATGTCCGAATCGTTACCGAGAACTTCCATGCTTTGACCTCCACGGCGGCAAACTGCATAACCCTGCTGGACATGTGCGGTGAAGGGCTTGGGTTAACGACGGATTTTGGCAATTTCTCCGGGGAAGGCAAGCTTGCAGAATTGGGGATGACCATCCCGCGAAGCGAATCCATACATGCGAAGGCCATGACCGACGCCGAGGGCAATCCGAATGAGGACGAATTCAAGAGCTGCATGGATCTGGTCAGAAGCAGCGGTTATGAGGGCCCGATGACATTGGTGTATGATGGGCCGGGCGATATGTGGGAAGGGATTAACCGGGTCAAGGCATTAGTCGAGCCCTACCTCTAGAAACTCATTGCCGTTACGATGGAGCGCATAAATCTTTTTTGCTTAAAGAAGGAATAAGGGATGCTGATCCGGCTGATAGATTCAGGCCTGATAACTTTTATTTCCCAAAAAGAGATTAGCGTAATTATGAAAAAGGTGCGGACTTCGGCGTCCTGCACCTTATTTTTTGTCGGATCCAGGTTCTAACCGGCTGCCTGCCAAAATAAGAAAAAGTAAGCGCTTTATTTTGCGGCAAAAACCTACCTCGCATCCGTCTCCTTTCATTCTACCGACTGTGTCAAGGTCATTCACATTATGGGCAAAGGAAGTGAAGAGACTTATGGCAGCCAAACAGGGACAGGTGATGAGCCGGACCCGGAAAAAAGTTTCATGCAAACTCGGAATTTGTCTGGTTTTGGTGGTGCTTCTGCTGTTCCCCTGCATCCCTCCTGCATCGGTATCGGCCGCTGGGCAGATTACGATCGATCAGGCCGGACCGGGAGGACAGTTAGGACCGGGGATCACCCGTCTGACCGGGACTTACGGCGGGGTGTACGACATTGAAGTTGCGGTAAACGGCGATTCGATTGAAAGCGCCCATATGGAAGGAGAGGAAGCAGGCAGCTGGTATGCGGATGTCGATTTATCACCATACGACGGTCCGGTCGAAATCGTGGCGAGAGGCAAGGACGCGGCAACGCGTTACGTGGTTTGGTCTTCGTTTATGCAGATCGAAGTGGATAATCCGAAGACGAATAAGCCGCAGGTACGGGTGACCAGCCCCACGGAGCAGGAGACGGCCCAGGGAGAAGTGGCGGTTAAAGTCGAGGCTACCGGCAAAAACGGCATCGCGCGCGTTCAGGTCAGGATCAACGGAGGGGAGTGGAAGGACGCCAATCCAGCCCTCTCAGGTTATTCGTTATCCTGGGATACCCAAGCCGTTACGGGACGGATCAACAGCCTGGAGGCGAGGGCCGAGGACGTTAACGGCAATGTCGGGTACAGCCGGACCGTGTATGTCAAAAGCGGTGTCTCCGTTGAGATGGGTAACCGTAATTCCGCCGCCTCCGATGCCGAAGTTGGGACCGTAGAGGCACGATACGGTGAAGCGGCAAACGAATTCAGAAATGAAAAAAACGGTGTATTGGATGGTGAAGAAGCTCCAACAGTAACCCGGGACGTATACAGCCAAGACCGGGCGTTATGGATATGGGAAAACGAATCTTACCCGCTTGTGCTGAACCCTGGCGCCAGGACGGTGTTGGATGCGATGTCCGCGGATACGGACACGTTCGGTCAAGACCCGGTTCGAACCTGGTATTTGGCGGTCGGGAAGTATAACGGGCTTCGGATGCTGGAAGACAAACGCGCGGAATTGCGGGAATTCATCGCGTGGGCGCATGATCGCGGGTATCAGGTTCAGGCTTTGATAGCCGGCGGCACGACGCCTCCGTATTTCGGGGCGTATGAAAGATACCGGCAGCAGGCGGTTGCCGAGTTCGAAATGATATTGAATTATAATTTGTCCTCCGCCGAACGCGAACGGTTCGATGGGGTAAATATCGATACCGAGCCGTACAGCCTTCCCGATTTTAAAAGCGACAAACCTTCGGTCCAACTGCAATATCTGGATATGCTGAAAGCTTTGATGGAGCGGAAGGCAGCCTCCGGGTTATCCCTGCATGTCGGGGCGGCGATTCCCCGCTGGTTCGACACCTCTACGGACGCAACGGATATTTCCTGGAACGGTTATTTGAAACCGCTTTCCGAACACGTGCAGGATACGCTTGATTATATCTCCATCATGGATTACCGCGATCAGGCGGACGGCACCGTCGGAATCATCGATCAAGCGCGGGGCGAAATGGAGTATGCGAATAAAATCGGAAAACCGTATTCCGTCGTGATCGGCGTGGAAACCAAGGACATCGCGGACGGCGGAGATCCCGAAACGATCAGCTTTAATGAAGAAGGACGGCTGTACATGGAGGCGGAGCTGGATAAAGTGTACGCCGCTTTTGAGGGCAATCCGGCCTTTGGAGGCATTGCCGTTCATCACTACGACTCGTTGCGGAGGCTTCCTTCCGTCTGGGGACCCGGTGCGGTTTACTGGCAGGCGCCGCCGGACGCGGAGCCGCCGACAGCTGTTTCGGGAGAACTCCGGGCGACCGCGTTCGACCATCAACGGATCGACGTTGCCTATGGTCCTGCCGGGGATAATGCCGCCGTTCAGGAATATCGCATATACCGGGGGACCAATCCGAACTTTCCGCTCGATGAAGCGCATTTGGCGGGAGTTTCCACTAGACTCGTCTTCCGGGACGTCGGGCTGCTCCCCGACACGAAATATGTGTATAAGATCACGGCGGTAGACACTTCCGGAAATGAAGGACCTCCAAGCGATCCCATCAAGGCGAAAACATTGCATACTTCATTGAAACCGATGATCGTGTCGAAAATGGAAACCAAATATGACGGAACAAAAGCCACCGTCACCCTGCAGGTTGCCGACTTGAAAACCGGAAAGGCCGTCGCTGCCAAAGTGGGGGGGAGATTCACCTATATGGCCGGAAAATACGTAAACGGTACGGCTAATGCCGCAGGATCCTTTACGGCCAACTCCGAGAACGTACTCTCCCCGTCGGGCATGATCGGCTTTGCCCCAAGACAGGTCACGGCTCCCGGTTACTATTGGGCGCAGGCCTATGACATAAAGGATGGGTCGTCCGTACGTTGGGGGGATTGAAAAACGTCGAAAGACGTTTTTCTTTTTTTTCTTTTTCTAAAACTTTTTGTCCCTTCTCCCGCGTCCTAGCCCATGAGTGCAGCCAAAAGACACTTACTTTTATAGAGAGACGGAGGAACAGGATATGAAAAAGAAAACGATGAAACGGATTACATTAAGCGCGGCGGGTGCTGCAGTCATTTTGGGAATGAGCGCCGCCGGCTTGCCGGTCCATGCGATGGCTTCCGTGCAAGCCCCGGCAATCGTATCGGCCAATATGCAAGCGGCAGCGCCTGTAGCGAAGGGCGTAACGCTATCTGAAAAAGTTCTCAAATCGACAACCCCATACCTGACGGCCCATATCAAAGTGCCGCAGCTGGCAGGAATGCTGGATACGCATTACCAGGATGAATGGAATGACATCATGTTGTCGCATGCGCAAAAGGATTTGGCCAATTGGGAAAAAGAAGCGGCGGAAGCCGCCGCAAAAGCGAAGAAGGCCCATCAAGAGTTCCGCCCGTATGAACTGACCATTACCTATAGCCTGAAATCCGCCGGAACAGGCATTCCGGCCGGAATCATCTCGCTCGAGATCGTTACCGAAGGCAGCACCGGCGGCACCAGCATGCCGAGGATTGATACGTACAACGTGAAAAATGCGGCCGCCGCCGAGCGCGTTACGCTGTCCGACCTGCTAGGGGACGATTATAAAGCCAAGCTTGATGCGGACATCCTCGCGCAGATGAAAAAAGATCCGGAGAAATACTTTCTGGAAGATTACAAAGGAACGTCCGAAGAGCAAACCTTTTATATCGAAAACGGAGAATTGGCGGTCGTGTTCCCGAAATACAGCATCGCGCCGGGGTATGTCGGTTCGCCCGAGTTCCGCTTCGCATTGAAGGGGCAATCCGCCGGCAAGACGAACCATGAATCCGGCCTGAAGCTGGACTTGAAAAAAGCGGCAACCTATAAGAACGCGCGTGGTACCGAAATGGTCGCCTTGCGTGACGCCGCACTTCAACTTGGATACGAATTGAAGTGGAATCCATCCTCCAAAACGGCCGAGGTCCGCAAAGGAGCGCAGTGGACGAGCGTAACTGTTGGGAAAGACGCGTATTCTTACGCAAAAACGGCTCCGAGAGCGTTAGGCGCCGCGCCTGTGCTGCGGCAGAACAAGCTGTATGTTCCGGTTCGATTCATTTCCGACATGTTGAAGGTAGAGGTTCTGCGGTAATTTTTCCGGTTTACGGTTTGAAAAAAATGAAGGCATTCCGAAGGTAGTTCAAGCGGAATGCCTTTTTTATCTTTACATGCCTATACCAGTAAATAGCAACAACTTTTTACATACGTATTTTCGTCCTGATCATGTACAACAAATCAAAGGTTAGGATGAGTCTAAAATGAGCGACAACATGAAACTTTACAGTAATCGGCATTCGCGGCGTCTGTTGCCCCAAAAATTGCCGGGAGACAAACGGTACATGCCGGGACTCGACGGACTGCGTGCGTTTTCCGTCATGGCCGTCATTGCGTACCACATGAACGCCAAATGGGCGCAAGGAGGACTGATCGGGGTCGGAATTTTTTTCGTCATTTCCGGTTACCTCATCACGGACCAAATGATTCAGGAATGGCAGAGGCATAGAAGGCTGAACCTTATGGACTTCTGGATTCGCAGAGTCCGCAGGCTCCTGCCCGCCATGCTGGCCATGCTCGGTTTCGTCGCCTTATGGCTTTTATGCGTCGATCCGGGCAGATTACAAGACTTAAAGGGAGCTTTTCTATCTTCATTATTTTATATGAATAATTGGTGGCTTATCTATCATAAAGTATCCTATTTCGAGAGTTTTGGGCCGCCCTCGCCGATCGGGCATCTCTGGTCGCTTTCCATCGAGGAGCAGTTTTACTTGATTTGGCCGCTTCTCTTCATGATCGGACTGCACATCATTCCCCGGCGCGGCAAGCTGACGCTCGCGATGCTGGCATTGGCCGCCGTTTCGGCCTTGGCCATGGCGGTGCTGTACGTCCCGGGCACGGACCCGAGCAGGGTTTATTACGGGACGGACACACGGGCGTTTGCGCTCCTGATCGGCGCGGCCCTGGCCGTCATTTGGCCAAGCCGGAAGCTTGGCGGCAGGATATCGGCGGGAACCCGCAGTGTTTTGGATATCGCCGGATTTCTCGGGCTGGCCGTCCTGATCATGCTCGTATATCGTGTCAACGAATATGACGATTATCTTTATCGTGGCGGGTTCCTGCTCATTTCGCTGCTTTCCGCGGCCGTGATCGCCGCGCTTGCGCATCCGGCCAGCCGGATCGGCAAAGCGATGGGCTGCAAATTTTTGCGCTGGATCGGGGTAAGGTCGTACAGCCTGTACCTTTGGCATTACCCCGTCATCATATTCACTACCCCGGAGGTCCAGACGGAAGGGTCCGGCATGCTCCGCATCTTGTTTCAGCTGTCCTTGAGCTTTATTTTGGCGGCATGTTCCTACAAATATATCGAAGAGCCATTGCGCAGAGGAGGATTATTCATGAAACGAAACCAGCCGGCTTTTGCCGGAAAACGACGCCTGCGTCCTATTTTTCTTGGCGCGATGTTCCCCGCCGTCTTCATTGCGGCCGTCTGCGGGCATGTATTTTTTCAAAAAACGGAACCGGCAGCGGAAGTCGTCCAGGCGGAGGGAATGCTCACAGCACCGCACCCGGATGAGCACGAAACCTCCCACGACAAGACGAATGAAAAGGCGGACAACAAGGAGGACGTGCCACCAAAGCAACATGAAACTGATGATAAAGAGACGGCGATGGCTACGGCCCCGTCCCGCAAGCCCGCATCCGGTTTGAAGCCGCCTTCGGGTCAAGGCATTACCGCCATCGGCGACTCCGTCATGCTGGACGCCGCGCCATTTCTGGAACAAATGCTTCCCGGCATCGTCGTGGACGGCAAGGTCGGACGGCAGATGCGCCAGGCGGAGGACGTGATCGAGCGACTGGAGGCCGAAGGACATCTCGGAGACCGGATTATCATCGAACTCGGCACCAACGGTCCGTTTAACAAAAAGCAATTAAGATCCCTGCTGCAGTCGCTCGGAAAGGACAAGCAGATCATACTCGTGAATACACGCGTTCCGCGAAACTGGCAGGATACCGTCAATCGGGACATTGAAGAAGTTTCCAGTGAATTCGGCAACGCAGCGGTTGTAGACTGGTATTCGGCAAGCGAAGGAAAAGACGATTATTTCTATCGCGACGGCGTCCATTTGAAACGCAGCGGCGCCGAATATTACGCTTCCATGCTCGTAAAGGCGGTAACGGCATCCGGAAAATAATTTTTTTTCGCAGCGCAAACTTTTTGCGCCCCTTCATACGTCTTGCTTCCAGAGAGCGGGGAAGGCGCTGCCCCCCCTAAAAACCGCCAGTGACTAAACAGAGAAGGGTAATACGACATGCTGAACAGGAAAATGGAAAAGCTGCTGACGCGATGCATCAAAGAACATAAGGAAAATGTGTACAGGCTCGCGTATAGTTACGTTAAAAATAAAGAGGATGCGCTCGACATCGTCCAGGACTCGATTTATAAAGCGATGACCCATATCGAAGGGCTGAAGGATCCCGAAGCCGTCAAAAGCTGGTTTTACCGGATCGTGGTCAATACCGCGCTCGACTTTCTCCGCAGGAACAAAAAGGTTCGGACGATGGACCATGAGACGATCGAAATTTATGCATCGGGCGCGGAGGACGATTACGCGAATTTCGATTTGAACCGGACGCTTGAGGAACTGCCGGAGAAATACCGAAGCGTGATCGTGCTGCGGTATTTCGAAGACATGAAAATCGACGAAGTGGCCGCCGTGCTGGGGGAAAACGTGAACACCGTCAAAACGAGGCTGTATCAGGCGCTTCGGGTCATGCGAACGAAAATGGACGACGAATCTTCAAAGGAGATCAAATCAAATGAACAATAACATCGAACAGCTGCGAAGAGAATATCAGGACATACCGATTCCGGAGGAGCTGGATGGGGTCGTGGACAGAGCCATCGACACTTCTTTGCGCAGCCGTAAACAAAAACGCGTCAAATATACATGGATTGCCGGCGCTTGCGCCGCGGCGCTGCTCTTTCTGGTGACCATCAATGCCAGTCCGTCCGTTGCCAACGCTTTATCGTCCATCCCCGGCGTAGACCGGATCATCAAAGTGCTGACGCTGAAGGAATACGTGGTGAACGAACAGGATTACAGCGCGAACATCAAAGTGCCGGCCGTCGCCAATCTCGACAACAAGGCGTTGGAACTGGGACTAAACGAAAAATACATGAAGGAAAACAAAGCGCTTTACGACAAATTCCTAGCGGAAATCGAAGCATTAAAAAAACAAGGCGGCGGCCACTTGGGCGTGGATGCCGGCTACGAGATCAAAACAGACAACGACGACATCCTTTCCATCGAGCGTTATGTCGACAAAAGCATGGCTTCGACATCCGAAGAGTTGAAGCTCGATACGATCGACAAAAAGAAGCAGATTCTCATCACCCTGCCGATGCTGTTCAAAGACGATCAGTATATCCGACTGATCAGCGGCAATATTCAAGAACAGATGAAAACGCAAATGAAAGAAAACCCGGATAAATTTTATTGGGTGCATGGCGCCGCGGACGTGCTGCCGACGGATGAATTCAAGACGATCAAAAAGGACCAGAACTTCTATATCAACAACGACGGCAAACTCGTCATCGTATTCGACAAATACGAAGTGGCTCCGGGGTACATGGGGGCCGTGGAGTTTGTCATTCCGACCGAAGCGATCGCTGACGATCTTGTTAGCGGCCAATACATCAAATGACGTTAAAGACCGGTAAAGGGGGATGCCTTTTTCCGGTCTTTTTGCCGCTTCCGCCTGCATGGGCTTGATTTGAGCGGCAGATCGGCTATAATGTATAAAGTGGATAAGAAATATCCGCTTTATATATGATGAGGCAAGGTGACTTTTTTCATGCACATGAAAACGGGCGTTGAACAATCCGTCTATGCGATTATTTTGCTGAATATGCTCCCTGAAAAGGCCGTTCTGCCCGGCGAGGCAATCAGCCAGCAGCTTGGCGTTTCGGCCACTTATTTTCAAAAATTGCTGCGCAAGCTTGTCAGCGCCGACCTGATTGCTTCCGTGCCGGGAATCAAAGGCGGCTTTAAGCTGAAAAAACGGATCGAAGAGATTCGCGTCTACGACGTGTATCTCGCCATTGAGGGACAGCAGACGCTGTATTCTTCCAGCGGAATTTTGTGCGACATGCTTGAACTGCGGGAAGAAGATCGCTGCTGCTTTTTGTCCGATTTGATGGAAGAGGCTGAAAACGCCTGGAAATCGGTATTGAAGCAAAAAACGGTGGCCGATTTGGCCGGGGAGATGCAGGCCGAGCGTTTTGCGGGCAAACTAAAATCGCTGCAGGCATGGGTGCAGAAAACCATGGTCGTTTAACTAACGTTTCGCCGGAACAAAATACAACGCAAACGGGTCCTAAAAGATCCGAATGTGATGAAAGAGGGAATAACATGATTCCAATGTTGGCACGCATTAACGAGTTAGCCAAAAAAGAGCGCGAGGTCGGCCTAACGAACGCTGAGCGTGTGGAGCAGCAAGTGCTGCGCGAAGATTATTTGCGCGAAATCCGCGGCCAGGTGCTGAAATCCTTTGAAGGACTCACGATCATCGATCCGGAAGGAAACGACGTGACGCCTGAAAAAGTAAGACAGCATCAAGTCGAAGAAATGCGCAAGCTTCTTCATTAAGAAAGGCGAGGTGGGTATCGTGGAAAAAGCGCAAGTTACAGGTAAACAACTGAAAGACGTTACATTTTCCGTCTTGGATTTGGCCCCGGTCACCGTGGGCAGCACGCCGTCGGAGGCGTTTAAAAACACGATGAGTCTCGCCCAGCACGCCGAAGCCTGGGGATATCACCGTTACTGGCTGGCCGAACATCATAACATGCCGGGGATCGGCAGCTCCGCAACCTCGGTCGTCATCGGATACGTAGCGGGCGGAACGAATACCATCCGGGTCGGCTCCGGCGGCATCATGCTTCCGAACCATTCGCCGCTTGTCATTGCGGAGCAGTTCGGGACGCTTGAGGCGATGTATCCCGGACGGATCGATTTGGGGCTCGGCAGAGCGCCCGGCACGGACCAGGTGACGGCCATGGCGCTGCGCCGCGACGTGCGGGCCGACGGCTCGGAATTCCCCGAGCAGCTGGAGCAGCTGCGGGCTTATTTCGACCCGAATTCGAGATACAAACGCGTACGCGCGTTTCCGGGAGAAGGGCAGAAGGTGCCGATTTGGCTGCTGGGCTCCAGCGGTTTCAGTTCGGCGCTCGCCGCGAAGCTGGGGCTGCCGTTTTCGTTCGCGAGCCATTTTTCGCCCGAATATACGATCCCGGCACTGGAGCAATACCGCGAGCGTTTCCAGCCATCGGAAGATCTGGATCGGCCGCATGCGATGGTAGGCGTCAACGTGTTTGCGGCCGACACGACGGAGGAAGCGGAGTTTATCGCCACTTCGTTCCAGCAGCAGTTTTTAGGCATGATCCGGAATACCCCCGGCCAGCTGCCGCCACCGGTCAAGTCCATGGACGGACTTTGGACCGAGCAGGAGAAATATATCGTCATGAGCCGGC
Organism: Paenibacillus sp. VCA1; assembly: GCF_031583795.1. NCBI lineage: Bacteria > Bacillati > Bacillota > Bacilli > Caryophanales > Paenibacillaceae > Paenibacillus > Paenibacillus sp. VCA1. The sequence goes on along the minus strand of NZ_JAVLSX010000006.1, from coordinate 41,589 downwards.
TTTCCACCGCGATCATCGGCAACCCCGAACAAGTTAAACGTCAGCTGCAGGCGTTCCTGAACGAAACCCAGGCGGATGAAATGATCGTCAACTCGGCGATTTACGATCATCAAGCCCGTCTGCGCTCGTACGAAATCGTGGCGGAAATCACGGGCATGAAGAAATAAATAAGAAAGACCGGTCAGCAGGAGAAATCCCGCGCCGGTCTTTTTACTGTAAGAATTTAATTAGGCTCATAAAAATATCCGATGATGGCTGCGACGACGATGATGCAGAACAGCACGAAAAACGTAATTTTCCACCCGCTTCGCGGCACTTTGCCGCTGACGCTGCCCGTTTCGCCGTTTACCATGAAATGGTATACTTTGTTCTTGAACGTATAAGTCGCATTCCATAACGGAAGCAAAATATGTTTGTACGTCCGGTCGTCATATTCCGTATCGATATTCAAGTTCCGGATTTCATCTCCGCCGATTTTGCTTTTGATCCGGCTTTCTAGATCTTCGTCGATCCGGTATTTCGCTTGCGACCATCCGTCGCGCAAGGAAACGTTGTAACGCTCTGCTACATAACCGCTGAGAAATTCGGGTTTATACGGCAGAAGATCATCGAGGCTGAAATCGTCGAACCGTTCGATGATTCTGCTGTCATGGCGGTCGGAGGCCGGGATGAGCACATCATTGAAAAATTTGCTGTACGACCCGCTGGTGGAGTGCCATACGGTATAGCGAACCTGCTCCTCGTACGTTTCCGTTTTGCCGTCCACCGTCCGCGTGCGCGTCTCCGTCCGGTAATGATGGGTCCCGACCTCCGCCGAATAATCGGATTCGGTCTGGGCGTCAAACGTCCAGAACGGAACGTAAATGCCCGTCACGTTGGTGTAGGTGCGCTGCTTTTTAAAAGCGTTCGGCACGAACCATTTTTTCTTTTTCCATTTGAGGAAAAGCTCGTTTGCTTTTTCTTTCGTAATATGAAATGGGATGATGGATTCGGGCCGGATGCTGTCAGCGCTTCCTTGCGGCAGCACCTTGGGCGATCCGCAAAAGGCGCATGTGAGCGCGGTCTGCTGGGCCGGAATCAGCGTCTCGGCGCCGCAGCTTTCGCATTTGATCACCTGCTGTTCGGTCCCCCAATCCATTAAGGACTCATCGTCTTCATCCGAAAAATCCAGCTCGTATTCGTCCGGCTCCTCATAATCCTCCGGAATGTCGATCGGCGCCAAATGGCCGCAATACGTGCATTTCATCTGCTGGCTTTCGGCGTCGAACACCATTTGCGCCCCGCAACCGGGGCAAGGGAAGCGAATCGGGGCTTCAACCGTCATAGTCGTCCTCCTTTACGCTTTTGTCCCGCAGCTTGGGCAGAATTTCATGCCCGGCTCAAGGGCGCCGCCGCATTCGGAGCAAAATTTCTTTTCCGGTCTCGGCGTCCCGCATTCCGGACAAAACTTCTCGTTTGGCTTGAGGCCGTGTCCGCACGAGCTGCATGGCGTCATAGCTTCGGCTGCGGGCGCGGCGGGCGACGATGGAGCTTGCGGAGCGGGAACGGACGCGCTGTTCATCGCTTGGCTGAACATTTGCCCCATCGCCATGCCCGCCCCAAGCCCGGCACCGGTTCCGGCAAGCCCGCCGTCCGGATTGTTAGCGGCTTCCCGGATCGATTCCGCCGCCTGGAATTTCATGTATTGGTCCAAATTGCCGGCGATGTTCATGGACGACTTGCGGTCGATCATTTTCTCAACTTCTTCCGGCAGGGAAATATTCTCGATGAAAAATCCGGAGAGAGACAGCCCCATGCCGTTAAATATCGGCTCAAGTTTCGCTTGGGCGGCCGAGCTTAGCTCGTCGTAATGAAGTGCGATATCCATAATCGGGATTTTGGCTTCGCCGATCAGGTCGGTCAATCCGGAAACGATGACCGATTTCAGGTACCCGCCGATCTGGTCAGCCGTAAAAGAGGACTGGGTGCCAAAAATCTCCTTCAGGAACAAGGCCGGATCCTGCACGCGGAACGCATAACTCCCGAAACCCCGCATGCGGATGGCGCCGAATTCCGGATCGCGCATCATGATCGGGTTGGTGGTGCCCCATTTTTGATCGGTGAAATTGCGGGTGTTCACAAAATAGACGTCTGCTTTAAACGGCGAGTTGAAGGCATATTTCCACGATTTTAATGCCGTCAGTACAGGCATGTTTTCCGTGCTTAATATGTATCTTCCCGGTCCGAACACGTCGGCGATTTGGCCTTCGTTCAGGAAAATGGCGGCTTGGGACTCCCGTACCGTAAGCTGCGCCCCCATCTTGATCGCCTTGTCGTATACCGGAAATTGATGAACAATTTCATTGGTGTTGTCGGTCCATTCAATAACTTCAATAAACTGGCCGCGAATAAATGAAAACAATCCCATTCCTAACGTCCTCCATTTCAGGCTTCTACAATCTTCTTCCATATTATACGTGATATTTGGCGAATCGTCCCAAGAAATATGGGAGATTGTCCCGATTTCTGAAAATATAAGAAAGTAATGAAAGTACTTCGGTATTTTTCTTCTGAAGGCTGTCAAAGCAAGAGGCAGAAGGCGCTTATTTTCACGGGAAATCTATCAATGGGAGGTAGCGGCTGCGGGGAAAGGATTGCTATAATAGATATGATAAATATAAATGAAGTTAGGGGAGCACATCATGACGCATCATACGAACAACGGTTCCGAACAACCTTACGAGCTGTATCCCGTTCCTCAATCGGCGGTTTTCTTTGAAGAAGCGGCGGCTTTAACGAAGGAAGTACATATTGCCGCATTATCCGGGCTGAAAGAAGCGACGCTGCCCAAACTGCAAACCGCGTTAACCGGCCAAGGCATAACCTATACGGTATCCGAAGTGCTGAAGGAAGGGCAAGCGCAAATCATTTTGGCTGAAAAAGAACAGGCGGACCGCATAGCCGGTTTAGGCCCGGTTTCCGGAGCGCTTTTCGCGCGAAAAGAAGCTTACGCCCTGAGCATCGCCGAAAACGGCGGCATCGCGCAAATCGCGATTATCGGCAGCGATCCCGACGGCATTCATTACGGCGTGGTGACGCTGCTGCACATGCTGAAGCAGTCCGAGGGCGGCATTCTACGAACCTGCCGGATCGAAGATTATCCGGAGATTCTCTACCGCGGATATATTGAAGGTTTTTACGGCTATCCATGGAGCCATGACGACCGGATGGACCTGATGGAATTCGGCGGCCGGCAGAAGCTGAACACGTACATTTACGCGCCGAAGGATGATCCGTACCATCGGAAGTTTTGGCGCGACCTGTATCCGGAAGAGAAAGCGCGCGAGATCGCTGAACTGGCCGCTGCTGGCCATGCCAACAATTTGAATTTCGTCTGGACCATCCATCCGGGGGATTCGATCGATTTGTCCTCGGAAGATGACTTCCGTTCCGCACTAGCCAAGCTCGAACAGCTGTACAGCCTTGGCGTGCGCCAATTCGGCGTGTTGTTCGACGATTTGGTGGGCGCTGCGGACGGCAAACGGCAGGCGGAGTTCATCAACCGGATCGACGGAGAATTCGTGAAACGAAAAGGCGACGTGCGGCCGTTGATTACCGTCGGGACGCGATATTGCGAAGCGTGGGGGCCGTCGATGACGGAATATTTCAAGCCCCTTGTCGAAACGCTGCATGACGACGTGGAAATCATGTGGACAGGGGCCGCAACGATGTCCAACATTTCAAAAGAGCAGTATGACGCGCCGAAACGCCAGATCGGGTCAAACCGAAATCTTTCCGTTTGGTGGAACTATCCGGTGAACGATTACTGCGATTCCAAAATTTTGATGGGCAAAATCGAAAACCTGAGCTCCGACCTGGACAACGTCAACGGCTTTTTCGCAAATCCCATGAACCAGGCGCAAGCCTCCAAGCAGGCGCTGTTTTGCATTGCCGATCATAACTGGAATACGGACGCGTTTCATCCGGAACAAAGCTTTTCCGCATCCTTTAGAGCCCTTGCCCCTGAAGTGGCGGAGGACCTTGAAATTTTTGCGGCGAACAGCTGCTATTTAAAAGACGACGGCGGCGCGAGCGGTGATTTTTATTTTGACGAGTCCTGGGATTTGAAGGAAAATATCGCTGCGCTTCGGGAAGGATTTGAAAGCGGTCAGGATATTTCCGGTCCGGCAGCGGCTTTGTTGAGCCAATTCGAACGCATGGAGCTCGCGGCGGACCGGATCCGGGAACAATGCCTGAACCGAAGCCTGGTACAAGAGCTGGATCCGTTCCTGCGCGCATTCAAGCTGATGGCGGAAGCGGGGCAGCATGCGATTCACGCGGTAAACGCCATGCGGCGCGGGGACCTCACGGACATGGAAACGCATAACGAAGCGGCGTATACGCGTCTGGCGGCTATGGACGAGTGCAAGGTCAACCGTTTGAAGGAAGAAAAGCCTTTTGATTTTGTCGTCGACGTGGGCACGCTTGCCGTTAAGCCGTTTATTTCGGAGATGATCGTGCTGACGGCAGTTAAAGCGGGCACGGAGCAACAGGAGCCAGTTCTCGGCTATGATCGCAACAACATCGCTTTATCTACTTTGGGCGTTACCGCAAGCGCATCCAGCAGCGCGAATGAAAACGAAAACGCGGCCAAAACGATCGACGGCAGCATCCAAAGCGGCAAATGGTGTTCGACCGAGGTACGGCCTCATTTGACGATCGACCTGAAAGAACCGAAGACGATCCGGCAGTACCGCGTCATCAACTGCGGGCATCCGGAAGCGAGAGAATCGAAGTATTGGAACACCAGACATGCGCAAATTTCGGTTAGCTTGGACGGAGAGCATTTCACGCTTGCCGACGAAGTCGTAAATAACGCGGCGGACGAAATCAACCGCATTTTGCCGCAGGAGGTTCAGGCCCGTTATGTCCGGCTGCACATTGTTGAACCGACGCAGATGAGCATCGAAGGGAGCGGCCACACCCGCATTTACGGGTTCGAGTTGTTTGACCAACGTTACCCGGAATTGTCGGAGAAGGTGCCGACGGCCAACATCCGGCTCGAAGCGCCTGGGAAGGTCATGATCGAGCAATTGCAAAAAGGGGACGTCATTTCGCTTTATGCTTCCCTACAGGCCGAATCCCCGATCGCGGTATCGAAACCGGCAGAGCAGGACGGGGAAACCGTCATATTTGAAGGAATTCCGCTTCAGGAATCCGGAAACCGCGTTTATGTAGAGCGGACCGGGGGACTTCTCCTGCCGAGCGTCAGAACGTCGAAAGGGCTCGCCTGATTTGGGGACACAGGCATTCGCCTGTTAACTTGCCATCACATTTAAAAAGCACTTTCCCGGTCTGCCTGAAGGGTGACCGGGAGAGTGCTTTTTCGTCGATAGATGTTTTTTCTTCATATTGGATATTTACAGGTGCGCCAATATGTTGATCAACCGTCCGAACGGATCGCGAACATAAAATCTTCGGACGCCCCAAGGTTCGTCCGCCGGTCCGTATTCGATGCGAAAGCCGCCTTCCAGCATGCGGCGATAGGCTTCCTCCACATCATCGACCTCAATCGACAGATCCGGTACAGGGGTACCGGAGCCGCCTTCGGAGGCAAAGCTGATTTGAACCGACATGTTTTCCTCCGAACCGTACGTTGCTATCCAGCCGTGGTCCATCAACAGGTTCAGGCCGAGTATGTCCCGATAAAAACGTTTGGCTTGGGCCATCTCCCGCGTTTCAATATTCGCAACGACACGTTTTACCTTCATGATTGTTGCCTCCTATCAGATTTGGAGCGGTAGATTTTTGTTCTACTGGTACCTTCTGAAAACTTTCGAGTATGGACTTATTATAGCATTGGAGAAGGAGATCTACTATTCTCGTCGGAACCTGCCTATATAGAACCTGATCGGAGTTGATGGACTGTAAGTTTTGCCGAATTTTTTTGTAATTTTCATCCGATTTTGGGGTCACCGAATCTGCCTGATTATGGTATGCTTTTAGACAGTCGGGCAAGTCAAATCCACCGGGAAAAGAAGGAATGTTATGGGCTTATGGGTTCGGGAGTCTTCATTTTACAAAAACTTTTTTAGGCTGACGCTGCTGATCGCGCTGCAAAACATCATTACGCTCGGCGTGAACCTATCCGATAATTTGCTGCTGGGAGGTTACAGTCAGGCGGCATTGTCCGGCGTCGCGCTTGCGAACCAAATCCAGTTCGTATTGCAAATGCTGGTCATGGGCGCGGCGGAAGGGCTGGTCATTTTATCGGCCAGAAGCTGGGGCGCAAAAAACCTGGAAGCGGTTAAAAAAGCGGCCAGCATCGGCATGAGGATCGCGCTTTTGGTCAGTCTTGTCATGTGGGTCATCGTGTTTGTGTTTCCGCACGGCTGCATGTCGCTGTTTACGAACGAAGATCGCGTGATTGAGGAAGGGGCCGCTTATTTAAGGATCATCTGTTTTTCCTACCTGTTTTTCGCCGTAACCAACGTGCTGCTCGCGTCGCTTCGCAGCGTCGAAATCGTGCGGATCGGGTTCATCGTATCGTTATCCACGCTGATCATCAACGTATGCCTCAATTATGTGCTGATCTACGGGCATTTCGGATTTCCGCGCATGGGCGTCAGCGGTTCGGCAACGGCAACCCTTGCTGCCAGAATCATTGAAACCTTCATCGTCATCGTTTTCATCAAACGTTTCGATCGCAGGCTGATGCTTAAATTGAAGGATTTTTACCGTATCGATATGCAGCTTTTCAGGCAGTATTTGCGGATCGGCTCCCCGATTTTGATGGCGAATTTGCTGTGGGCCTGCGCGATGGGCGCCCAGTCCGCCATTTTGGGGCATATGGGAGAAGCGTCGATTGCCGCGAACAGCGTAGCCACCACCGTGTTTCAGCTCGTGACCGTCATTACGTACGCTTCGGCAAGCGCGACCGCGGTCGTGATCGGAAAGACGATCGGCGAAGGGCATATATCGAAAATCAAAACTTACAGCAAAACGCTCCAGCTTTTATATCTGTTCATCGGCCTGGCGACGGGATTGGTGCTTTTCGTAGCGAAAGATTACGTGATGGATTTATATGCCATTTCGAGCGACGCCAAAACGCTTGCCGTTCAATTCATGACGGTATTATCGATCACGGTCGTCGGTACGGCTTATCAAATGCCTGCGCTAACCGGCATCGTCCGGAGCGGGGGAGATACGAAGTTCGTGCTGTACAACGATTTCATTTTCATGTGGCTGATCGTGCTTCCCGCTTCGGCGCTGTGCGCATTTGTCTTCGGGCTTTCCCCGTTGATGACGTTTATCTGCCTGAAATGCGATCAAATACTGAAATGCTTTGTTGCCCTGGTAAAAGTCAACCGTTTCCGGTGGATCCGGACGTTCGGCACGGACACGGCACCAGTGGATTCTACCAAAAGCGCTGCCACATAAACGGAATATGTGCTTCGAATGCGGGCGCCGCCTGCCGAAAAAACTCCGCCAACCGCGCGGAGTTTTTTATTTTCGTTTTTTTGGGATTGAAACCGTTTTATAAATATAATATAATCTTATCAAGATAATAATTTATTATAACGATAATTTAAATGCAATCTTCATGCATCATGCTAACAGAAAGGAGCGGGAACCGATCCATGAGCGAAAACCGGCAGTTCCTGGAGAAGTTTTTTCCCATCGCATCATTTATCGCCGCGATCGTCGGTCCGAAATGCGAAGTCGTCATCCATGATGTCAGCGATCTGGAACGATCCATCATCTTTATCGAGAACGGGCACATCAGCGGTCGGAAAGTCGGCGATGCATCCACAGACCTTGTGTTGAAGCTGATTAAAGACGAGGCATATCACGAAGAGCAATTCATCGCGAATTACAAAGCTTCGGGCAAGCAGGGTCAGAGCTTCAGGTCATCCACTTACTACATTAAAAACGACAGCGGTACGCTGGTCGGTCTGATGTGCTTAAACATCGACGTGACCCACATGGAGGTCGCTGCAGAGTGGATTCAGCACGTATTGCAGGGAGGCTCGCTTGTTCCCCCGCTGTCCATCGGTTCTCCGCAAGAGGATAAGCAGCAGTCCAAGGAATATTTGCAGGGAAATGCGGACGATTTGCTGCAGCACATGATTTCGACTGTGTTAAGCAAGATCACGATTCCGATCGACCGTTTGTCTTCAAAAGAGAAAATCGACATCGTCAGGGAGCTCAACGAGCAGGGCGTATTTCTTCTCAAAGGCGGCGTTTCGCAAGTCGCGGCGTCATTATCGATCTCGGAGCCTACCGTTTACCGGTATTTGCAAAAATTGAAGTAGGGATGTTCTCACGGAAGTTAAGGAAGGTGACAGCATGAAATACAATTTTGACCGCATCATCAACAGATTGGGTACGAACAGCGCGAAATGGGACGGGATGGCCCAAGCGCACGGCGAGGACATGATCGCCCTCTCCGTGGCGGATATGGACTTGCAGGCGCCGCCTATGGTCGTCGAAAAGATTGTCGAAATGGCGAGCCGCGGGATCTACGGGTACACGGATCCTTTTCCGCCTTACTTTGAAGCGGTGCAGCAGTGGTTGGACAAAGCTTACGACTGGCGGGTGCCGCAGGAATGGATCGTATTCAGCCCCCGCATCGTCCAGGCCGTATCGATCATCATTCAGAAGTTTACGAAAGAAGGCGACCGGATTATGATCCATTCGCCTGCTTATCAGCCGATTGCGAAAGCGGTTGCGATTAACGGCAGGGAACTGGTGGAAAGTCCGCTTCATTTGGTTCATGGCCGGTACGAGATCGATTTTGAGGATATGGAACGGCAAATGCAAGCAGGCGTAAAAATCGTTCTCCTGGTGTCGCCGCATAATCCTACGGGCCGGGTGTGGACGAAAGATGAGCTTGAACGCATGGCCGCTTTGTGCGTCAAGTATGATGCGCTGATCGTATCGGACGATATTCATGCCGATTTTATTCACGCGGGTCATGAGCATACGATCATCGCCAAATTGTCGGAGGACATTGCCGAGCGTTCGATCATCTGCACTTCGCCGGGAAAAACCTTCAATCTGGCAAGCCTTGAAATCGCCAACATCGTCATTCCGAATGACCGGCTGCGGGAACGGTTTAAAGACGGACTGCAGCAAGCGGGAGTTCATAACCCGACGTTTTTTGCGGTGCCGGCCTTGGAGACGGCTTACACGGCCTGCGATGATTGGTTGAATGAGCTTCGGGATTATATCACGGATAACATTTCATTTACGGAAGCCTTTTTTGCCGAACGTATGCCTGAACTGAATGTCATCAAGCCTGAAGGGACCTATTTATTGTGGATCGATTGTACGGCGTGCAGCCGGCATGAAAGCGATTTAGTCGAATGGATTCAAGAAAAAAGCCGGGTTAGCGTAAGTTTCGGAAGATCTTTCGGACAAGCCGGGGAGGGCTTTATACGCATCAACGTTGCGGCTCCGAGACCGCTTCTTGACGAAGCGCTGGAACGTATGGCGGCAGCGTACCCTTTACGCAAACAATAGACAGATTTCATCATATCCAGGGGGAATACACAATGGCTGAGCCGAAAAAAGTAAAAACCATCAAGAAACCGACATTATTTCTAGCCTTGCTGCCGATTATCACCATGGTTGTCCTGCTTTGCCTGGGGTATGTCATGTTCGAGCTGCCTCCCGAGCCGCTGATCATCGCCTCGACGGTCGTCGCGGGGATCATCGCCATCAAGCTGGGATACAGCTATAACGATATTTTGGAATCGATCTCGCAAAAAATCGCGAAAACGATGCCGGCCATTCTCATCCTAATTTGTGTCGGTTTGATGATCGGCGCATGGATGGCCGGCGGAACGATTCCGATGATGATTTATTACGGCTTGAAAATTATAAATCCTCAGTTTCTGCTTATTACCGCGTTTCTCGTAACCTCTGTCGTTTCCATCTGTACAGGCACGTCCTGGGGTTCGGCGGGAACGATCGGCGTAGCGTTTATGGGTGTCGGAGCGGGTCTGGATGTCAACCTGGCCGCCGTTGCCGGCGCTGTCGTTGCGGGCGCGTATTTCGGGGACAAGCTTTCGCCGCTGTCCGATACGACGAACATCGCGTCCTTGTCTACCGGGGTGAACCTGTATGAGCATATCGGACACCTGCTTTACACGACGCTGCCCTCGTTTATCGTCGCAGGCATTGTTTATGTCGTTACGGGCCTGAATACGCATGGTGCGGGCGTTGCCGTTCCCGAAAAAGTCGGCACGATCATGGATACGCTGAGCACGATTTACCATTGGAATTTTTGGCTTGTCATCCCGGTCTTGATCGTTTTGTACGGTTCGATCCGCAAAAAGCCGACGCTGCCCATCATGCTGTTGTCATCCGCTTTTGCGATGGCGAACGCGCTCATATTCCAAGGTTTCTCGCTGCACGACGTCGTCAGCTCCGTTTTGAACGGTTTCGATATTTCGATGGTTCATGTTCAAGGCTTCGACGCGGAAAAAGTCCTTCCGGACATCCCGAAATTGCTGAATCGCGGCGGGATGAACTCCATGATGGGAACGCTGCTCATCTGTTTCAGCGCTATTACGTTCGCAGGTACCATTTCGCTTACGAAATCGCTTGAACTTATCGTCGATAAAATTTTGAAATTCGTTCATTCTACAGGTTCCCTCATCGTGGCGACGATCGTCACGGGCTTGACGATGATCGGAGTAACGAGCAACGGCCAGGTTTCGATTCTGATGCCGGGCGAAATGCTGCGCGAAGCCTATATCCGCCGCGGCCTGCACCCGAAAAATCTCGGGCGTACGGTGGAAGACTCCGCCACGATCATCGAGCCGATCCTCCCGTGGACGGCCGCCGGAGCTTATATGGCCGGCACGCTGGGCGTCGCAACGCTTTCCTACTTGCCTTGGGCGATGTTGTGCTGGACTGGGATTATTTTCGCGACGATCTGGGGTTTCACCGGCTTTGGCATCGCGAAGCTCTCTCCGGAACAGCAAAAAGAAATGATGAAAGAATTTGAAGAAAAGGATGCGGCGGAAGCCCGAAACGCTTAATTCAGGATTTTGCAAAATTCTATTCCTTCGTTCTCTGGTCCAATATGTAGACGAACGAATAAATCATTTTTTAGAAAAAAGTCCGAACCCGGGCTTTTTTTCTTTTTGGAATCGTGGACGATTCCATCAAAATTTACCGTCCGATCCCTTCTTGCTGGGCAATAACCGTGGAGTCTTAGACGTCTATCCCATATTGTAAAAAGAATGATTCAATTTGTGGGTTGCAGGTCCAGGTTATGTGATTAAAAGAGGGGGGAAGGAAGATGAGTTGCCGCCGGAAACGCATAAACAAGTTGGATGCCGTCATTTTCAGACTGAGAAAAGCCGAACGATTTATCATGCTTGGAAAAATGGAGAGGGCATCGGCGGAGATATCCGACGCACTGATTATATTACGCAGCTTATATAAACTAATTAATGCCGGCAGTTCACCGAAATTAAGACGCAGAAGGCAGAGAAGATCTCCATGATCAGGCCGAGATATACGAGAAAAAGCTGTGCGCGGAATGTCCGTGAAGCCATTGCCGCATTAAACCGGGCAAAAAAATTAGTGAGGGCAAATGAAACAAGGCTGGCGGAGAGGGAAATCATTGATTCTATTTTTTATTTGATGCAGGCGGAACAATGCGTTAATTATCTTGGAGGAACCGTTGTACTGCGGGGGGCGACAGATGCAACAGGAGCAGCGGGAGACCCAGGAGACACGGTAGCTACCGGAGCAACGGGAGCCACAGGAGCGACGGGTGCAACGGGTGCGACGGGAGCAACGGGCGCAACGGGAGAAACAGGTGCAACCGGAGCAACAGGTGCCACAGGTGCGACAGGAGCAACGGGAGCAATGGGGGCCACAGGAGCGACTGGTGAAACAGGTGCAACCGGAGCCACGGGTGAAACGGGTGCAACGGGTGCGACAGGAGCAACGGGAGCAACAGGTGCTACGGGAGCGACTGGTGAAACGGGAGTCACGGGTGCAACGGGTGCTACAGGAGCGACTGGTGAAACAGGTGCAACGGGAGCAACAGGAGCAACAGGAGCAACAGGAGTAACAGGAGCGACAGGTGCAACAGGAGCAACAGGAGCCACAGGAGCGACTGGTGAAACAGGTGCAACGGGAGCAACAGGAGCAACAGGAGCAACAGGAGTAACAGGAGCGACAGGTGCAACAGGAGCAACAGGAGCCACAGGAGCCACGGGTGCGACAGGAGCTACGGGAGCGACTGGTGAAACAGGTGCAACGGGAGCCACAGGAGCGACTGGTGAAACTGGTGCAACCGGAGTCACGGGTGAAACGGGAGCCCCAGGAGCCACGGGAGCCACAGGAGCAACAGGAGCGTCGGGATCTACAGGTGAAACGGGAGCCACCGGAGCCACGGGTGAAACGGGAGTGACAGGAACCACGGGAGCGACGGGTGCTACAGGAGCCACGGGAGAAACAGGTGCAACGGGAGCCACAGGTGTAACGGGAGGCGCGGGAGCAACTGGCGCCACGGGAGCGACAGGTGCAACGGGGGCCACAGGAGCGACTGGTGAAACAGGTGCAACCGGAGCCACGGGTGAAACGGGAGCAACGGGAGCGACAGGAGCCGCAGGTGCTACAGGAGCAACGGGAGCAACGGGTGCAACAGGAGCTACAGGAGCGACAGGAGCAACGGGAGCGACAGGAGAAACAGGTGCAACAGGAGCAACGGGAGCCACAGGTGCTACAGGAGCAACGGGAGCAACAGGAGCAACGGGAGCGACAGGAGCAACGGGAGCAACGGGTGCTACAGGAGCAACCGGAGCAACGGGTGCAACGGGTGCAACAGGAGCTACAGGAGCTACAGGAGTCACGGGAGTAACGGGAGCGACGGGTGCAACAGGAGCGACAGGAGCAACGGGTGCGACAGGAGCAACAGGAGAAACAGGTGCTACAGGGTCGACAGGAGCCACAGGTGAAACGGGAGCCATAGGTGCAACAGGAGTAACAGGAGCCACAGGTGCTACGGGAGCAACGGGAGCGACAGGGGCAACAGGAGCAACAGGTGCCACAGGTGCTACGGGTGCAACAGGGGCAACGGGAGCGACAGGAGCCACGGGTGAAACGGGAGCCACAGGTGCAACAGGAGCAACGGGGGCCACAGGAGCGACTGGTGAAATAGGTGCAACGGGAGCCACGGGTGAAACGGGAGCCACGGGTGCAACCGGAGCCACGGGAGCGACAGGAGCGACGGGTGCAACAGGAGCGGGGGCAACAGGTGCCACAGGTGCAACGGGTGCGACAGGTGCTACGGGAGCAACAGGTGAAACGGGAGTCACGGGAGCGACAGGAGCAACGGGAGCAACAGGTGCTACAGGTGAAACGGGAGTCACGGGCGCAACGGGTGCAACAGGAGCAACGGGTGCAACAGGAGCCACGGGTGCAACAGGAGCCACAGGAGCAACGGGAGCTACAGGTGAAACGGGAGTCACGGGAGCAACCGGAGCAACGGGAGCTACAGGAGCAACCGGAGCAACAGGAGCCACTGGAGCCACAGGAGCCACGGGGGCCACAGGTGCCACAGGAGCAACAGGTGCAACGGGGGCCACAGGAGCAACAGGTGCAACTGGCGCTACGGGAGTAACCGGATCCACAGGAGCAACGGGCGCAACAGGTGGTACAGGAGCCACAGGAGCAACGGGAGCAACTGGTGCAACAGGAGCAACTGGCGCCACGGGCGCAACAGGAGCAACAGGAGCCACAGGGGCAACGGGGGCCACAGGAGCTACGGGCGCAACAGGTGCTACAGGATCGACAGGAGCAACAGGTGCAACAGGTGCAACAGGTGCTACGGGAGCAACGGGTGCTACAGGAGCGACGGGAGCCACAGGAGCAACGGGAGCAACAGGTGCTACAGGTGCTACAGGTGCCACAGGTGCTACGGGAGCCACAGGAGCAACAGGTGCAACGGGGGCCACAGGAGCAACAGGTGCTACAGGAGCCACGGGAGCAACGGGAACAACGGGAGCCACAGGGGTTTTCGAGCAATTCCAAGTCTCCGAGAACTCTCCCAATACTTCCGGAAGCTCGGCGGTCAGCATTACGGCAACCCCGGTCACACTAAAAACGATAACCATCACAGGAGTACCGGCGGCAAGCCGGGTGTGGTTAACAGGTGTTGTTGGTTGGCAGGCTGCTTCAGGCGCATCGGCAATCCAACTGCAAATCCTTCGCGGAGCGACGTTAATTTTCAGCATCAATGCCCACGCGGCTGGGAACAATGCATTTGCAACGACCAGCGTGAACCATGTGGACATAACTCCGGGTACCGGAAATGTCACTTACTCGCTGGATGCTTTGGCTGTCGAAGGTTCAGCGACGGCGATTGGAGGCATTACTTTTACAGGTTCCTTAATCAATCCTTAGCTTAAAGACGGTAACTCGCTACGAACAACTCCCTTTCAACAGGGAGAACAGCCGTATGCATTGTCATAAAGAACCCAGGTCTTCACATAAGGAGGCAAGGGGATAATAAATAGCCATGGAGGGTTCGGGTGACACCTTTCCATGGCTATTTCGTATATAGACAAGACATAAAGAAAAGAGGGATATCCGTGAGTCTACACATCAAGGAAATTAACAATGGGAACTGGCGCGACGCCGCAGCGTTATCCGTTTCAGCCGAACAGCAGCGTTTCATTGAGAGCAACGCGTTTTCGATGGCCGAATGCTTCTACGAATTGAACGCCGTCTCCGTCGGCCTGTACGATAACGATACGATGATCGGCTTTGCCATGTACGGATGGCCGGACAGCGAGCAGCGGAGCGCGTGGCTCGACCGCTTCATGATCGACCGCCATTTCCAAGGAAAAGGTTATGCCAAACGATTTCTCCTGCACATGATTCGTTATATCGAACAGCAATACGACTGCAAAACCATCTTTCTAAGCATTCATCCCGATAATGAGCATGCCAAAAGTCTTTATGAAGCCATCGGATTCCGGTTGAACGGGGAAATCGATAACGAAGGCGCCGTCCCGGGTCTGGTGATGGAACTCGATTTAGACGTTTTTGGCGAGGTCCAACCTGATGAGGGTCAGATCTGAAGCGCCCGTCCCTCCGGCCGATGTTCGGGCTGATCATGTATAAGCGCACCGTCTTCGAGATGAAGCCAGGTATCGAAGCGGCGTTCCCCTTCCGTCAGTTCAATGACCCGCGCTCCCGTCAGGAACGGTTGACCCAAATAAGCGTTGCGGGTCGTACGTCCGTAACAGAGCCGAATTCCATGCAGCCTTCCCCAAAAATCATTCCCGTGGTCATGACCCACGAAGGTGCCCATGATATCTCCCATCTCCACCATGGCGGCAAAAAAACCGGTATTGATCCACGGCGCGCAGCAATATTTGTCAAGCTTTTGCCCGTAGCATACTGAAAAATCCCAAACATCGTTGTACTCGGGAAGAGGGATGTGAAAAAAGCCGAGCGAAGGGAGGGGAGAGCCTCCGTTCCTTACGGTCAATCGGTAAGATGTTTCCGTATACCAAGAGATCTGGCTCCGACGGATCCAATCGTAAAAGCCCAACCGCAAGTGCTCCAGCGGCGAGTAGCTCCCCGAATCGAGAAAATACAGCGCAGCGGCAGCCTGAAGATCTCTTCCCAAAATTTCAAGTACATAGTTTCCCGTCCCTTGAACATTCGGCGGATCGGGTTGTGCGTAACAGTAGCGATGCGCAAGCTGCAGGTTGTGCAGCTGCTCGCGCGTGACGTTTGCCGCCTCGGAATCATGATTGCCGAACACGGCTGCCCATGGCACCTGCATTTCTTCGGGCACGGACACCGCATCCTTAAAAGCCCGAATCGGGTCCGGGCTTCCGCCGCTTGCGATCACATCCCCGGTATACACCACCAAATCGGGCTTTTCCGCTTTCAGGATCCTTTGCATCATGGCCTTCATCCGCGTTTCTTCTTCGCTTGGCCGCGCAAATTCCGTGTCCGTAAACTGAACGATTTTGAATTTGCCGCTCGGATTAAAATGAAGCGTTTTTCTCATGCCGGTTCCTGCCTTAATTGCCGACAAAAGACGGCAGCTTGGCGTCCCAGTTTTCCGGCAGCCCCAGCCCCAGCGCGTGCGCGGCAACGGCCGCCGTATCGACGATGTACAGGCCTGGAACCTCCGTGCCGGGTTCAATCCCGGGGCCGACGCATCCCCAGAATACGTTTTTATCCATCGGATGATCGCTGCCATGGCTGTATTTGTTGTCTCCGCCGCCGCCATGGTCGGTAAGGAGAATGACGAGGCTGTCCTCGAGCAATCCCAGCTTCTCGATGGTGCCGAGCACGCGTCCGAACAAACCGTCATTTTTGGAGATGGCCTCCAGATAAAGCTTGGAATCCGGACCATAACCGAATTTATGGCCCGCCGCATCCGGTTCGTCGAGCTGCATGAACAGCAGCTTCACGTCGGGGTTGTGCTCCAGGTAGTTTTCAATGGCGCCGACCAGCTCTTCATCCGGCAAAGATTCTTTATGTATCCCCAAATCCTCCTCGATGATGCCGCTGTTGATCGGCCTCCAGCTGGAGAAGGCGGCCAGCTTCGCTTCCGGCCAAGCTTCCCGCGCCAGGCGGAAGATCGAAGGGTACGGCGAATCGGAAGGGAATGTTGTCGTTGCCGCGACTTCGTTATTTAATTGATGTTTTTCCGGTGTGACCCCATGCAGGATCGAACCCCAGCATTCCGCGCTGATGGTCGGAGACTGCGCTTGCGCTGTAAGCGTAGACGCCCCTTTTTTCAAAAAAGCATCGATGATCGGAGTGTCGGTATGCTGAATGAAGTTGCCTGCCCCGTCCATTCCCAAAATAAAAACCCGCTGAATGCTATTGCCGTTTATCAATCGAAAAACCTCCTTAAGAAACGATAAATAATGTAAGCGTTATTATGAACCCTAGCATAAAGAGTACGTCGAAGGCTGTCAATCCATTCCGGCCAACTTGCGGAGTGATTTTGCAAGAAGTCATGATCGTTGCATCAGAAAGTCACGACGATGGTGGTTGACCGGACGAACCGCAAGATAGAATGGGGATGAAAAGGTTTACATGACTCGATGCGAAGGGGCTGGATCATGAAGAACACGTCATATCTGCGAAGAAGTCTAAAAAAGTACAAGTGGCTGCTGCTGATGACGCTGCCGGGCGTCGTGTATTTGTTCATCAACAATTACATTCCGATGTACGGCGTCATTCTCGCATTCAAAAACTACAATTACGTCGACGGCATTTGGGGAAGCGAGTGGGCGGGGCTTGATAACTTCAAATTCCTGTTCAACTCGGAAAACGCGTACGTCATTACCCGGAATACCTTCCTGTACAACTTCGTTTTCATCGTGCTGAACTTGGTGTTAGCGGTTCTCGTCGCGCTGTTTATCAACGAAATTAAGGAAAAAGTGGTCAGCCGATTTTATCAGAGCACGTTTCTGCTGCCCCATATCATTTCGATGGTTGTCGTGGCTTACCTGGTGTACAGCTTCCTGAACGTGGACAGCGGTCTCGTGAACCGGCTGCTGATCAAATGGTTCGGCGCGGAAGCCGTTTCCTGGTACGGAGAGCCGAAATATTGGCCGTATATTTTGGTCATCGTCAATGCGTGGAAAAATGTCGGTTATTTATCGATCATCTACTTTGCTTCCATTATCGGCATCGACAAGGAATATTACGAAGCCGCCACGATCGACGGCGCCAGCAAGTGGAAGCAGATGACCCGGATCACCATTCCGCTCATCCTGCCCGTCATCACCACCATGACGCTGCTTGCGGTCAGCAGCATTTTGCGGTCGGACTTCGGCCTGTTTTACCAGGTGCCGATGAATACGGGGGCGCTCATCCCGACGACCAATACGATCGATACGTTCGTATACCGGGCCATGGTCCAATCCGGCGATATCGGTATGTCGACAGCGGCCGGATTTTATCAGTCCGTCGTCTGTTTCGTGCTGATCCTGGCCGCGAACGCGGCGGTCAGACGCATCAACAAACGGGATGCCTTATTCTAATCCGTGAGAGGAGACACAGTGAGGGGAATGAATTTAAGCAAACGCATCGGACCCGCATTCATCCACCTGTTTTTTTGGGGATTCACCATCGTGTCGTTGGTTCCGTTTTTATTGGTGTTCATGGTGTCCATCTCCAGCGAGGATTCCATCTTGAAAAACGGCTACTCCCTATTCCCGAGCCAAATCAGCTTTGCGGCTTACCAGTTTTTGTTCAACGATTTTTCCGAAATCGCCAAAGCTTACGGGGTGACGATTTTGAGCACGCTGGTCGGCACGGTTGTAAGCTTGCTGATCACTGCCTTGTTTGCTTATCCGCTATCGAGGCCGGACCTGCCGTTTCGCCGGACGCTTTCCTTCTACATTTTTTTCACGATGCTCTTCGGCGGGGGCATGGTACCCTGGTATATTACATATGTCAACATGTTCGACATGAAAAACACGATTTTTGCGATGATCATACCGAACCTGTTGTTGAGCGCGTTTAACGTGCTGCTGATGCGAAGCTTTTTCGCTTCAAGCATTCCGGACTCCGTCATTGAATCGGCCACCATCGACGGGGCGGGCGAGCTCAGAATCTTTTTCAAAATCGTCGTTCCGCTTTCGCTGCCGATCATGGCGACGATTGGTCTTTTCAATACGCTGTCTTACTGGAACGATTGGTACAACTGTATGCTGTTCATCGACAAGCCCGAGCTCTACAATATCCAGTATTTGATGACCAAAACGCTGACGAATATCCAGTATTTGCTCATGAAATCCAACAGCACCGCCCAGGTCGGGGAATTGCTTGCCAAAATGCCGCAGGAAACGGTCCGCATGGCGCTGGCCGTGGTCGGGATAGCCCCTTTATTGTTCGCTTACCCGTTTTTCCAAAAGTATTACATCAGCGGGATTACAAGCGGCGCAGTCAAAGGTTGACATATCGCATCACGAAAGGGGAGGTGGGACGGGCATTCCAGTTTTGAAAAGCAATTGCATGCTTCGAAAAAAAGCGATAATCGAGAGGGGTATGAAATTGAAAATGAAAAAAGCCTATTTAGCGCTCATGATCATGTTATGCGGCATGCTGGCTTTAGCCGGCTGCGGAAAAGGGGATTCGGACAAACCGCAAGACGCTGCGGCGGCCGGGGGAGGCGGAAACGAATCTTCGCTCAAACCTTACAAAATCACGCTGGTGTATCCGGCGACCGCCCCGAAGGACTTGCAGCTCGTGCAGGACGAAATGAGCAAATATTTGACGGAAAAAATCAATGCCACGATCGAGCTGAAGCCGATCGAATGGGCTTCCTGGGACGATAAAACGAACCTGATGAAAATTTCCAACGAGCCGTTTGACCTGATGTTTACCGCCAGCTGGTTCTCTTATGCGAAGGACGCCGCCAAGGGACAGTACATGGAGCTGGATGAGCTGATGTCCAACTACGGCAAAGATATCCCCGGCGTGCTTGGCGAGGATTTCATTAAAGGGTCCAGAATCGGCGGCAAGCTGTTCGCGCTTCCGACCAAAAAGGAGTTCGGCCAAGGGTTCGGCTTCCTGCTGGACAAAAAGCTGGTCGACAAATACAAGTTCGATACGAATGGCGTAAAATCGATGGAGGATCTGGAAGCGATGTTCAAAACGATCAAAGAGAACGAACCTGGCGTCACGCCGATCGTTTCCAGCAAATTCACGAATATTTGGGACGCGGCCAATTACGACTCGATCACGTCCAATCTTGCAATTCCTCGCGGCAGCAAAGAACTGAAAGTCGTGGATATGCTTGAAGATCCGAAATACCTTGAATTTTACCAACGCATGCATCAGTGGAACCAGAACGGCTGGTTCGACAAGGACATCCTGACATCGGACGCCGACCAGGGCATCAACATGATTAAGGCGGGCAAAGCTTTTGCGGTGGCCCAATCCTTGAAGCCGGGCAAGGACAAGGAAATGAGCATTAACGCAGGTGTCGAATTGGTTCAGATAGAAACGGCAGAGCCGTTTACGACGACCGGTGATGCGCAGGGCGCGATGCTCGGCATTTCCCGGACCTCCAAAGATCCGGCAAGAGCCATGATGTTCCTGAATCTGCTGTACACCGATCCCAAGCTGCTTAACATGCTGGATTGGGGGATCGAAGGCAAGCATTACGTCAAAAAATCCGAAAACATGATTGATTATCCGGAAGGCGTGAACGCCGACAACGAAGGATATCCGAATCCGGGCGGCTGGATGTTCGGCAACCAGTTCAACTCCTATCTCTGGGCGAACGAAGATCCGAACAAATGGGAAGAATTCAAGAAGTTCAATGAAAGATCCGAGCATTCCATCGCTCTCGGATTTGCCTTTAATGAAGAGCCCGTGAAGTCGGAACTCGCATCGATTAGAAACGTGGAACAAGAGTTCGGTGCGACGTTGAAATCGGGGGCGGCCAATCCTGAGGAAATCATTGCCAAGTGGAAGAAGAAGCGGGATGCGGCAGGTTTTGACAAAGTGAAAGCCGAAGTCGAAAAGCAGCTTGCCGAGTGGGCCAAGACGCAAACCAAGTAAATTCCAGCAACCTTCAAGCAACAGGGGGAATTCTGAACCGGGACTTTGGAATGGAGTCCTTCGTAAGGGATTCCCTTTTTTTACGCATGTCACTATACTCAGAGTTAGATAAACCGTGATACGCCATAACCATGATTCTACCATCCTTTTTTAAAGAGCCGGGGAAGTGCATGAAACTGCTGAACATTAAACACTCGCTACGCTTCAAGCTGATTATCGGTTTCGTTACGATTGCGGTCCCGCTCGTCGGACTGCTTCTTTACAACAATTATTACGCGTCGAATACGATCCGGGAGCAGGTGGCCGATTCGAATAAAAACTCGATGATTTTGTATTCCCACCAGATCGAGGCCGCGTTGAACAAGGAAACGAATTTTCTGTACAACATCGCGCTGGAAGATCCAAACATCGCAGCGCTTTCGCAGCTTGCTGAAAATACGGACGAATATTACTTGGCCAAAGCAAGAATATTGAACACGCTTACAAGATACCACCGGTTCGATAAAAGCGTCGATCTCCAATTCATCTATTCGGTGAAAACGCGGGATCTGTTCAACACGCCGATCAAAACCTCGTCTTTTGAAGAACTGGAATCGATCAAAACGACGATCGAAAAAGTGGTGACCGGCGTTAAGCCGGACAGCGATTATTTCCGGGAATGGAAGGCAATCGAATACGGACAGGAAAAATACGCATTAATCCGTCTCGTCGACACGGGGGACGGTTTTTATCTCGGCGCATTCGTGGAACTGGAAAATTTAATGATTCCGCTGGATTTGATCCATCTGGAAGACGGGTTTGCCAGCTTCGTTAACAGCCGGGGGGAGTTGATCACCAATACGTCCGCCATCGGCGGACATCTCCTGGATACGTCCCTGGCCTCCGAATCGAACGAAGTGTATCAGGTCATTAACAAGGATGACCGGAAATACGTCGTCGTCATGAACCGGATCCAGGGAACGGACGTTATTTTGGGCGCGTTTGTGCCGGAATCCCAAATGCTGAAAAACTTATACCATTTTCGGAGGGTTATCGTCCTCATATCGATTGCGGCTTTTATCACGCTGATCATTTATTTGGTTTACCTGAACGACATCATCTTGAAGCCGATGAACAACCTGATCCGCGGGATGCGGCGAATTAAGCACGGGGATTGGGATACGAGGCTTCATTCCTCCAAATCGAAGGAATTCGCCATCATCAACGAAACGTTCAACGGCATGGCGTCCGAAATCCATGACCTGAAAATCAGCGTATACGAGGAACAGATCAAAGCGCATAAAGCCGAGCTCAAGCATTTGCAGCTTCAAATCAATCCGCATTTTCTGCTGAATTCGATCAACATCGTCTACAATTTGGCCGAAATCAAAAATTACGGCGTTATCCAGCTCATGTGCATGAACCTGGTCAAATATTTTCGTTTTACGACCAAAACCAACCAGATTGCGGTTACGATCGCCGAAGAGATGGAGCATATGGAAAGTTACATCAAAATTCAGCAGGTCCGTTTTCCGGAGCGCATTACCTATGCGTTCCGCATCGCCGATCAAGCGGAGCATGCGGCCATTCCGCCTCTGCTCATCCAGCCGTTTATCGAAAATGCGATCAAATACGGATTCGATTTCATGGATCATCCGTTTCACATCGAAATTGACATTCGCTTGCCCGGAGAGGACCAATTGGAAATCATGATCCGGGACAATGGGAACGGATTTCCGGACGACGTGCTGCGGCAGCTTCAATCAGGCACCTTCAAGGCAAGCCGGGACGGGCAGCATCTGGGCATTTCAAACGTCCAGTACCGGCTGAAGCACATTTTCGGGCAAAAAGCTTCCTTGTCATTTGACAACGCCCCTGATGCGGGGGCCAGAATCAAAATCGTACTTCCTTTCCGGACGGTTGAGCAGTTTACTTCATATTGATGTATTGAAATGGAGGCAGCGGTGATGTACAAGGCACTGATCGTCGACGACGAAATTTATGCGGTGATGGGGATCAAAAGCGGAGTGGATTGGGAAAAGCTGCACGTGTCCGAGGTTTACGAGGCTTACAATATGAGGGATGCATTGCAGATCTTCGATCGCACGCCGATCGATATTATGATTTGCGACATCGAAATGCCGAGAGGCACGGGCATCGAGTTGTTAGAAAAGGTAAACGAAATTTCTCCGGAGACGGAGACGATTTTCCTGACCGCGCATTCCGCCTTCGATTTCATGAAACGGGCCATCCAGCTGGACGGGTTCGATTATTTGCTAAAACCGGTCGAATTCGACGTGCTGCAGGAGACGATATCCAAGGCGCTGGCTTCGATCGAGGAAGAAAGGGAATTACATAAGCTGCGCAAGCAGTATAAACCGTATTATGACATGTGGCGGAAGAAAAAGCCGCTGATCGTGGACAAGTTCTGGAACGATCTTTTTTCGGGCAGAATCGTATGCACGCCGGACAACGCCGCGAGTATTTTGGAGGAGCATGAACTATCGGATTTGAAGGATGCGCCGGTTCTGCCTATCCTTGTCAGCGTAGAGTCGTGGCTGCGTGAATTCAGCACCAAAGACGAGGAAATCATGGAATACGCCATTCGAAAAGGCGCGGCTGAAATGCTGCTGCCTGCCGGAAGCGGCGAGGTCATTCAAACGAAGCAAGGAGTAAACGTTGTCGTGATCGCCGGCGATGCATGGAAGGACCCCTTGTTCGATCTTCATTCCCGATGCGAAAAATACGTCCAAAACTGCCACAGGTATTTCGGATGCAACATATCCTGCTACATCGGCACAAGCTCCAGCTTGTATGAGGTGGCGGAGACGTACAGGCAGCTGCTGGAAATCGAATATAACAATTTGAACAAATCCAATCAGGTGTACTCCATGACATCGCAAAGCACGCATTCGATCCAAACGATGATTCCGCGGATTTCGACCTGGACAATCCTGCTGGAACAAGGGAAACTCGAAGAGCTTCAAAACGAAATCCGCTGCCGGATTTCCGAAATGAAGAAGATTCAAGGGCTTTCCTTATCCGGACTCGAAGGATTCCGCCATGAGTTTATGCAGATGGTGCATTATATTCTTCATAAAAACGGACTGTCCGCCTTCGAGCTGTTTCAACCGCAGGAAGGGATGCTGCTGAATGCGCAGCCCCGGAATTTGGAGCAGCTGGAGCTATCCGCTCTCCGCATGGTCGGAATCATTCACCAGGAGCTGCATCAGAACCATTCCGTCATTCAAAGGATTCAATATTACATCAAGGAACATTTGAGCGAACCGATTACCCGTGAACAGCTTGCCAGCTACGTGCATTTGAATCCGGCGTATTTATCCCGCTTGTTCAAGCGCGAGGTTGGGGAGTCCATCACGGATTACATCCTGCATCTTCGGATGTCGCTTGCCAAGGACTTGATCGAAAGCTCCACCATGCCGATTTCCGATGTAGCAAAAACATTCGGCTACCACAATTTCTCCCACTTTTCCAAAATGTTCCGCAAAGTGTATGACGCCTCGCCGCAGCAATTCAGGCAGCAGTCGGTATGACGGCGATGGGGCAAACAAACGGAAGGACTTTGGCGAGACCAAAGTCCTTCCTGCCATTAACCGTCATTCTCCTCTTTGAGCCGCGTTTATCCATTTTACAATGTCGACTTTGCTTTGGGTTTTAGCGCTTTCCAGGGCTGCAAGCACCATGGCCATGCTAAGCAGATTGTCGCTGCAGTCGGTTTCAGGTTTGCGGTGTTCATGCAAGGCCGCGAACATTTCGTCGAGGCAGCCGTGATGGAAGGTGTTGTTCATTGCGACCGGTTTGCCGGGAATACGTTCATACTCGCGAATAAACCGATCCGTTTGGTCGGATGCCGCAACCACCTCGGCATAAGGCTCGCCTTGTCCGTCCCAAATGGCCGTCCCGCGTTCGCCGGTAACACGCCAGGAAGCTTCCCAGGAAGTCGGCGCCCCCTCGGCGCACCAGGATCCGCGGTAATTAAATACGGACCCGTCCGACATTTCGAAGATGCAGATGGCCATAGCGTTCCCCTCGTACCACGAGCCCGGGGGATTCGACTCATGACAGTACACGCTGACAGGGTCTGCGCCCAAAAGGAACCGGGCTTGGTCAAACGTATGGATAGCCATGTCCAGCAGGAGCGGGCTGTCCATCGCTTCGCGGAAGCCGCCGAAATGCGGGCCAAGGAAAAAATCCGCCCCGATAAATCCCGGCCGGCCGATCGTCCCTTCCGCAATCAGGTTTCGGAACGAACGGATCCGCGGGTCATAGCGGCGGTTTTGCATGACGGCATGCGTGCGCCCTAAACGCTTTGAGGTTTGTACGATTTCGAGGCAATCCCGGATCGACTCGGCGAGCGGTTTTTCGGCAAACACGTCGCAGCCCGATTCCATGGCCGCGATACCGATGTGATGATGGCTGGAGGGGATGGTGACATCGAAAACCAGATTCGCTTCGGTCGAAGCAATGGCCTCTTTGACGTCCGTAAAGACAGGGCAGGACAAACCTTTCCGTTCCGCCATGGCAGTCGCCGCCTCCAGATGAATATCCACCAGCCCGACGATTTCTCCATCTTCCCTGCCGATGACATAATCGACCCACGTATTCGCCATGCCGCCGCATCCCGCGACGACAACCCGATGCTTTTTCGTCATCTTGCGATCACTCCTATATTGGCCTATAGTATTCGTAACACTCTCATTATAACGGCCGTTTTTTCCGATTTCTCTACATGATCTTGTGCAATACTAGTCCGATTTTGCGGAGGTAGCAACAAATGACCCACCCGAAGGAGCTTTGGGAAAATACGCTGCTCGAAAATAGCGCCTATCCGTTTCAACTGTTTCAAAATCGCTGCACGTCCGTGCCTGCCGGAGAATGCGTTCTGTATTTGCACTGGCATGAGCATTTTGAATTTTTGGTGATGAAAAGAGGAAACGCCGTTTTCCATATCGACAGCCGTCCTTATGTGCTGCAGGAGGGTGAAGTGGCGCTCATTCCCGGAGGCAGCCTGCACGTCGGCTACTCGCTTGCGAAGGGAGACGTCCATTACGATTGCGTCGTCGTGAACGCATCCCTGTTTCGGGAATGGCTTCATGATCCGCTGCATATCCAATTTGTCGCGCCCTATTTGGAAGGAAGGCGTCAATTTCCGGTCAAACTGTCGGAACGGGAGGAAACCGACTCCAGCTGCATGCCACTCCTGCACGACATCATCGGAGAGCTCGCCGCCAAACCGCCTGCCTATCCATTGATCGTAAAATCCAAGCTGCACCTGTTGTTTTCGCTGCTTGCACGTCTTCACATGCCCGATCCGCAAGAGTTTCGGCCGGAAGCCGTTTATTTTCCCAATCGGGAACGTTTTAAAGAGCTTATCCAATACGTCGACGCGAATTTTGCCGAAAAAATGACCGTCGAGCAAGCAGCCGGACAGGTCAATCTTAATCCTTATTATTTTTGCAAGCTGTTCAAGCGGCTCACCGGCCTTACGTTTATCGAATACGTCAATACGTGCCGAATGAAGGAAGCAAGGCGACTGCTTCTTGCCACCAACGATTCGGTGACGGATATCGCGGCGAAAGTGGGCTGCGAGAATCCGAACTATTTTACGAAGATGTATAAGAGGTATATAGGCTTGACCCCCTCGCAGACGAGGAAGGGGTAGGGGAATCCGGCCCTTGCGAGGCTTAAAATCAAGCCAAACGAATAAAGACCAGCTTACATAAACCGTAAGCCGGCTTTTTACGTTTTTCACCCTGCAACCGGGCAAGCATGCCAAGAGAAACTACGAGCTTTTGGGCAAGGCGGCATCGCCCAAAGAACGCCCTACGGTGTTTTTGACCTGAAAAGCGTCTCCCCTGCGGTTAGGGGCGGTCGGAACCGACGTAATGTGTTCTCCCTGAAGCATGATGCCAAGCTCGGCGGTCGTCAGTTTTGGACTGCGGCCATTCAAGCGGCAGCTGGAAAAGCGGACGGTTGAAATACGGGCCAACCCGGATATGGCGGACCCCACCTGCGGCGCCTCGACGATCCATTCCGCGGAAGACTGCGGCCCGGTGTAACGTTTTGTCGTACGGAACGTCCAGTTTTGGGATGCGTTCCGCAAATAAATAAGCCAGGTCGAACCTCTGATTTTCGAAATGACGGCTTGAATCCGGTCGCCCGGATGGACGGGATAAGGGATCGGCGTCATAACCGCCGGCAGGATTTCCCACCATGCATAGTAGCGGGCTTTTCCGTTTACGAAGTCATGTCCGGTTCCCACTTGAATCAGGCTCGTATTGCCGAAACCGTCAATCCCGATCCAAGCGGATGAATAAGTAGTGTGCGAGCTGGATCTCACAACAGGGACGATCCATTTTGCGGATATGCGACGAAAGGACTTGGACCGTCCGGACACGGCGTAACCGCTCCAGTTGGCGGAGATCCATCCTACGCTGTTTAAGCGGGGTTTTCCCGGCCTTGATCGTACGCATGATCTATGAAAAATGTTCAACGATTCCACCACCTCTTTTGTCGGATAATCTATCCTATTGCGCTATTGGAAGAGTTGCGTGGGGGAATGAAGGTTATTAAAAGCTTGTTTTCTTGTCATTCGGGTCATAGAAAAATAGTTGCGCGGATCTCTCGACCATAACTTTTTATCCGATCGTTGTGTTATATAAACAGGGAATAACTTGGAGAATGGGGGACCCTTTGGATGACTATTAACTGGGCAAGCGTTATTGTTGCGTTTATATTTATAGCGGTCGTTGTTCTATCGGTCATAGGTTTGCTGCGCTTTGTGTTCAAAAACCGATAGCTTTCTAGTGGGTTGGGCAAAATCTTTGCCTTGGAATATTCGTAACCGTCCTTGTGAGAAAAGCCGAAACGTCGCGTGATCCGGATCAAGGGTGTTTTTTCTCTTTATCATCCAGCAAAGGCTGGCAAATGGAAAACTGCTCGATGGAGCGGTTTTTTTTGTCTGCAAATTTTTCTATCGTGTGAACTCCAAAGAAATATATTTACTTTTAAACGAAAATAAATTACTGTATAAATCAAAATAGGGAGGTGGGGATTTATGGAAGAACTGCATTTGAACGTTTCCCTGCTGCGCGCCAGAATTCCGAATTTAACGGTCGCGGCCCGCTCGGCGGGATTAAGGCCTGCAACGGTATCCAACCTTTGTACAGGCAAAATACCGGTCGGGAGGGCGGAGGTTCGCACGCTTGCGGCGCTTGCGTCCCTTGCCGGGTGTACTATGGACGAATTGCTCATTCGCGGCCATCCGCTGGGCATGCTCGAAACGGGAATCAAGGTGCTTGATTTATTGGCTCCCTTGGTCAAAGGCGGCACCATCGGGCTGGTGGCCCGCCAGAACGTCGGGCAGCTGGCATTGCTGACGGAGCTCATGCACCGGTTCAAAACAATGGATCATGCAACCGTATTTTGGAAGCCTGCGGAACATACGAAAGGCATCGATGAGTTGATTCATGAAGCGGAAGCTGTATGCGATACAGCCGCAGCAACGTATGAGCGGATTCTTCAATATGCCAAAAGCAGGGATGTCATCTTAGGGGCCGACCGCGCCATGGTATTGTCCGGCGAGCTGTTCGACCTCGAAGCACAACTGAAGTCGGCCGGCATTCGCCCGGTCACGACGATTTTGGTTGACGTTAGCGGAGAATCGGTTGATGAAGAACTTCCCTTTGGCCCGCTGGATACGTTTTTGCGTTTCGATGCGGAATTGACGACAAGAGGGCTTTTTCCGGCCATCGATCCCGTTGCGTCCACTTCGGTTATGCTGGAGGGAGGACAGTTAGAGCCGCTGCATTTATCCATCCAACAACAGGCCAGAAAATTAATGCGCCGTTACCGGGATTTAAGGCCTTTGGTCCTTTTTCGGGGTGAAGAAAAGCTCCCGGAATCCGAAAGAGTCCTGTTCGAGCGGGGGGAGCGGCTGGAAGCGTATTTATCCCAACCTTTTTACGTCGCCGAGCCGTTTACAAGGAAAAAAGCGGAATGGATTCCTGTCCGGGATACTTTGGAGGATGTGAGGATCATTTTGGAGGGGGGAGCGGATCACGTTCCGGTGGAGGACATCCATTTTGCGGGACGTTTCATGGCAAAGGTGTAGGGGTGGTACTTTTTGAATCACGGTTGGTTTGAATCATTCGACATAACGGTAGTTCGGGTGATCCCGGAGATATTAAACCCAGCTGAAGTGGAGGCGAGGTTTTATGGCTTTGCATAAGATGGATTTGACTCAGGAAGCGCTCATCGGGAGTTTGACGAAAGAGGTTCCGCCGCTGCTAACCGTCTCTTCCGGAGATTCCGTCTGTTTTAGCCTCCCGGATGCGGCTTGGGGATTGGGCGCGGCCTATACCGACCGAAAAAAGCCTTTTGCAAGAAGAGAAAAACTGGACGGAGGGCATGCCTTGTTCGGCCCCATTTTCGTAGAAAACGCCAAGCGGGGAATGACCCTTGCGATCCACTTTGAGCGGATCATTCCAGGCAGCTACGGTTTTACGGCCGCCGGGCAGTACCCGAACTGGCAAAATCAACAATTGCATCTGACCGATTTTCGGGAAATTATATTGAACTGGACGCTGGATCAAGAAAAAATGACGGGAACATGCCGCATCGGCGGAAAAACATATATGACTCCGCTTCGCCCTTTTATGGGCGTAATCGGGATGCCGCCGGAGGACGCCGGGGTTCATTCAACTTGGCCGCCCCGTTTTTGCGGAGGCAATATCGATTGCAAGGAGCTGGTAAGCGGCAGCACGCTGTATTTGCCTGTTCCGGTTGACGGGGCCTATTTGTCCATCGGCGACGGACATGCGGCGCAGGGGGACGGGGAAGTAAGCTGCCAGGCGATCGAATGCCCGATGGACGAGGTGGAGGTGAGGCTTCAGCTTTTGGAGGACGTCCGGATAAAAAATCCGCGGGCGAACACGCCTGCCGGCTGGATTACGTTCGGCTTCCATGAGGATTTGAACGAAGCGACGGTGCAAGCCTTGGACGGCATGCTTGATTTAATGGGGGATTTATACGGGCTGAACCGGGTTCAAGCGATGGCATTGGGCAGCACCGCGATCGATCTTCGGATCACCCAAATCGTCAACGGGGTGAAGGGCGTGCATGCCTGCCTTCCGCATGACCGGATAACGCAAAAATAACGCATTCGGAAAGAATCATCCAAAAGGATGGTTCTTTTTTTGTGAATCATTATACTAAAAGAATACAAGATTCCATGATCTTAGCATTCGCGGGAGGTACTTATGAAGCTGCAGGCGGCGGGAAAGGCGTCCAAATGGTATGTTTATCAAAAAATCGTCATCGTTTTTATTTTATTTTTGCTTCCCCTCATTTCCATGAACATTTGGTTGAATTACAAGGGCATGTCCGTGACGAAAAGCGCGATTTTGAATTCCTCTCAGGCAGGGGCGTCCTTTTATTCCAAACAGCTCGACAAAGAGCTGTATTTCATTCGGAATTTGCAGCTGCAGCTGATCAATGACAAGGATTTGCAAAAGCTAAGCTTCCGCGGAAGCCTGCTGGAAGATTACGAGGAGGTGGAGCTGATCGACCAGGTCAGGGATCGTCTCTCCACGCTGATGGCCTCCAGCGAATATGTGGTGAACAGCGGGGTATACGTCGAATCCGTGGCAAAAACCATTTCGATGAGTTCGGGAGTTACAGGCACGCCCAACGATGAAATGATGCAAATCACGTCGCTGCTCAAAATCACGCCGAAGCCTTCCTTTTACCTTAGCGGCAACCGGATATTCCTGATTGAAAGCGCAAACAACAACAGCATTGTGACTTACATCGAAATTTCCAGGCCGATGCTGCTGCAGGCGTTAAATGAAATCGCGAAATTATACCCGGAATCCGAGGTGCTGCTCGGGAGCAAAGAATTCGGGACGATGCTGACGACGGCGAAACAAACCGACGAATCCACGGAAATTTTGAAGCTGACGGATGAGGAAAACGCAAACCCGGATCGGCCGCAAATCAAAAAAGCGCATGGAGTCAATTATTTCATTACCCGCAGCAACGTCGGCTCGCTCCACTTGTCGATGATTATGTACGTGAACCAAAATGAGCTTACCCGTCCGTTAAGCCAATTTATTACCTGGTTTTATACGCTGTTCATTATCGCGATCATCGTGATGATCCTCTATTCGTTTTCCGTCAACTTGATGATTCACCGGCCGTTGTCGAAGCTGGTCAAAGCCTTTCATATGATCGAAACCGACAATCTCAACATCACGATCGAATCGAAGACGAAAGACGAATTCCATTACGTGTTTAACAGTTTCAACAAGATGGCGCGCCGGCTCAAAAATTCGATCGAGGAAAACTACGAGCAAAAAATTGCTCTTCAGCATTCCCAATTGAAGCAGCTTCAGTCCCAAATCAATCCGCATTTTTTGTACAACAGTTTTTTTAATATTTACATGATGTGCAAAGTGGGGGACGCCGACAGCGCCGCGGAGCTGTCCCAAAGGCTCGGCAGCTATTATCAGTACATTACGAGAAGCGGTGCCGACGAGGTTCCGTTCTACAAGGAATACCGGCACGCGCTCGATTATTGCGATATTCAGTGCATCCGGTTTTCCAACAGGGTGTCTTTTGCATACGACGAGGAGACGGAAATTCCGCCTTCGATTACGGTGCCGCGGCTGATCATCCAGCCGATCGTGGAAAACGTGTTCGAGCACGCTTTTGAAGACGGCATGATGGAAGGGAAGGTGTTTATAAGCACGGAGTACGGGGAAGGGAAACTACGCGTCTCGGTCGAAGATAACGGAAATCTGGCCACCGATGAAATGATCGGGCAATTGAGCGGCAAGCTTGCCGTGGATTCAAAAACGATCGAAAATACGGGGTTGATCAATGTCAATAACCGTTTAAGGCTTAAATACGGGCCGGAAAGCGGCTTAACGGTCACGCGAAGCAGGCATGGCGGCTTAAAAATAGATCTGATCATTATTCTCGAAAGCATGAAGGAGGCGGCAGCATGTACCGATTGTTAATCGTGGACGACGAGCCGGTCATCGTCAATGGATTGATTCAGCTTTTTCAGGAGAACACCGAATTCGAATTGGATGTATGCAAAGCCTACTCGGCTGCGGAAGCGCTGAAAACCGCAAAAAAAATGAAGCTCGACATCCTCGTCAGCGACATCCGCATGCCCCAGAAAAGCGGACTGCAGCTGGTCGACGAAATCGTCTATTATTGGCCGCACTGCCGCATCATCTTTTTGACCGGATACAGTGAATTCGACTACGTTCAGGAGGCGCTGCGCAAACGAGCGGACAATTACATCTTGAAAACCGAAGGGATTGAGCCGATCTTTCGTGCCGTGAAAGATGCATGCCTTAAGCTTGACGAGGACAACCGCCGCAGAATTCAGGAGGAAAAAGCGAAAATGCATTTTCAAATCGCGGCTCCCGTGCTCAGAAACGAGCTGGTGGGCAGGATTTTGCGCGGAGAGACCGCTTCCGATTTGCTGTCCGAGGCAAGGTATGAGGAGCTGAACTTTCGGATTAACGCGACAGATCCGGCATTTTTTGTCATGGGCACCGTGGACGGTCCGGAGGACGCGAACAGGAAGAAAGCGATCGTTTCGGTGCAAAGGGCCTTCGGCAATTACCTGCCGGAATCGATTGCCTGCGAGCCTTCCGTTTTGGAGGAGGGGATCCTCGTTTGGCTGCTCCAGCCCCGGGAAGAGCTGCTCGCCCGTTTTTTGCCGCCTGAACCGGAGGGGTCTTGTTGGAGAGGATTCACGGCATATATGAAAGGGATCTTGGAGCTGGTGCAAAACGAATGCGAAAGCCTGCTTGGCGCGTCCGTCTCTTTTGGCATTTCCGGGGAGTTAGGCGAGAGCTGGACTACGATTCTTAATCAGTATGAAACGCTGCTCGGGGTTCTGAAATCCAGGGCTTCGCTCGGCCAAAACATGATCGTGATCGATATCGAAAACGCGAACAGGCATCAGGAGGTTTTGGACGATCCGGAGCAAATGAAGCAGGAAGACATGAAATCATGGGTCATCGGGCAAATTCAAAGCTATGTCCAAAATCATCTGGCGGGTGACGTGTCCCTGACGGCAATCGCGGAAAAAGTGCATTTTAATCCGTCCTACCTGTCGCGCTATTACAAACAAATGACGGGACAAAATTTGCTGGACTACATCCAGTCGAAAAAGCTGGAGGCGGCCGTGCACCTCATGATGCACACCAACCTGAAGCTGAACGAAATCGCCGCCCGCGTCGGGTTTGATTCGCAGTCCTATTTTACGACCTTTTTCAAAAAGAAGACGGGGATATCCCCGCAGGAATACCGCAGTTCAACCGAGAGACGGGGATAACGGAACCAAGCCATTCTAGAAAGGATTATGCAAAAATCCAAAGAGCGACTATCCATCGGCGATATATGGAGTGAAACGGTTTCGTTTCGTCAATATACTGTCCCGAGAGCGGCCGGAATCGAATTTTTGTAAAATCCTGAAAAAAGTAAATAAAGTGAAAGAGAAGTAAAAAACTCAAAATTGATAGCGTTTTCTTCTGAAACCTATAATTAAACACATAAAGCAATTGGCATTTCAGCATAGACAAAGGGGGAAACGCGTTGAATATGAAAAAAATCAATCCATGGAAAATGATTTTGCTCGTCACGATGTCGCTTTCGTTATTTACGGCATGCTCCAGCCAAGGCAAGGAATCGGCAAACTCGGCTGCGGAACCGTCCTCCAAAGAGGAAAAAAAGAGCTCGGACGCGCCGCCCGAACCGCTCGGCAAATACCCCGAAACGGTGACGGTGACGGAAGTGCTCGGCTATAACCCTCCGGAAGACCCGCGGACGCCGAAAGGCATTACGCCGGAACAAAACGCTTACCTCAAAGATTTGAAAGACATGCTTAACATCGAAGTCAAGTACAAATGGACCGTTCCGTCCAGCCAATTCGAGCAAAAGTTCTCGCTGGCGATGGCTTCGGCCGACCTGCCGGACATTATGGAGCTCGACCAGAAAAACTTTGAAAAGCTGAAAAAGCAAGGCATGTTGGCCGACCTGACGGCAGCCTACAACGATTACGCTTCGCCTGAACTGAAAAAATACATGGATTCCGACGGCGGCTTCGCCATGAAGACATTCTCCGAAGACGGCAAGCTGCTCGCGATCCCAGCCTTCGAGGACCCGTTCCTCTCGACGCAGCTGCTCTGGCTCCGCAAAGATTGGCTCGATAATTTGAAGCTGCAGCCGCCGAAAACGATGGATGAGCTGGACAAGGTTGCCGAAGCCTTCGTGAAAAACGACCCGGACCAAAACGGCAAAAACGACACGTACGGGGTATCCCTGCAAAAGAATCTGTTTTTCTGGGCATACGACCTGAGAGGATTCTTTAACGGCTTCGGTGCCTATCCTTCGATCGGGGACAACCAATCCGCCTGGATCAAGGACAGCAGCGGCAAGCTGGTCCCGGGACTCATCCAGCCGGAAGTGAAAACCGCGCTTGCCAAGCTTCAGACCTGGTATCAGAACGGCATATTGGATAAGGAATTTGCATTAAAAGACGAAAACAAAGCGGTTGAAGACATTACGGCAGGCAAAGTCGGCATCGTATACGGCGAATGGTGGTATCCGAACTACCCGCTGAACCTGAACGTGGACAAGGATCCGAAGGCGGAATGGATTGCCGTTCAAATTCCGGGACTTGACGGTCCGGGCAAATCGCTTGTGCCGAAGATCCGGAGCGGAAAAGTATTCGCCGTAAACAAAAATATGAAAAATCCGGAAGCCGCCATCAAAATGATCAATTTCTATATCGAAAAAGGCAAAAAGAAATACATCGATCAAAACAAAGCGGAGAACGGTTACGTCTACAACTGGTTTAATCCGCGGATTTACAACCCGGCCCAAATCGATACGATTTATACCGAAGTCAACAAGGCGCTGGATGCGAAACAGACGGAAATTACGCTGGATGACGAAAACTACAAAAACGTTGCCGACGTCTTTAAAGCAGCCCAGGATTATCTTGCGGGCAACACGGCCAATGCCTCCAAAGGCGTAAACTGGGGTCAATATTTCAGCCGTGCCGCAAAAGACGGGGGCTGGGGAACGACGCGGCAAATCAAGGAAAGCGGCGCTTTCGTGAACAACGAGTTTTTCGGCCTGCCGACGGAAACGCAGGTTGAAAAAGGCGCCCAGCTCGACAAGCTGATGCAGGAATCCTTTACAAAAATCATTATGGGCGGTTCCCTGGACGAGTTCGACAAGTTCGTTCAAAGCTGGAAATCTCTTGGCGGCGATCAAATCACCCAAGAGGTCAACGATTGGTACAGCAAAGAGGCTGCAAAATAAAAGCCATGCATAAGCTGCCGCAATGATCCTGAAAGTGATGAAACGGGAGGAGGAGCCTGATGAAGCCGGCGATTCCTCCCGTTTACGATTGAACGGGGAGGTCCATCTATGAGAACGCTGAAAAAGGAATATCTGCTCCATCTCATGCTGCTGCCCGGCGTGGTCGTGACGCTGATCTACGCCTACGGCCCGATGGCCGGGCTCGTCATGGCATTCCAGCAGTTTGAGCCGCTTTCCGGTTTTTTTCATTCCAAATTCGTTGGTTTTGACAATTTCAAATACGTGTTTAACATGCCGGATTTTAAGCAGGTGCTTTGGAATACGATTTTGATCGCCGTCATTAAGATGGTATTGTTCCTGCTTGTTCCACTGATTCTGGCCTTGCTTTTGAACGAGGTGACCAAGCGCTGGTTTTCGCGTTTTATCCAGTCGGCGGTATTTCTGCCTTTTTTCCTGTCCTGGACCGTGCTTGGCGGTGTCATTATCGAGTTGTTTTCGCTGAATGGTCCCGTCAACGGATTGTTGACGGCCATCGGACTGAAGCCGATCATGTTCATGCTCGATAACGATTGGTTCCGCGGCATCGTGATCGGGTCCGATGTCTGGAAAGGGATGGGCTACAACATGATCGTCATGCTGGCCGCCATTACCGGAATCAACGCGACGCTTTACGAAGCCGCCGAAGTGGACGGCGCGGGTAGATGGAAGCAAATGATCCATATTACGCTGCCGGGCATGGCGCCGATTCTGATTTTGCTTGGGGTGCTGAGCCTTGGCGGAATTTTGAATGCCGGGTTCGAGCAAATCCTGATCATGTACAACCCGACCGTATACGAGGGAGCCGATATCATCGATACGTTCGTATACCGATTGGGGATGTTCAGCCAACAATTCGGACCTGCCGCCGCCGTCGGACTGTTTAAATCCGCGATTTCTTTGGTGCTGGTATCCGTGACCTATTATGCGGCTTACAAATACAACAATTATCGGATCTTTTAGGCGGGAGGTAGAGAGATGCATAAACCTACGATCAGCAGAAGGATATTCGTCATATTCAATACGGTGCTGCTAACGGCGATCACGCTTCTCGGCATCATCCCGTTCATCCATCTCCTCTCGGTATCCCTCAGCTCGAATACGGCGGCGATGGCCGGCGAAGTCAAGCTTTGGCCGGTCGGGTTCAACTTCGACGCTTACCGCTACCTGGGGGAAAAGGTAGAGTTTTTCCGTTCGCTGGGCGTGTCCGTTGAACGGGTGGTGCTAGGGACGGCGGTCAATATGTTTTTATGCTTTGTGACGGCATATCCGCTGTCGAAGGCGGTGGACCAATTTAAGTATCGGACGGTCTACGTATGGTTTTTTGCGATCACGATGTTTTTCGGCGGTGGCCTCATCCCGACGTATATCATCGTGAAAAACACCGGATTGATTGACTCCATCTGGGCGCTGATTTTGCCGGGGGCGCTGAATGTATGGAACATGGTGCTGATGCTGAACTTTTTCCGCACCATTCCGCGCGAGCTGGACGAAGCCGCAACGATCGACGGCGCGGGACACTGGAGAATATTATGGCGGATTTATTTGCCGGTCTCCCTGCCGTCCATCGCGACCATCGGGTTGTTCACGATCGTGGGGCATTGGAACTCTTGGTTTGACGGCATTTTGTATTTAAACTCGCCGGAGAAATATCCGCTGCAAACCTATTTGTCCACGTTGATCATGTCGATCAATTCCCAGATGACTTCGGTTTCGATCGAACAGATCAAAGCGATGGAGAACCTGAGCGAGAAAACGCTGCAGACAGCGCAAATCTTCATGGGGGCACTGCCGATCATGGTCGTATATCCGTTTTTGCAGAAATATTTTGTTAAAGGCATGACCGTCGGAAGCGTCAAGGAATAACACAGTATTCGTAAGGAGCGGAGATAACGGATGAAAATGGTAAAGGTCGCATTGATCGGAGCGGGCCTGCGCGGCGTCAATTACATGGATTACGCACTGCAGCATCCTGCAGAGCTTGAAGTCGTGGCAGTCGCGGAACCGGTTCGGCAGCGGAGAGAGAATTTCAAGGCAAGGCATGGTTTGGCGGACGAGATGTGCTTCGAGCATTGGAATGATTTGTTTGCGCTGCCGAAGCTGGCGGATGCGGTCGTGATCTGCACGCAGGACAAACAGCATTTCGAGCCGACGATGAAAGCGCTGCAGGCGGGGTATCACGTGCTTTTGGAAAAGCCGATGTCGCCGGATCCCGAAGAATGCATCCGCATGGGCGACATGGCTTCAAAGGCCGGGCTTGTATTTTCGATCTGCCACGTGCTTCGTTACACGCCGTTTTTCAGTACGCTCAAAGCACTGCTGGAAAAAGAAACGATCGGCCGATTGGTATCGATCCAGCATAATGAAAACGTCGGATATTGGCACCAGGCGCATAGCTTCGTCAGAGGAAACTGGCGCCGGAAGGACGAGTCCAGTCCGATGATTTTGGCGAAGTCCTGCCATGATCTCGATATATTGCTGTGGTTGGCAGGTTCGGACTGCGTGAAAGTTTCTTCATTCGGCTCGCTCAGCCATTTCAGGGCTTCGGAAGCGCCTGAGGGAGCGCCTCTGCGATGTTTGGACGGATGTCCGGTTGCGGACGAGTGCCTGTATTATGCGCCGAATATCTATTTGACGGAGGATACGAACTGGCCGACCTCTGCCATTAGCGACGATATGAGCTACGATGCCCGCTATAAAGCGCTGCAGGAAGGGCCTTACGGCAGATGCGTCTATCATTGCGATAACGATGTTGTGGACCATCAGGTTGTAAACCTGGAATTTGCTGACGGGGTAACGGCCGCTTTTACGATGAGCGCGTTTACGAGAGATATCAGCCGCACGATCAAGCTGATGGGAACCAAAGGCGAAATCCGCGGAGCGATGGAGAAAAACGAGATCGAAATCATCCATTTCGGCAGCGGCAAGGTCGAGCGGATCTCTTTTGAAGATATGGGAGGCCATGTTGGGCATGGCGGCGGCGACATGCGTCTCGTGAAGGATTTTCTGAAGCTGGTGCGGACAGACGGTCAAAGCCAAGGTTTGACGTCGGCGAACGCCTCGGTTCAAAGCCACCTGATGGCGTTTGCGGCGGAACAATCCCGGATCGAAGGAAACATTATCGGATTGCGGGAGTTTAAAGAACGACACAGCGTACAAGAAGCGAAATAAGGTCACTAGCGTAAAAAACCTGTCGGGCATTGAAGCTCGGCAGGTTTTTTGCATAAGGATACCGCTAAAATCCGGCTTATACCCATCCTTGGCCCGATGCTGCTTCGTCTATATGAACTACTTGAACTACGGAGGGACTTTTTTCAATGATCATGCGCGGAAGTTCATGCAGGGATATCGCCCTCCAGCACGAATTTAATAGGGAGTTCCATGATAAATGGTCTTTATTTAAAAAAAACGTTAGATAGATTGAACTAAAGTTTGCATCGAACTTCCTGTTAAAAGGGCCCGATGCGGCCCTATAACCTTCATTTCTTTAGTTCATTCTATATAGATGTGTCGATTTGTCTTGTATTCATTCGTTGTATTCATAGAGGCCGGTCAATACCGGACTAAATTGAGCGGAAATCGGCCCGCTATCACATTGTGGAGGGAACAAACATGAGATTTATGATGATCGTGAAAGCTACAGCGGATTCGGAAGCCGGCGTCAAGCCAAGCCAGGAATTGCTTGATGCCATGCTGCGGTATAACGAGGAGTTGGCGAAAGCGGGAGTGCTGCTTGCCGCGGACGGTTTACAGCCAAGCTCCACCGGCATCCGGATTTCGTATCCGGAGCCTGGGGGGAAACCGAAAGTGGTGGACGGCCCCTTTACGGAAGCCAAGGAAATTATTGCGGGCTTTACGCTGATCGAAGTTAAGTCGCGCGAGGAAGCGATCGAGTGGGCGATGCGCATGCCTGATCCGCACGGCGGCGGACAAGGCGAAATTGAACTCAGGCAAATTTTTGATCCGGAAGAATTGTCTTCGGATGAAGACAAGCAAGAAAAAATAAAGGGGCAGTTTAGGCTGTGAGCATTTCTAACACAGGGCGTACGATTGATGCCATTTGGCGGATCGAATCTCCTAAATTAATCGCCGGGTTAACGCGTATGGTGCGCGATGTAGGTCTGGCGGAAGATCTGGCCCAGGATGCGCTGGTGATCGCGCTTGAGCGGTGGCCGGAAACGGGCATTCCCGACAATCCGGGAGCGTGGCTTATGACGACGGCCAAGCGGCGTGCGATCGATCTGCTGCGAAGAAACAAGCTTCGCGACCGAAAATATGAAGAGTTGACCCGCAGCGCCGAATGGTATAGGGAAGAGGATATGGACCGCCAACTTGATGGGGAGATCGGCGACGATCTCCTGCGCCTCATCTTCATGACCTGTCACCCGGTTTTGTCGCAGGACGCAAGGGTGGCGCTCACGCTAAGGTTGTTATGCGGACTTACGACGGACGAGATCGCACGGTCGTTTCTGGCGGCCGAAGCGACGATCGCGCAGCGGATCGTTCGGGCGAAGCGGACGCTCAGCGCCAAAAAGGTTCCCTTCGAGGTTCCGGTCGGCGAGGAGTTGAAGGAGCGAATGGCAGCCGTTCTTGAGGTCATTTACTTAATGTTCAATGAAGGGTATTCGGCAACCGCAGGCGAAAACTGGGTACGCCCGCTGCTTTGCCAAGAAGCGCTTAGGCTTGGCCGCATGCTTGCGGAGATTGCGCCGGCTGAACCCGAAGCGCATGGGCTTGTGGCGCTGTTGGAAATTCAGTCTTCACGGCTAAAGACGCGCGTCGGACCGGATGGCGAGCCGATCCTGCTCATGGACCAAAACAGGGCCAAGTGGGATCAACTGTTGATCCGCCGGGGGCTGGCTGCTCTTGATCGGTGCCAGCAGTTGGGAAAGCCGTACGGCCCTTACGCGCTTCAGGCAGCCATTGCAGCCTGCCACGCAAAAGCGATGTCGCCCGGGGAGACGGACTGGGTCCGAATCGCGGCGTTGTATGAAGCATTATCCCGCGCCATGCCTTCGCCGATCGTGGAATTGAACCGTGCGGTGGCGATAGCGATGGCGTTTGGTCCGAATTTCGGCCTCCAGATCGTCGATGAATTGAACAACGAGCCGTCGTTGTCGACCTATCATCTTCTGCCCAGCATTCGCGGCGACCTTTTGTACAAGCTGGACCGCTTCGAGGAAGCGCGCCTTGAATTTGAACGGGCCGCGTCTTTGACGAGAAACAACCGTGAGCGGGAACTGCTGCTGGCTCGAGCATCCGAGTGCATGGATAAAAAATAATTTTGCCGTTTGTCGATTTGGCGCTCCTTCGTTCGTCGTTCAAGTAAAGGCAGATGAAAGGCAGTATGCTGCCGAATCCAAACCCTGCCTGAAGGAGCGTGCTTTATGAGATATTTGCTGATGTTCAAATCGACGGCGTTTTCGGAAGCGGGCATAAATTACGATCAAGATTACAGTAATTGCCGACTGAAAGCCCACGGTTTTAATCGTGGGATGAAAGACGGCTTTGCCAGAACATCCCTTTATGGGATGGGAAGGGCAAACACATAGCACGTGTGCGTGTGTGCTTTTCTTTTTGTTTAATTGTTGTAGCTGTATGGTTAAACTGATACCATTGTTTTATGGGACAAGAATATAGACGGACAGCTACAACCGTATCTCTCATTAGT
The DNA here is from genome assembly GCF_031583795.1 of Paenibacillus sp. VCA1. Classification (NCBI taxonomy): domain Bacteria; kingdom Bacillati; phylum Bacillota; class Bacilli; order Caryophanales; family Paenibacillaceae; genus Paenibacillus; species Paenibacillus sp. VCA1. The sequence continues at coordinate 968 of NZ_JAVLSX010000006.1, read as the reverse complement.
TATCATTTTGTTTTCTGCCCTCGTTATCGAAGAAAAGTGTTAGTAAAACAAGTGGAAATTCGATTCAAGGAGCTATTAGCTGAAATATGCCATCAGAATAACTGGATTATTGTGGCGATGGAAGTGATGCCCGATCATGTCCATCTGTTCCTGAACGGTCTTCCCACCGATTCTCCATCAGATGTTATGGCAAAAGTGAAAGGAGTGACCTCTCGAATATTAAGGCAGGAGTTTGAGCATCTTGCTCATTTGGCTAGTCTGTGGACACGTTCTTTTTTCGTGAGTACAGCTGGAAACGTATCAAGCGAAACGGTAAAGCGTTATGTTGAAGAACAAAAGAAAAGGGGGTGAACACATGCAAGTTTTAACCGTTAAGATACGCATATTTCCTGATCAACCAGCCACTTTAGTTCAATTGGGAAAGGAGTACATTCGGGTCGTCAATCAACTAACCGAACGGGCTGAACAACTGGGGGCATTTCCGAAAATGACGACAAAAGATGTAGAAACCATTCTTCCGTCTGCCGTTTGTAATCAAGCGATTCGTGATGCCAAAAGTGTTTTCAGTAAAATTAAGAAACTTGGTGTTCGTCCCATTCTTAAAAAACCTGTATATTTCGTTAACAATCAAAACTACACGGTATCCGAAAATACAGTGGCTTTCCCGATCGTTGTAGATGAAAAGACGAAGAAAACGACGTTTCGTGCTACAGCGACGAGTAGAGATATGGAGCTGTTAAGAAAAGCCAAACTTGGATTGATGCGTATCATTGAAAAGTCAGGGAAATGGTACGCTCAAATTTCGGTAGAAGTGCCTACAAGTGAAACAAACAACGAAAACATCATGGGGATTGATCTGGGTTTAAAAGTTCCTGCTGTTTCTGTAACTTCTACAGGTAAAACCCGATTCTTTGGAAACGGCAGACAAAACAAGTACATACGAAGAAAGCATGAGCAACGTAGGCGTA